>NZ_QFPF01000042.1 GCF_003248605.1 Microbacterium sp.
CTTCCACTTCACGTGGAAGGACGACTCGAGCATCGGTGTCGGGCGCACCACGGTGTGGATTCATCCTCGATGCTCGGTGGTCTACAAGTTCTACGGCAGCCGCCGTCCCGAGATAAATCCCGCATGGATCACGGCGCTGATGTACGTGGCGAACTCCCCGCCAGGCCTCCACATCGTGCCGGAACCGGACAGTCGCGAACAGGTCGCGGAGCGACTCCCCGTCCTATTCAGCAGCCTCGCTTTCTAGCGTGTGCGAACGGACGATCGCGCCTGGCGGAAGGATCTACATGGGCAAGTTCATCTACGACTCCCTCGTCAGAGTCGACTTCGACGACCGGCTGCTGGCCCATCTGCAGCTCGTGATCGGGGCCAAGATGCGCCGCGGCGAGTCCTTCCACTTCACGTGGAAGGACGACTCGAGCATCGGTGTCGGGCGCACCACGGTGTGGATTCATCCTCGATGCTCGGTGGTCTACAAGTTCTACGGCAGGTCTACAAGTTCTACGGCAGTCGCAAGCCGAACATCAACCGGGCGTGGGTGGACGCCCTGGTCTATGCGGCGAACTCACCGACGGGCCTGTACGCGGTGCCGGAGCCGGCCGAGTACGAGGCGGGCGCCCACGGCCTCAGCATCCACGGGATTCCTCATGAAGCGCATTGACGTCCACTACGCCGGCCATCTCTACAGCATCGGCGGCCGCGAGTTCGACGACGTGCGGCGGGAGGTGTCCGAGGCCCAGGCGGGGGGCGCCTGGATGGTGGTCAATGACGGCGAGGGGTCCCGGCGAGATGCATATATCTGGCTCAGCGGCGGTACGCCGATCGCCTTGATTCCCATCCCTTCCGACGACTGATCGGCTAAGCGACGGCGACGTGCCCTGTCAACCCCCTTCGGGTGGCGCGGCGCAGCAGCGACAATCGAAGGGCACCCAGAGGACGCAGGCTTCCCGAAGTCCGCGACCTCGGTCGACCGCGTCGGTTCCGACGGCGGACGCGGTGCACATCAACCAGTCGAGGAGGTCTGGGGCGATGGCTGAGGCTGCACCCGCACGAATCGAGCTCACCCGGGTGGGTGAGGGATGCTGGCGCCTGTGTGATCCGGCGCTGCACGAAAGCGACCCGCGCCGACTGGTTGCGTTCGTCGAATGCGCAGAGGATCATGTCACCGTCCTATGGCTGCGCGACACGCATGCCGACACGCGTTTCGACACTCTCGAAGACGCGCTGGCCGTCGCCGATTCCCTGCTCGCGCCGCGCGCGCGACGGGCAGTGCGCGCGCAACGTCCGGTGCCCATTCCGCACTTCCCGCCGCGCGCGCGATGATGCCATCGCCCCATCGGCGCGTCAAGCCCCGCGGATGTATGAACCGCCGGACATACCGTAGGCGGAGAACGGCCGCAGGCGCTCCGGAGAGCAGACCCTGAGACGACGAGTCCGGGAGGCGGGGGGCGGTACCTCCCGGACTCGTCACCCTGCTGTCACCCCGCAGAACGAAGGTCCAGATGAGTACTTCCGTCCTCGCCGATATCGACCGCTTGCGCGCTCCGTTCGAGGCCCGAGGCCCGCTCAGCGCGTCGCTGCTTGAGACGCTCGCCGCATCGCCCGCCGACGGAGCGCCGCACCTCGCCGCACTCACCGAGGACGTGCTGACGGGCATCGCCGATCCCCTGCGCGACGACGACGTGCAGCTCACACTGTTCCTGCTCTACGCAGGTCACTACGGCTCCCTGTCCTTCATCGACCCGGCCTGGGAGTGGAGCACGGATCTGATCGCGGCACGGGCCGCGCTCGAGAGACGATTCGAGGACACGCTGCGTCGCGACATCCAGGTGCCGCACCTGCCCCCGGCAGACGCCGAGTCGGTGGCCGCTGCGCTCTTCGCGATGACGTCCCCGGTCCCGGGCCCCAGCCTGTCGCGGCATGTGGCGAAGAAGGCGACTGCGGATCAGCTCAGGGAGTTCCTGATCCATCGCAGCGTCTACACCCTGCGCGAAGCCGACCCCCACTCGTGGGCGATCCCGCGTCTGACCGGCGGTGCGAAGGCCGCTCTGGTGGAGATCCAGTCCGACGAGTACGGTGCGGGCGACCTCCCGCGGATGCATGCCGAGATCTTCGCCCGCACCCTGCGCGGCGCCGGTCTCGACGACGCCTACGGTCGGTACATCGATTCGGTTCCCGCGCTGACGCTCGCGTCCATGAACCTGATGTCGATGTTCGGCCTCAATCGGCGCCTTCTGGGTGCCGTCGTCGGCCACCTCGCCGCGTTCGAGATGACATCATCCCTGCCCAATCGACTGTACGGCGATGGCTTCCGCCGGCTGGGGTTCGGTCCGGATGTCACCCGGTACTTCGACGAGCACGTCGAAGCCGACGCCGTGCACGAGCAGATCGCGGGTCGTGATCTCGCCGGCGGGCTGGCCGAGGATCGCCCCGAGCTTCTGAGTGACATCTTCTTCGGCGCCGCGGCGTGCCTGGCCGTCGACGGATGGGTGGCCGACGGCATCCTGGCCGCGTGGCAGCGGGGCGCTTCGTCATTGCGCGCCCCCGCGCGCGGATGAACGGCGAGGCCCCGCCCTGGCCCGTCGAGTACGTCCTGCCGCTGCGGTGGGAGGACGATCGTGGCTCCGGCGAGATGTCGCGTTATCTCCGAGAGATCGCGGGCCTGGTCGAGGTGACCGTCGTCGACGGTTCGGATGACCCGCTCTTCACGGCGCATGAGAGCGCCTGGCCCTGGGTGCGTCACATCCGACCGGAATGGCCGGGACGCAACGGCAAGGCGCGGGGTGCGATGACCGGCCTGTCGAGGGCACGCCACGAGACGGTGATCATCGCCGATGACGATGTGCGGTACGACGTGGCAGCGCTGCAGGCGATCATCCAGCGGCTCGCGGTGTTCGACCTCGTGCGCCCGCAGAACTACTTCTCGCCGTTGCCGTGGCACGCGCGATGGGACAGCGGGCGCATCCTGCTCAATCGCGCCCTCGGCGGCGACTACTCGGGCACGGTGGCCCTGCGCCGCGGCGCCCTGCCGGATCGTGGATACGACACGGATGTGCTGTTCGAGAACTTCCAGCTTGAGCGCACCGTGCGCGCACACGGAGGGAACGTCGACGTGGCGCGAGACATCCTCGTGCGGCGGATTCCCCCCTCAACGGGGCGATTCTGGGACCAACGGGTGAGGCAGGCCTACGACGGCTTCGCGCAGCCCGTGCGCCTGATCCGGGAACTCGCGCTGCTTCCGCTCTGCGTCTTCGCGTTCGCTCGGCGTCGGTGGGGCGTGCTCGCCGGAGCCGCGTGCGCGATCATCGCGACCGCCGAGATCGGCCGCCGCCGCGGAGACGGGACCGCGCACTTCCCGATGAGCGGGGATCTCTGGGCACTCGTCTGGACGGCGGAACGGTCGATCACGATCTGGATCGCCCTGATCCAGCGGCTGCGGGGCGGCGTCCCGTACCGCGGCGAGCGCTTCATCAGGGCGGCATCGCCCACGCCCCGGCAAGGGAGAAGACGACCATGACAGAGCCCGGCGAGAGGCCGGCCCGAATCCGGGCCTACCCGGATGGGCCGCTCATCGTGCGCGGACGCGTCGAGATCATCGACGAGAACGGTCGCAGCGTGGCGCAACCACGGCGCACGGTGGCGCTCTGCCGATGCGGCGCGTCGCTCATCAAGCCGTGGTGCGACGGCAGCCACAAGCTGACGGGATTTCGTACATCCGCCACTCCCGAGCCTTGACGCTCTGCCGGTGAAGGCTCCGGCGTCGGCGGTAGCACAAGGCGCCGCTATGCGCCTCCCCCTGGAGCCCGTCACGCCGGAGTGCGACGGTGGGCGTATGCAGAGTGAACATATCCTCCGGACCGCGGCGGTATCCCTTCGGCATCGCGCGGGGCGAGTGGGCGCGCTGGTCCGGGATGACTCACTCGCCGTCCTCACCCGCGGGTATGGATTCGGCGCCCACATCTGGCAACGCGCACGGTCCGGGGCGCGTGCCGCGCCGATGAGACTGCTGGGGGATGAAGCCGTCCTCGTCCGCGGGCGCGAGGGCGTTCGCCTCTTCTACGACGAGTCCAGGATCGCCCGGCACGGCGCGATGCCGGCGCTTGTCCAGGAGACCCTGTTCGGCCACGGCTCGGTGCACAGCCTCGACGGGGCAGACCACCGCCGCCGCAAGTCGGCCTTCCTCGGTGTGGCCTACGAGGATGCCCAGGTCACGCGCCTTTCGCCCCTTCTGGAGGCCGAGTGGCGCATCGAGCGCGCCGATTGGCTCGCCGGCGGCGATCGCTCCGCATACGACGCCGCGGTCGGCGCGATCGGCCGGGCCGTCATGCTGTGGGCGGGGCTGCCGGGCACCCGTGCCGCACAGACGCGCTGGTCAGCGCGGCTGGCGCAGATCGTCGACGGATTCGGAGTGCCCTACTCGCCCCAATTCGCCCTCGCCGCGGTGAATCGCTGGTGGTCTGACCGACATGCCCAGCGCCTCATCGAGGCAGTGCGAGCGGGGCAGCTGTCGCCGCCGAACGAGACCGCCCTGCACACCTGGGCATGGCACCGCGACTTGAGCGGTGACCTGCTCCCCGCCCGTACCGCGGGGATCGAGCTGCAGAACACCATCCGGCCCACGATCGCGGTTGCGCGATTCGTCGCCTTCGCCGCGAAGGAGCTCCACGATCAGCCCGACTGGCGCGATCGGATCGCCGCCCAAACGGCGCAGCGCGGAACCCTCGCGGGCGGTGCTCTCGCGACGGCTTTCGCACAGGAGGTGCGGCGAACCGCACCGTTCGTGCCGATGCTGCCGGGAAAGGCGATCGTCGATGTCACCCTCGACGGTCAGGGGGTTCCCGCCGGCGGCCGGGTCGTGCTCGATATCCTCGGCACCAACACCGACACGGAGTCCTGGGAGGATCCCGACCGGTTCGCGCCGGAGCGGTTCGAGGGAGCTGACGACTACGAAGGCATCGAGGCCTTCGTGCCCCACGGGGGTGGGGACCCGGCGCACGGGCACCGCTGCCCCGGCGAGAAGCTCGCGATCGCCGCCCTCGCGACGGCCATCGCGACGTTGAGCGATCCGGGGTTGAGCATCAACGGCGAAGGGCTGAGGGTGAACAGGCGCCGGCTGCCGACCAAGCCCGCGTCCGGCGGCCGGGTGCGCGCGGTGGGCACCGGGTCGCGCTGTCCTTTCCCCCACGGGTGACGGCCCCCTCTCTCCTGTCAACCCCTGTGCGCGCACGCCCCCGCCCCCGCAGGATCGGACGAGGAGTGAACGGATGCCGGCGCCCGGCGCCCCGCATCCACCGACGATCTCGAGACGAAGGACGTGGAACGCATGAAGGCACTCACCTGGCAGGGCAAGCGCACGCTCACCGTGGAGGAGGTGCCGGACCCCGTCATCGAGCACCCGACGGACGCGATTGTGCGGATCACATCGACGGCCATCTGCGGCTCGGACCTGCACCTGTACGAACTGCTCGCGCCGTTCCTCGACGCGGGAGACATCCTGGGCCACGAGCCGATGGGCGTGGTCGTCGAGGTCGGCTCGGATGTGACGCAGCTGGCCGTCGGCGACCGCGTCGTCGTGCCCTTCAACATCTCGTGCGGCCATTGCTTCATGTGCCGCCGGGGGCTGCAGTCGCAGTGCGAGACCACGCAGGTGCGCGAATACGGCAGCGGCGCCGCCCTGTTCGGCTACACCAAGCTGTACGGACAGGTTCCCGGTGGGCAGGCGGAGTACCTCCGCGTGCCCCTCGCCGACTACAACCACATCCGCGTCGGTGCCGAGTTGCCCGATGACCGCTACCTGTTCCTCAGCGACATCCTGCCCACCGCCTGGCAGGGGGTGCAGTACGCGGACGTGCCCGAGGGGGGCACGTTGGCGGTCATGGGGCTCGGCCCGGTCGGCCAGTTCGTCTCCCGGGTGGGAGTGCATCGCGGCTACCGGGTGCTCGGGGTCGACCCCGAGCCCGAGCGGCGTGCGATGGCCGAGCGCCACGGTGTGCTGACCTACGACCTCACCGACACCGTCGTGGACGAGCTGGTCGATCTGACTGAGGGGCGCGGCGCCGACTCCGTCGTCGACGCCGTAGGGCTCGAGGCGCACGGCAACCCTGGCATCAAATTCGCCCAGGACGCGATCGGGATGCTGCCGGACGCCATCGCCGAGAAGCTCATGGACCGCGCGGGCATTGATCGCCTCGCCGCGCTGCACGCCTCGATCGACGTGGTGCGCCGTGGCGGCACGGTGTCACTGAGCGGGGTGTACGCGGGAGACGCCGACATCCTGCCGATGAAGACGATGTTCGACAAGCAGATCAGCATGCGGATGGGCCAGTGCAACGTGAAGCGGTGGATCGATGACCTCGTCCCGCTCGTCGAGGACCCCGCCGACCCGCTGGGCGTCACGGATCTGACGACCCACCGCGTGCCGCTGCACCGGGCGCCCGAGCTCTACGAGACGTTCCAGAAGAAGCAGGACGGCTGCATCAAGGTCGTGCTCGAGCCCTGACGGGAGCCCGCGCGGCGCCCATCCGCACCGCCACCCGACCGCCGCCGCGGCGCCGGGGCCGTACGATATCCGAGGCGGTCCCGGCGCCGCTCCCGTCCGGGCGGCCGGGCGGCCCGGGATGTGGAGGTGGCGCGGATGCTGCGCACGATGCTGAAATCGAAGATCCACCGCGCGACGATCACCGGCAGCGATCTGAACTACGTCGGGTCGATCACGATCGATGCGGACCTGCTGGACGCGGCCGACATCCGCGCGAACGAGCAGGTGCACGTGCTCGACGTCGACAATGGGGCGCGTTTCGAGACCTATGCGCTGATCGGCGAGCGCGGCAGCGGCGTGGTCCAAGTCAATGGAGCAGCCGCGCGCCTCGTGCACAGCGGCGACACCGTGATCGTCATCACCTACGGGCAGTACTCCCGCGACGAGCTGGTGGACTACGAGCCCGTCGTCGTCCATGTCGACAGGACCAACACCATCATCGAGGTCGACGACGACGTCGCCACTCTGCGCACCGGCGCCTAGCGGCGACCCGCAAACCCGTAACCCCGGACCCCACTGCCCCATCGCCCACGACGCCAGGAGCCCCATGGATCGCGCCCTCTTCTCCCCGTTCACCCTGCGGGGGATGACGACCCGCAATCGCATCTGGGTGCCGCCGATGTGCCAGTACTCGTCCGAGAGCCGGGACGGGATGCCCGCCGCCTGGCACCTCGTGCACCTGGGATCGCTCGCCAAGGGCGGGGTCGGCGCCATCATCCTCGAGGCGACCGCGGTCGTGCCGGAGGGACGCATCAGCCCCGAGGACCTGGGGCTGTGGAACGACGCGCAGCGCGACGCGCTCGCGCCGATCGTGTCCTTCCTGCACGATCAGGGCGCGGCGGCGGGGATCCAGCTCGCCCACGCGGGTCGCAAGGCGTCCACCTATCGCGCATGGGGCGAGACCCGGCGCGGCTCGGTGCCGCTCGCGGAGGGCGGGTGGCCGACGGTCGCGCCGAGCGCTGTGGCCTTCGAGGGGCTCGAGACTCCGCGCGAACTCGACGTCGACGGCATCCAGGCGGTCGTGGCGGCCTTCGCGGCGGCCGCGCGGCGAGCCGTGGACGCGGGTTTCGACATGGTCGAGATCCACGCCGCGCACGGGTACCTGCTGCACGAGTTCCTCTCGCCGCTGAGCAACCGCCGCACCGACGCCTACGGCGGCTCGCTCGAGAACCGGGCGCGGATCGTCCTCGAGGCCGTCGAGGCCGTTCGCGCCGAGATCGGCCCGGACGTGGCGCTGCTCGTGCGCTTCTCGGCGACCGACTGGACGCCCGGCGGGTGGACGCCCCAGGAGACCGAGCAGGTCGTGCGATGGGCGGCCGAGCGCGGCGCCGACATGATCGATGTCTCGACGGGCGGCAACGTCGCCACGGCGACGATCCCCGCGGGGCCCGGGTACCAGGTGCCGTTCGCCGCGGCGATCCGGGCGGCGACAGGCATGCCCACGGCCGCTGTCGGCATGATCGATCAGGCGTATCAGGCCGAGCAGGTGCTCATCACCGGGCAGGCCGACGTCGTGCTCGTCGGACGCGAGATGATGCGCGACCCGCACTTCGCGCTGCGCGCCGCACGCCAGCTGGGCGTCGAACTCGATTACGGCCCGGGTCCCTACGCCCGCGCCTTCGCCTGAGCCGGCGCGGTCGCGGTGCGGATCAGCGCCGCCGCGGGCGGTCCTCGCGCCCCGCCGAGCCGCTGAAGCGGTCGGGTCTGAGCTCGATGAGCTTGCCGCTGATGCGGGTGCCTTCGAGGCGCTGCAGCGTCTCTCGGGAGAGGTCGGCGGGCAGCTCGACGAGCGAGAACTCGGGCCGGATCTGGATCGCCCCGAAGTCCTCCCGCCGCAGCCCGCCCTCGTTGGCCAGCGCGCCGACGATCTGCCGGGGCTCGACCTTGTGCCGGCGCCCGACGGCGATGCGGTAGGTGGTCAGGGAGCCGCCGCCTCCCCGGGCACGTCGCTCGCCGCGCTCGCGGCGCTCGCCGCGTTCGTGCCGATCGCGCTCGTAGCGGGGCTCGGGTGCCGCGTCGGGTTCGAGCAGCAGGGGGGTCTCACCCTGCGCGACCACCGCGAGGGCGGCCGCGACATCGGCCTCGGGAACGTCGTGGTGCTCGACGTAGTGCGCGACGATGTCGCGGAAGACGCCGATCTGGGCGGGGTCGGCGAGCGCCGCAGTGATCGCATCGTCGAAACGCGTGAGGCGTGTGGCGTTGACGTCGTCGACGCTCGGCAGCTTCATCTCGGTCAGGGGCTGGCGGGTGGCCTTCTCGATCGCGGTCAGCATGCGACGCTCACGCGGGGTCACGAAGCTGATCGCCGCGCCCGTGCGCCCGGCGCGCCCGGTGCGGCCCACACGGTGCACATAGGACTCGGTGTCGATCGGTAGATCGAAGTTGACGACGTGGCTGATGCGGTCGACGTCGAGCCCGCGGGCCGCGACATCGGTGGCGACCAGGATGTCGAGCTTGCCGCTCTTGAGCTGATTGACGGTGCGCTCGCGCTGGGCCTGCGCGACATCGCCGCTGATCGCCGCGGCCGTGTAGCCGCGGGCGCGCAGTTTCTCGGCGAGGGTCTCGGTCTCGTTCTTCGTGCGCGTGAACACGATCATCCCCTCGAAGTTCTCCACCTCGAGGATGCGGGTGAGCGCGTCGACCTTCTGCGGATACGAGACCACGAGGTAGCGCTGGGTGATGTTGGCCGAGGTCGTCGTCTTCGTCTTGACGGTGATCTCTTCGGGTTCGTTGAGGTACTGCGCCGAGATGCGCCGGATCTGCGCCGGCATCGTCGCGGAGAAGAGCGCGACCTGCTTGTCGGCGGGTGTGTCGGCGAGGATCGTCTCGACATCCTCGGCGAAGCCCATCTTCAGCATCTCGTCGGCCTCGTCGAGCACGAGGAAGCGCAGCTCCGACAGGTCGAGGGTGCCCTTGTCGAGGTGGTCCATGATGCGGCCCGGCGTGCCCACGACGATGTGCACCCCTCGTCGCAGCGCCGAGAGCTGCTGACCGTAGCCCTGCCCGCCGTAGACCGGCAGCACGTGCACTCCGCGCAGGTGCGCCGCGTACTTCTCGAACGCCTCGCAGACCTGGAGCGCGAGCTCGCGGGTCGGCGCGAGCACCAGCGCCTGAGGCGTCTTCTGCGCAAGATCGAGCTGAGAGAGGATCGGGAGCGCGAAGGCGGCGGTCTTGCCGGTGCCGGTCTGCGCGAGGCCCACGACGTCACGGCCCGACAGCAGCGGCGGGATCGTGGCGGCCTGGATGGCGGATGGGGTCTCATAGCCCACATCCTTCAGCGCGCGGAGCACGGCGTCGTCGAGTCCGAGCTCGGTGAAGGTGGGTTCTACGCGGGCAGGCTCTGCCTCGACGGGAACGTTCTCGGTGGAGGGGCCCATGCTGCGACGGTAGTCCCCCGGACGGTGCCGCCGCGACTTGTACAGTGGGCACATCATGGATCGGCCGTTCAACATCGTCGTGGGTGTCACGGGCGGCATCGCCGCGTACAAGGCGGTGCTCCTCGTCCGCGAGCTCGTGCTCGCCGGTCACGAAGTGCGCGTGATCGCGACCGAGTCCGCGCTGCGGTTCGTCGGCGCGCCCACCTGGGAGGCGATCAGCCGCCACCCGTTGAACACCTCGATCTTCGACGATGTCGCCGCCGTCCGCCATGTCGCGCTCGGACAGCAGGCGGATGTCGTCGTCATCGCGCCCGCAACGGCGAACACGATCGCGAAGCTCGCGACCGGCCTCGCCGACGATCTGCTCGGTACGACGGTGCTCGCCAGCCGCGCGCCGCTCGTCATCGCTCCCGCGATGCACACCGAGATGTGGCAGCATCCCGCCACTGTCGCCAACATCCGCACCCTCGCCGGGCGGGGAGTCACGATCGTCGGTCCCGGCTCCGGCCGCCTCACCGGCGCGGACGTGGGCCCGGGACGCATGAGCGAACCGGACGAGATCGCCGCCGCAGCTCTCGCCGCCGCAGCTCTCACCGCCGCCTCGGCCCGCGAGACCCCGCCCGCGGCCGACCTCGACGGGCAGCGCGTGCTCGTGACCGCGGGCGGCACCCGCGAGCCGATCGATCCCGTCCGCTTTCTCGGCAACCGCTCGAGCGGCAAGCAGGGTGCGGCGTTCGCGCTGGCCGCACGCGCCCGCGGCGCCGACGTGACGGTGCTCGCGGCCAACATGGATGCCGCACCCGTCGCGGCCCTCGACGCCGCCGGCATCGCGCGGATCGACATCGAGACGGCGGCCGAACTCGCCGCCGAGGTCGCCCGGCTCGCGCCCGTCGCCTCCGTGGTCGTGATGACCGCCGCCGTCGCCGACTTCGCGCCGGCCGAGCCCGCGACGCGCAAGCTCAAGAAGCTCGCCCTCGGCGAGCGCACCGAACTGGTGCTCACGCGCACCCCCGACATCCTGGGCGATCTTCTCGCGCACCCCGTGCCGGGACGCACGGTCGTCGGCTTCGCGGCCGAGACCGCGGCCGACCGCGACGAGCTGTTGGCGCTCGCGCGGGAGAAGATCGCGCGCAAGCCCGCCGACCTGCTGGTCGCCAACGCCGTCGGTGGCGGGCGCGGCTTCGGCACCGAAGACAACTCCGCGCTGGTGCTGGATTCCTCGGGCGCGGTCGTGGCCGAGGTCTCGGGCAGCAAGCGCGCCGTCGCCGATGCGGTGCTCGATCTGGTCGTGCGGCGACCCGCGTGAGCCGACCTGCCCCCTCGACCTCTCGAGAGATCACCCGCGCCGAATGGGCGCGCCTCGCCGCCGACATGGAGCAGCCGCTCACCGCCGACGAGGTGGCGCACATCCGCGGCCTCGCCGATCGGCTCGACCTGCGCGAGGTGCGCGAGGTGTACCTGCCGCTGAGCCGGTTGCTCAGCCACTACGCCGCGTCGGCGAAGTCGCTGGGCGCCGCGACCAGTCGCTTCCTGCACGAGGCCGACACCACGACGCCCTTCGTGATCGGCATCGCGGGCTCGGTCGCGGTGGGCAAATCCACGATCGCGCGCCTGCTGCGCGAGCTCGTGGGGCGCTGGCCCGACACGCCTCGCGTGCAGCTGGTGACCACCGACGGATTCCTGCTGCCCAACGCCGAGCTGCTGCGCCGCGGCCTGATGCGGCGCAAGGGCTTTCCCGAGTCCTACGACCGGCGCGCCCTGGTCGAGTTCGTGCGGGCGGTCAAGAGCGGCGCCGACGAGGTGCGTGCGCCCGTGTACTCGCACCGCAGCTACGACATCGTGCCGGGGGAGCAGGTCATCGTGCGCCGACCGGACGTGCTGATCGTCGAGGGACTGAACGTGCTGCAGCCGCCGCCGCGCCCCAACGACGTCTCGGTGTCGGAGTTCTTCGACTTCTCGATCTATGTCGACGCCGACTCCGACGACATCTCCCGGTGGTACACCGAGCGGTTCCTGGCGCTTCGCGATGCCGCCTTCCGGGACCCCGCGTCGTACTTCAACACATACGCCGATCTGACCGATGCCGAGGCCTCCGAGACGGCAGCCGGGTTCTGGAACGGCGTCAACCTGCCGAACCTGCTCGAGAACGTGCTGCCCACACGGCACCGCGCCGATCTCGTGTTGCAGAAGGCGGCCGATCACACCGTCGAGGGCGTTCTGCTCCGCAAGCTCTGAGGTGCGGATATTCTGGACGCGGTCCAGGATGACGCCGAACGCGTGGTCGCGTTCGACCGGCCGGGCCGCGAAACCATGAACTCCACCCCGCAGCACCCCACGCGCACGGTCGCGGTCGTCGGCGCCGGACGCCTCGGCCGGGCGATCGCCCGAGCCTTCGCGACCGCCGGCATCGATGTCACCGGTCCGCTGGGACGCGGCGAGATCGCCACCGCCGACATCGTGCTGCTGTGCGTGCCCGACGCACAGATCGCACCCGCCGCCGCGGCGGCCCGTGCCCGAGGGGGCTCCCGCGCCCTCATCGGGCACACCTCGGGTGCGACCCCGCTCGAGGGGCTCGACGTCGATTTCGGTCTGCATCCCCTGCAGAGCTTCACGGGGGACGAGGGCGCCGATGCCTTCGCGGGCATCGGCTGTGCCATCGCGGGGCGCACTGCCGATGCCCGCGAGGCGGCGCTCGCGCTCGCCACGAGCCTCGGCGCGCACGCCTTCGACATCGCCGACGAGCAGCGCGCGGCCTATCACGCCGCCGCCTCGATCGCATCGAACTACGTCGTCACGCTGCTCGATGCGGCCGAGCAGCTCGGGGCCGCCGCCGGACTGAGCGCGCAGGATCTTCGCGCACGGCTTGCGCCGCTCGTGCGCTCCACGATCGAGAATTGGCAGCGGCAGGGGCCCGAGACCGCGCTCACCGGCCCGGTTGCGCGCGGCGACGAGATGACGGTCGGCCGTCAGCGCGACGCGGTCGCCTCCGGCGCCCCCGATCTGCTGCCCGTGTTCGATGTGCTGCGCACCGCGACCCGTGCGCTCGCCGCGAGAGGACGGGACGCCCGATGAGGATCATGCGCAGTGTGGCCGAGGTGCGGGGCGCGGTGCGCGACGCTCGGGCGGCGGGGCGGCGAGTGGGTCTCGTGCCCACGATGGGGGCACTGCACGAGGGGCACCTCTCGTTGATCCGACGCGCGCGCGCGGACACCGACCTCGTCATCGTCTCGCTGTTCGTCAACCCCACGCAGTTCAACGCGCAGGACGACCTCGCCGCCTACCCCCGCGACGAGGCGCGCGATGCCGCGCTCGCGGAGGGGGAGGGTGCCGACATCCTCTTCGCCCCGCCCGTCGACGAGGTCTATCCCGACGGTTTCGCCACGACGATCCACATCGCGGGACTCACCGAGGTGCTCTGCGGTGCCTACCGCGGCCCCGCGCACTTCGACGGTGTCGCAACCGTCGTGACGAAGCTGTTCCAGATGACGGCACCCGATGTCGCGTTCTTCGGCCAGAAGGACGCGCAGCAGGTGCTCGTGGTGCGCCGGCTCGTGCGCGACCTCGACATCCCCGTCCGCATCGAGGCGTGCCCCACCGTGCGCGAACCCGACGGGCTGGCGATGAGCTCTCGCAATGCGTACCTCGACGCCGACGCCCGACAGCAGGCCGGCGCCATCAACCGCGCCCTCGAAGCCGCGGATCGCGCCCTCGCGAGCGGTGAGACCGATGCGGCGGCCCTGCTCGCGATCGCGCGGGAAGTGCTCGCCGACGCGGGTATCGAACCGGAATACCTCGAGCTGCGGCATCCCGAAGACCTTCGCCCGCTGGAGGCGGTCGAAGGCGACGCGCTGCTCGCCGTCGCCGCCCCCGTCGGCCGCGCCCGTCTGATCGACAACAGGATGCTGTCGCATCCGGCGAAGGAGCACGCATGAGCGCCCGTCCCACCCCCGCAGAAGACGGTGCCGCGCCGGCGCCCGTGACCTTCGCCGAGATCGCCCGGCGCAAGGCGGCGGGCGAGCCGATCGTCATGGTGACCGCTTACGATTACCCGAGCGCTCAGGTCGCGGAGGCCGCGGGGGTCGATGTCGTGCTGGTCGGAGATTCGGGGGCCATGACGGTGCTCGGATACGACAGCACCGTGCCCGTGACGGTCGACGAGATGCTGGTGCTGACCAAGGCCGTGCGCCGCGGGATGACCGTGCCCCTCCTCGTGGCCGACCTGCCCTTCGGCTCGTACGAGGTCTCGGACGAGCAGGCGATCCGCACGGCGCTGCGCTTCGTCAAGGAGGCGGGCGCCGATGCGGTCAAGATCGAGCGCGGCGGCACGTCGGTGGATCGGGCGCGGGCGCTCGTGGCCGCCGGCATCCCCGTGATGGGACACGTCGGGCTGACGCCCCAGACTGCGGCGACCCTCGGCGGGTATCGCTCGCAGGGCCGCACGGCCGACGAGGCCGCGCGGGTGTGCCACGAGGCGATCGAGCTGCAGGACGCCGGATGCTTCGCCCTGGTCTTCGAAGCCATCCCGAGCGCCGCGACCGCGGCCATGCGCCCCTCCCTGCGCGTGCCGGTGATCGGCATCGGCGCGGGCCCCGACGTCGACGGTCAGGTGCTCGTGTTCCACGACCTGCTCGGCATCTACGACGGGCCCGCCGCCCGCTTCGTCAAGCGGTACGCGCACCTGCGCGGCGAGATGATCGATGCCGTGGCGGCCTACGCCGGTGAGGTGCGGGAGCGGCAATACCCCGCGGCCGAGCACGGGTACGGCATGCCCGACGCCGAGGCCGAGCGGCTGCGCGTGCTGCTGGCGGACTCCGGTCGCTGAGGGCCCTTCGACAGGCTCAGGGCGCGACAGGCTCAGGGCGCGGCGTCACGCGCAGCCACGCGATGCCGTGGGCGGGCAGCATCCATCCGCCCGCGAGATCCACCGAACCGCCCTCGATGAGATCCTCGGCGCCCGCGCGAAACCCCGACAGGGTCTCTGCCGACACGTGTGCGGCGTCGTCGCCGACGTTGACGAGTGCGAGCACGCGGGTCGTGATCCCGTCCCCCGTCCGCTGGTAGCCGAGCACCCGCGGATGCCCGGCGTCGAACCCGATCAGTCTGTTGCCCGCGAACTCGGGAGTTGCGCGGCGCACCTCGAGAAGCCGCATCATGCGTGCGAAGACGCGGCCGGCCGGCGTGGCGGCATCCATGCGCTGCGCGTAGCGCTCGGCGGGTCGGTGCGGCCGGTGCACCCAGCGGCTGTCGCCGGCCCGGTCGGGGTCGTCGGCGTAGCTGCGGTCGTTGAGCTGAGCGACCTCGTCGCCGAGATACAGCAGTGGGATGCCGCCTGTCGACAGCGCGATGGCGTGCGCGAGCACGACGCGGTCCTCGCCGCCGGGGTCGCCGGCCTCGATTCCGGCGAGGGATGCCGTCGTGCCCGTCACGCGGGCATCGCCGGTCTTGGGATTCTCCTGAAAGGGCACACCGCGGGCGAAAGAGCCCGGGAAGCGGCCGACGTAGAAGTCGTTGAGGAACCGGCGGTGCGGGTAGCCGTGGATGCCGAACTCGGCGGCGTCCTCGTCCGCGAAGGTCCAGCCGATGTCGTCGTGACTGCGCACGTAGTTGACCCACGCCGTGCCGGGCGGCAGGTCGTGCCGGCGCTCGAGAGCCTGGCGCAGCATCCGCGGGTCGCGTGTCGCGAGCGCCTCCCACGTCAGTGCCATCTGCAGTGGGTTGTACGAGAGCCGGCATTCGTTCGGCGAGATGTATTCGATGACCTCGTCGGGGTGCACGATCGCCTCGGACTTGAACAGCAGGCTCGGCGCGGCCATCGCGAGCACCGCGTTGAACGCCTGCAGCAGCAGGTGCGCCTCGGGCAGCGACTCGCACGGGGTGCCGAGGCGCTTCCAGATGAAGGCGACGGCATCCATGCGCAGGACCTCGACGCCCTGGTTGGCGAGGAAGAGCATCTCGCCCGCCATCGCCCGGAACACCGCGGGGTTGGGGTAGTTGAGGTCCCACTGGAAGTGGTAGAACGTCGCCCAGATCCACCGCCCCTCGTTGCCGGCGCCGGGCATCGGCACGAACGCACCGGGGTGGTCATCGGGAAAGATCTCGCGCACGGTCCGCTCGTAGGCGTCGGGCATCTCGCGGTCGGGAAAGATCAGATAGAAGTCCTCGTATTCGGGCTCGCGCGCGATCGCCTTTTGTGCCCACTCGTGTTCGTTGCTGGTGTGGTTGAAGATGAAGTCGACCACGAGCGAAATGCCGGCCAGTCGCAAGTCGGCGGCGAGGCTCGCGAGCTGTTCCATGGTGCCCAGGGCGGGATTCACCTTCCGGTAGCTCGAGACCGCGTATCCGCCGTCGCTGTTGCCCTCGGGGCTCTCGAACAGGGGCATGAGGTGCAGATAGGTCAGCCCGAGTTCTTCGAAGTAGGGGATCTGCGCGCGAATGCCCTCGAGGTCGCCGCCATAGCGGTCGACGTAGGCGACGGCCCCCAGCATCCGTTCGCTCTCGAACCAGGTGGGCTCTTGCTCGCGCTGTGCGTCGCGGGCTCTGAGTTCGAGAGGGCGGGCGTTCCAGGATGCCGCGGCCTCTCCGATCACGGCCGCCAGCTGCTCGAGTCCGTCGGGGCGTTCGCCGTACAGCCGACGGAAGAGTGCGTGCAGGCGCGGCGCGTGCGCGCCGAAGCGGGAGAGGAAGGCGTCGTCGAGCCGTCCGGCATGGGATTCGGCGAGCGAGAGGATCGGGCCGCGCTGGATGTCGAACTCGTCGTCGAGCCGTGTCATCGCCCCACTCTAGGGTTCGCGAGCGGCGAACGAAACAGCTGGCACTCTCGGGTCGAGAGTGCTAATCTGATCGCAGTTGAGTCGAGTGGACTCAACTCTAGACATTCAGAACAGAAGGAGAGAATCATGGCCACCTATGACCCGTTCCGTGACCTCGACCGCCTCGCGACGAGCCTGTTCGACACCCGCCGCGGTCCGCGGCGCATGCCGATGGACCTCTACCGTGACGGCGACCACTACGTGCTGACGGCCGACCTGCCGGGCATCGACCCGGGTTCGGTCGACATCGACGTCGACGGTCAGCTGCTCACGATCCGTGCCGAGCGCACGCTCGCCGCGGGCGAGGGTGTCAAGTGGATCACGCGCGAGCGCGAGGCTGCGAGCTTCCTGCGTCAGCTCAACCTCGGTCAGGGCATCGACACCGAGAACATCTCGGCGACCTACAGCAACGGCGTGCTCAGCGTGACGATCCCCGTCAGCGAAAAGGCCAAGCCGCGCAAGGTCGAGGTCAAGACCGACGCCGAGACCCCGGTGCTGACGGCGCACGAGAGTCACGCCGGAGCCGGAGCCGGAGCCGGTGCCGGTGCGGCCGACGCTCCGCGCCCCGTCGAGCAGTAATCCGGTCGTGGGCGCGCCCCGCGGGCCCGCACCCGGTCGTGGGCGCCCCGCGGGCCGCGCCCACGACCGAACCCACATATTTGCAGCGAGCCACCACGCGACGAGTGGTGGCTCGCTGCAAATGTGTGGGTTCGGCGATGCGGGGGCCAGGACGCAGCGGAGACCCGGCCCGGGCGGGTCAGTGGCCCGCGGGTCAGTCGCGCGGGCCGCGCAGCTTGGCCGTCAGGTCGCGCAGGGTGCGCAGCTCGTCGTCGTCGAGTCGCGACATCCGCTCGCTGATCGTGCGCGCGTGCTGCGTCGCGATCCGGCGAAACGCCGCCGCGCCCTCTTCGGTCGCGCGCACGAGGGCGCCGCGCCCGTCGTCGGGGTCGGGGCACTTCGTGACGAGGCCACGGGTGACCATGCGATCGACGAGGCGCGAGACCGAGGGCTGGCTGACCAGCATCAGCGACGTGACATCGCGCAGCCGGGCGGTCATCTCGGGTGCCCGGGTGACGGTGAGAAGCACGTCGTATTCGGCCTGCTCGAGTCCCGTGCCGCGGAAGTCGGTGCTGATCTCGGAGAACACCTCGTGCTGCGCGCGGAAGAGACTCTCCCACGCGTCGACGGCGAGGTGACGGTTGGCCATGGGCAAGAGAATACGCCCTCGCCGGTTCCCCGGCGGGTCGGTTCGCGGCGTCCGTAGGCTGGCGTCATGCGCACGATGATCAGGATGCTGGCGGTAACGATCGCCCTCGCGTTCGGTGGGGTGGGGGTCGGTGCGCTCGCACCCCCGCAACCCGTTCACGCGGCGACAGCCCTCGCCGCGGTCGGCGATGTCGACGACTTCGTGTTCGACAGCCTCGACGTCGACTACACGCTCACCCGAGCGGATGACGGCACCTCGCGCATGCGGGTGGTCGAGACGTTCGTGGCCGTGTTTCCCGAGACCGACCAGAACCGGGGGATGAGGCGCAGCATCCCGGATTCGTACCTCGGCAGCCCGCTCTTTCCGGCGCTCGTGTCGGTGACGGATGAGACGGGAGCGCCGCGGGCGGCCGAGACGGACAGCGAAGACGGGCGGTTGGTGATCACGTCGCGCGCCGACGACTTCGTGCACGGCGCGCAGACCTACGTGTTCACCTACGACCTGGAAAACGTGACGCGGGCGTTCGCCGACACCGATTCGGACGAGCTGTACTGGAACGTCAACGGCCTGGAATGGGCGCAGCGCTTCGGTTCGGTTCGGTGAGCGTGACGCTCACGATGGATGCCGAGCTCGGTGACGCGCTCACCGGAGCCCAGGCCTGCTACGTCGGCGCGGCGGGCGCGACCGATCGCTGCGAGATCTCCGCTGCAGCGGATACCGACGAGCGAGCCGGCGCGCGGATCGAGGCGTCGACGGGGGACCTCGCGCCGTACGAGACGATGACGATCGCGGTCGGGTTCGCGCCGGGAACGTTCATGCCCTTCGATTCGTCGCCGCTCGCGTCGCCGTTCGGCTGGCTGCAGGGAATCTCACTGCTGGGCGGCATCGCGGCGCTGGTCGCGGCCATCGTCGTGCGCGCGCGACGACTGCGCGATGACCCCGGCCGGCCGACGATCATCGCCGAGTACACCCCGCCCCGCGAGCTGGACGCGCTGGAGTCGGCGGTGCTTCTGGGCAAGACGGCCAAGGGGATTCCGGCCGAAGTGCTCGAGCAGGCGATCGCGGGCTCGCTGCGCGTGGTCGAGGGGCCGCGGAAGTGGGGCAGTACGACCTATGAGCTGCACCTCGTCGACCGCTCGCGCGGCGATGAGAACGGGCGGGAGCTGCTGGATGGCATGTTCCACGGCGGCGCGACGACCTACACCCTCGGCAAGAGCGACAGCAGGCTCTCGCGCACGGCGCAGAGGATCCTCGCGGACGCCGACAAGGCGCTGAAGCGGAAGGGGATGCGTCGCGTCGTGCCCGCGCGCGTGCGCGTGTGGCCGATCCTTACGGCGGTGCTCGCGGCCGTGGGTGCCACAGTCTTCGGAATCGCGGCGCTCGGGGCCGGGGTGTTCGCGGCGGTTCCGATCGTTCTGCTGATCGTGGGGGCGCTGCTGGTGTTCGTCGTCGCGGGGCTGCTCTCGCGCAGGCCGCTGACGGCGCACGGCGCCGAGGTGCGTGATCATCTGAAGGGGCTCGAGCTCTTCATCGACTGGGCGGAGGCGGATCGCATCCGCATGCTGCAGTCGCCGCAGGGTGCCGAGCGGCAGCCTGTCTCGGCCGATGATTCGCGGCGGATGCTGGAGCTCTACGAGCGGCTGCTGCCGTACGCGGTGGTGTTCGGGCAGGAGAAGAAGTGGGCGTCGGAGCTGGCGGTGCGCTACGGGGACAGTGCGCCGGGCTGGTACTACGGCAACGCGCCGTTCCACGCCGCGGCGTTCTCGGCGAGCGTGTCGTCGCTGACCTCCAGTGCGTCGACGGCGACCGCCTCGTCGTCGGGCGGGTCGAGCGGGGGCGGTTCTGCCGGTGGTGGGGGTGGCGGCGGCGGGGGTGGCGGTGTGTGACGCGACGCCGCGATCACGGCGTGCGGGCGCACAGAAAGGGCCGGTCGGAGAGGCTTCCGACCGGCCCTTGTCCCTGCACCAAGAGTGTCCTGCAATCACATGTCGGTAGCTGCCACAGCAAAACAACTACCGTG
>NZ_QFPF01000043.1 GCF_003248605.1 Microbacterium sp.
GGTGCGGGCGATGCCGCGCAGCGACGCGCCGGCGCGGAGCAGGTCCGACACCGCGGCGGCGGTCGTCGACTCGGCGCGCGCCGAGTCGAGATAGGTGGGATTGCCGGCGCCGATGCGGTAGCCCTTGATCGCGAAGAGGTCCTTGACCGCGACGGTCAGACCCTCGAGCGGACCCTCCCACGCACCCTGGAAGAGCGGGTCGCCGACCGTGCGCCACACCGAGCGGTCGAGCGCCTGCGCGCGGGGCGTGACATGGGCCGCCGTGATCAGCCAGTGCCCGTCGACGCGCTCCCACACCTGGGTCTGCAGCCCCGTGCCGCCCCCGACGTAGCGCGAGATCGACACGAGCAGCGCCACATCGGGCGCCAGTTCGCGGTACTCGATGCGCTCGATCGTGCGCGGCGGGACTCCCCCGCGCACGCCGCGGAAGGCGCTGATCGCGTCGTGCCCGACCAGCAGGCCCGCGGCATCCCCTCGCATCGTCTCGGCGCCCGGGGCGAAGGCCGCGTCGAGCGCATCCAGGTCGTTGGCGATGATCGCGCGCTCGTACGCGTCGAAGGCCTGGCGCAGATCCGCCGGGACATGCTCGGCGCCTCGGGCGAGCGCATTCGTCATCGTGTGCCGCCCGTCTTCGCAGCAGGAGATGCGCCCGGAGCAGGAGATGCGCCCGGAGCAGGAGAATTCCCGGTCATCTCTCCTGTTCCCGTCGAATGTCCTGTTCTGGCCACACCCGCGACGGGTGCGGCCGGCCGCGGCACCCCCGCGAAGTCCGCCTCCCGGATGCGCGCGTGCACACCGCAGACGATGTCGACCACCTGCGAGATGTCGAAGTCGGTCGCGGCGCTCAGGTACGCGTACGCGAGGTGCTCCTCGAGCCCCCACCGCGCCCGGATCAGCGAGATCGCCGCCCGCACGCAGCGGCGCATGGCTTCGCCGAGATCGGGATCCAGCCCCGTCGGCACGAGGTACTCGGACGTGCGCACGAGCGGCCCCGTGATCTCGCCGAACTCGGCGAGCGCCTCGCCCCGCGGCACGACGTCGAAGCGCAGCGTCGCGCGGAGCGAGGCCTCGAGGGCCGTGAGGGCGACCTCGCCGTCGCCCTGCGCGAAGTGCGGGTCTCCGACGTACGCGAGCGCCCCCTCGACCTGCACGGGCAGGTAGAGCACGGTCCCCACGACGAGCAGGTTGATGTCGATGTTGCCGCCGTGCTCGCCGGGCGGCACCGAGTGCGGGCGCTGGTCGCCCGCCACGGCGACGCCCATCGTGCCGAGGAACGGCGCGAGCGGAAACTCCACGACACCCGGCCCTCCCTCGGTGACGGGCAGCACGCCGACGAGGCCGCCCTCGCGCGACTGCACGGGAGTGAAGACGCTGACGTTGTGCTCGCCGCGCGGCAGCTCGCCCACGAGTGCGCCCTTGCCGTGGCGGTTCGAGATCACGCCGTACGGCACGCGGGGCGCAAGATCCAGCACGGTGATCTTCAGCAGGTCACCCGGCTGCGCACCCTCGACGCGGATGGGACCCGTGACGACGTGCGGTCCGTCGGCGAGCGTGTCACGGCTCAGGGTCGCGGCGATGTCGACCGCGTCCGTGAGGACGGCGGCAGCATCCACGCCCTTGCCGGTGAAGTACGCGAGCGGATCCTTGCCCTGGTCCTCGAGGATCCCCTCGTGACTGACGGTGTCGATCGTGACGCTCTGGCCCGCGGCGATGGTCAGCACCGCGGCGTCGCGCGCACAGGGCAGCCGCCCCCAGAGCACCGTGTCGGGGGATGCTGCCAGGTAGTGATCGCCGGGAGTCTCGCCCACGCCCGGCTGCAGGATCGGAAAGTTCACGCGCCCTCCTCGTCGCTCGCGCCGGGGAGCGTCGACTCGGCGCCGGCGGCCAGGATCTCACGCCCGCGGCGCGCGATCACCCCGTCCTCGGGACCGTACACCCGCTCGCCGGCGAGGTACGTCGCGTGCACGACGCCCGCAAGGGTGCGCCCGTGCCACGGCGACATCTTGTTGCGGTACTGCAGGGTGGCGGCATCCACCGTCCATTCCTCGTCGGGCGCGAACACCGCGAGGTGCGCGGGGGCGCCGACCGCGATCACACCGGCACCCGCGAGTCCCGCGACCCGCGCCGGACCCGTGGTGACGTAGGGCAGCAGCGTCTCGAGCGCGATGCCGCGGCGGCGGGCCTCGGTCCACACCGACGCGAATCCGGTCTGCAGCCCGGCGATCCCGCCCCATGCGAGCCCGAAGTCGCCCTCGCCGCGGCCCTTGAGCTCTGCGGACGAGGGCGAGTGGTCGCTCACGATCGCGTCGATCGTGCCGTCGAGCACGCCCTGCCAGAGCAAGTCGCGATTGTGTGCGTCGCGGATCGGCGGGCAGCACTTGAACTCGGCGGCCGAGTCCGGAACCTCTTCTGCGGTGAGGGTGAGGTAGTGCGGGCACGTCTCGATGCTCAGGCGCACGCCCTCGGCCTTGGCGGCGCGCACATCGGCGAGCGCGCCCGCATCCGAGACGTGCACGATGTGGGCGCGGGCGCCCGTGCGACGCGCGGCCTCGATCACGCGTCGGATCGCGTCGCGCTCGCTCACGGGCGGCCGGGAGGCGAGGAACGCGTCGTACCGCGGGCCGAGCGGACCCTCCTCGCCGAGCTGCGCCGGGTCCTCGGCATGCACGATGAGCAGGCCGTCGAAGGCCGCGATCTCGGTCAGGGCCGCCTCGAGCTGCTCGGCGTCGAGGCTCTCGAACTCGTCGATGCCCGAGGGCGAGAGGAAGCACTTGAACCCGACGACCCCCGCCGTGGCGAGTTCGGCGAGCGCGCCGAGATTTTCGGGAACAGCACCGCCCCAATAGGCCACGTCGACCGCCAGCTTGCCTCGCGACGCGGCCCGCTTGGCCTCGAGCGCCGCAACGCTCGTCGTGACGGGAACGCTGTTCAGCGGCATGTCGACGAGTGTCGTGATCCCCGCCGCCGCCGCGGCCGCGGTGCCCGTCGCGAAGCCCTCCCACTCCGTCCGCCCGGGTTCGTCCAGGTGCACGTGCGAATCGACGAGGCCCGGCAACAGGGTCACGTGATCGGGCAGCACGACGACGTCGCCCGGGGTCACACCATCCGGGTCGTACGCGTCGACCGCGGTGATGCGCCCGCCCTCGACGTGCACCACGGCGGGACGGAACACTCCGTCGATGAAGACACGACGCGCGGCGAGGGCGCGCGGGGCGTCGGGAAGAGCGGTCATGGCACCCACGCTAGGCGGCCCGCGTTTCCCGGATGTTACCCACAGCAACATTCGCGAAACGTGCCGCGGGTAACGTGACGTCGTGCTCCTTCAGGATTTCAACACCGTGGATGCTGCCGAGGCGGCCGCCCTCGTCCGCGTCTGGGCCGACATCCCGAGCTTCGTCGACGGCATCGTCGCGTCGCGGCCCTACACCTCGGTCGACGAGGTCGCCGCGCGGGCATCGCAGCTCGCCGCGGCGTGGGACGAGGCCGACCTGGACGCGGCGCTCGCGCACCACCCCCGCATCGGCGAGAAGCCCACGGCGTCCGGCGCCGAGGGCGACGCCTCCCGCCGGGAGCAGGCATCGATGGCCTCGGCGGGCGAGGATACGACCGCACGGATCGCGGACGGAAACGCCGAGTACGAGCGCCGGTTCGGCCGTGTCTTCCTGATCCGGGCGGCCGGCCGCGCTCCCGAAGAGATGCTCGCCGAGCTCGAGCGCCGGCTCGCGAACGACCCCTCCGACGAGTGGCGCGAAGCCGCTGCGCAACTCGGGGAGATCGCGGTGCTGCGCCTGCGCGGCGCCGTGACGGACGACAGGATGGGCGCATGAGACCGCACCTGACCACCCACGTGCTGGACGCCGCGACGGGTTCGCCCGCACCGGGCGTCGCCGTTGCGCTGGCCACAGCATCCGGAACGCCCGTCGCCGAGGCGACCACCGACGCCGACGGGCGCGCGGGCCTCGGCCCGGAGCAGCTCGACGCGGGCGTCTACGCCCTGACCTTCGCGACGGGCGCGTACTTCGCGGCGCAGGGCGTCGACACCTTCTACCCTTCGGTCACCGTGACGTTCAGCGTCGAGGTCGCGGACGACGGCACCAGCAGGCACTATCACGTGCCACTGCTGCTGAGCCCGTTCGCCTACTCGACCTACCGCGGCAGCTGAGCGCCGCGGGCAACGTTCGGAGGATCCCCATGAAGGTCATCGTCATCGGCGCCGGCATCGGCGGCACGAGCGCCGCGATCGCGCTGCAGCGCCTCGGGCACGAGGTCGTCGTCTACGACAGGATGCGCGAGAACAAACCGGTCGGGGCGGCGCTGTCGCTGTGGTCGAACGGCGTCAAGGTGCTCAACTGGCTGGGCCTTCGTGACGAGGTCGCAGCCCTCGGCGGCCTCATGGACGACATGGCCTACTACGACGGACACACCGGCGAGACGCTCTGCCGCTTCAGCCTCGACCCCGTCACCGTGCAGACGGGCCAGCGCCCGTATCCCGTCGCCCGCGCCGAGCTGCAGGCGCTGCTCATGGAGCGCGTCGGCATGCCGAACATCCACCTGTCGATGCAGCTGGTCGGCATCGAGCAGCACGAGGACGGCGTCACGGCGACCTTCGCCGACGGATCGACCGACACCGCCGACATGCTCATCGGCGCCGACGGTGCGCGTTCGTTCACGCGCGACTACATCACCGCCGCGCGCGGCCTTGCCCCGATCGAACGCACGTATTCGGGGTACACGAACTTCAACGGGCTCGTCCCGGCCGACCCCGCCGTGGGCCCGCTCGACCAGTGGACGACATACGTCGCCGACGGCAAGCGCTGCGCCGTGATGCCCGTCGCGGGCGACCGCTTCTACTTCTTCGTCGATGTGCCGCAGCCCGCGGGCGTCCCCTATGACCGGGCCGAGGGCGCGGCACCGCTGCGCGAGGCGTTCGGCAACTGGGCGCCCGGCGTGCAGGTGCTGCTGGATTCCATCGATCCCGAGGTGTCCCTCAACCGCGTCGAGATCTGGGACATCGACCCCTTCGACACATGGGTGCACGGACGTGTGGCTCTCCTGGGCGACTCGGCCCACAACACCGCACCCGACATCGGTCAGGGCGCGTGCTCGGCACTCGAGGACTCGTTCGCCCTTGGCATCGTGTTCGCCACGAACACGCTCGGCGTCGAGGACTCGCTGCAGCGGTACGAGAAGATCCGCGCCGAGCGGGCCGGCGAGCTCGTCGCGCGGGCGCGCAAGCGCGCGTGGGAGACGCATGCCTTCGACCCGGCGGCGACGCAGGAATGGTACGACGGCCTGCGTACCGAGGACGGCACGGGCATCATCCGCGGCATCGTGGGCAACATCGTCGACTCCCCCGTCAACCTCGGCGGCGGCATCCTGACCTGACGCGCTGCTGTCGCGGCGCGGCGCGCGGCGTTCGTTCCCTCGGTCTTTGCGGCGCGGCGCGCGTTCACGCCCTCACCCGTTGCCGAACCCACATTTTTGCAGCGAACCACCAGCCGACGCGTGGTGTCTCGCTGCAAAAATGTGGGTTCAGCGCGTGGCGGCACGGTCCAACCCCACCGCGAGCGGGCGACGGGATGCTGTCGCCCGCCGCATCACGGACGTTCGGGCGGCGCGGAGGCCCCAGCATCCCGATCGGTGTCGAGCACGTGCGTCGGGATCAGTCCCGTGCCCTCGGCCTGCGGGTGCACGAGCGCCGCCGCGGCGGGCCCGCGCACGGCGTCGGACGCGTCGAGTTTGGGATCGGCGGCGTGGTCTCGGCGCATCTCGTCGGAGTTGAGCAGCAGGTTCAGCAGGATCGCCGTGATCGCGCCGGCGCTGATGCCCGAGTCGAAGATGAGGGTGAACCACTCGGGGAACTGGTCGTAGATCGTCGGGGTGACCGTCGGCAGCAGCGCGACGCCGACCGAGATCGCCACGATCAGCACGTTCTTGTTGTTGAAGTGCACCTTCGCCAGCGTGCGGATGCCGGACGCCGCCACCATGCCGAACAGTGCGATGCCCGCTCCACCCAGCACCGCCCTCGGCACGCCCTCGACGATCGCCGAGATCTTGGGGATCAGCCCGAGCACGACGAGGATCACGCCGGCCGCCGCCGCGACCCATCGCGAGCGCACGCCCGTGAGCGAGACGAGTCCGACGTTCTGCGCGAAAGCCGTGTAGGGGAATGTGTTGAACACGCCGCCGATGACCGTGCCGAGGCCGTCGGCGCGCAGACCGTCGGCGAGCTGCCGCCGGTTGACAGGCTTTTCGACGATCTCGCCGACGGCGATCATGTCGCCGGTCGTCTCGGTCATGATGACGATGCCGACGATGATCATCGACACGATCGAGGCGACCTGGAAGGTCGGCAGGCCGAAGTGGAAGGGCGTCACGACGCCGAACCATGCGGCCTCGCCCACGTGCGACCAGTCGACCATTCCCGGCACGAAGAGCGCCGCGATGGTTCCGACCAGGAGTCCGAGCAGCACCGACACCCGCTGGAGGGCGGGCGGCGCGAACCGCTCGATCAGCACGATGAACAGCAGCGTGCCGACCGCGAACCCGACATTGATCGGCGGTGCACCCTCGGTCGACCCGTCGACGATCCAGCCCGCGGCGACCCGCATGAGCGAGAGGCCGATGATCAGGATGACCGTGCCCGTCACGATCGGCGGGAAGAAGCGCAGCAGCTGCGCGAAGAACGGCGCGATCAGGATCATGAACAGACCGCAGGCGATCGTCGCCCCGAAGATCGCCTGGATGCCCTCGCTCTGACCGATCGCGATCATCGGGCCGACCGCGGCGAACGTGACGCCCTGCATCAGCGGCAGCCGCACGCCGAAGCGCCAGAATCCGACCGACTGGATGATCGTCGCGATGCCGGCGACGAAGAGGTCGGCGCTGATCAGGAACGCCATGTCCTCTGCGGAGTACCCGAGCGCGCCGCCGACGATCAGCGGCACGGCGACGGCGCCCGCATACATCGCGAGCACGTGCTGCAGCCCGAGGGGGAACAACCGGGCGAGAGGCGGGATGCTGTCGACCGTGTTGGCCTGAGCGCGCGCCGCGCGCGCGGCCTTCTTATCCGTCGCGTCGGACGTGCCCGGTTCGGTGTCTGTGGTCGCCATGCGCTGCTCCGGTCTCGCGAGGGAAGGACGGTTGCGGCAGAGACGGCGACGTGCCCGCCGCGGTGCTTGGGTGCGACCGTAGGGCCGCGCTGCAGACGACGCCAGGCGCGGCGGGCGATCGTCGCGGACTCTTCACACCGGCGTTACGCCGACGCAATCCACGCCCTCGGGCGGCAGGGCCGGAGCGCGGCGCCCTCAGCGCGGCGGGCCGGGCCGCGCCCCGCACGGCGTACGCCCGGCCGGCGGGCCACGGGCCGCGGACGGCGAACCGACATTTTTGCAGCGAACCACCATCCGACGCCTGGTGGCTCGCTGCAAAAAAAGTGGGTTCGGCGCGAACGAGAGGCGCCCCGCACGCCTCAGGCGTGGAAGACCGCGTGCACGTCCTCGCCCGCAAGCGCCCGCCCGCCGAGGTCGTCGAGCTCGATCAGCACCGCGGCGCCCGCGACGACACCGCCGAGCGAGGCCACGAGCGTGCGTGCGGCCCCGATCGTGCCCCCGGTCGCCAGGACGTCGTCGAGCAGCAGCACCCGGCATCCGGCCGGTATGTCGTCGTGCGCCTCGATCGTCGCCGTGCCGTACTCGAGGGCGTAGTCGACGGATGCCGCGGGCCGGGGCAGCTTGCCGGCCTTGCGGATCGGCACGAGGCCGACGGCCGCGACCGTCGCGGCGGCTCCTGCAAGCAGGAAACCGCGGGCCTCGATGCCCGCGACGACATCGAAGCGCCCCGCGAACGGCGCGAGCATCGCCTCGATCGAGGCGCGCAGTCCGGCCGCATCGGCCAGCAGGGGCGTGATGTCGCGGAACAGGATGCCGGGGCTCGGATAGTCGGGAATGACGCCGATCAGGGACTCGGCGCGCGCGAGGGCATCGGGTTCGGGCACGTCGTTCACCCTAGCGGCGGGCGGTGTTCCGACCCAGGCGGTCAACATTCCGGAGACTTCGACCCCGCACCCGCGTCAACCCCCGAAACGACGCGGGCCCGCCGCCGGCACCATCGCGTTCATCCGGAATGTTGTGCGCTTCGCGCCCGCAAGGCCGCCGCGGAGGGTCCATGCAAGCGCTTGCATTACCCTGGGGCGCATGACTTTCACGCAGGAGAACACGTCCGCCCTGCACGCGGATGCCGCCCCCGGCGCCGAGTGGTGGCGCAGCGCCGTGATCTACCAGATCTATCCCCGCTCGTTCGCCGATGCCTCGGGTGATGGCATCGGCGACCTGCCGGGCATCACGAGCCGGCTCGACGACCTGCAGACGCTCGGCGTCGACGCCATCTGGCTGAGCCCGTTCATGACCTCCCCGCAGAAGGACGCCGGCTACGACGTCGCCGACTACTGCGACGTCGATCCGATCTTCGGCACGCTCGCCGACTTCGACGACATGCTCGAGGCGGCGCACGCACGCGGCATCCGCGTCATCGTCGACCTCGTCCCCAACCATTCCTCCGACCAGCACGAGTGGTTCCAGGCGGCGCTGGCGGCCGAACCCGGCAGCCCCGAGCGCGCGCGCTACATGTTCCGTGACGGCAAGGGGGAGCACGGCGAGCTGCCGCCCAACAACTGGGAGTCGGTGTTCGGCGGGCCGGCCTGGACCCGCGTCGAAGAGCAGGACGGCACCCAGGGCCAGTGGTACCTGCACCTGTTCGACACCTCCCAGCCCGACTTCGACTGGTCGAACGAAGAGGTGCGCGAGATGTTCCGCGGTGTCCTGCGGTTCTGGCTCGACCGTGGCGTCGACGGATTCCGGGTGGATGTCGCGCACGGCCTGATCAAGAAGCCGGGCCTGCCCGACTACACCCCGCCCGCCGAGGCCGATTCGATGGGTGGCGCCGAGGCCGATGTGCCGTACTGGGGCCAGCCCGCCGTGCACGATGTCTACCGCGACTGGAACACCGTGCTGGCCGCCTACCCGGGCGACCGCGCGCTGTGCGCCGAGGCGTGGCTTCCCACACCCGACAAGACGGCCCTGTGGGTGCGTCCGGACGAGATGCACCAGGCGTTCAACTTCCCGTATCTGCAGACCGAGTGGGATGCCGCGGCCCTCCGCGAGGTCGTCGACGAGTCCCTGCGCGCCTTCCCCGCGGTCGGGGCCCCGAGCACATGGGTGCTCTCGAATCACGACGTCGTGCGCCACGCGTCGCGCCTTGCGCTGACGGCCGAGAACCCGCAGGGCCACGGCATCGGCCCGGACTCGCCCGGGCAGCCGATCCCCGAGGTGGGCCTTCGCCGCGCCCGCGCGGCGACGACGCTGATGCTGGCGCTGCCCGGCTCTGCCTACCTGTATCAGGGCGAGGAGCTCGGCCTGCCCGAGGTCATCGACCTGCCCGCCGACTCGCGTCAGGATCCGACGTGGTTCCGCACCAAGGGCGAGCGCTACGGGCGCGATGGATGCCGGGTGCCGATCCCGTGGACGTCCGAGGCGCCCGCGTACGGGTTCAGCGAGACCGGAGAGGCATGGCTGCCGCAGCCCGCCGAGTGGGCGACCCTCGCCCGCGACGTGCAGGCCGGGGCCGAGGGTTCGACGCTCGAGCTGTACACCGCTCTGCTGAGCGCCCGGCGCGATCACGGTCTCGGCACGGGCGCGCTGCGCTGGCTCGACGGCTACGGCGACGATGTGCTGGCCTTCCGCAACGGCGGCGTCACCGTCGTCGCCAACGTCGGCGCCGAACCCGTCGAGCTGCCGGCGGGTGCGCGGGTGATCGTCGCCAGCGGCCCGCTCGATGGCGGAACGCTGCCCGCCGACACCGCGGTGTGGGTCGAGTCCGGGGCCTGAGCGCCGGATGCCGGCGACGCCGGAGGGCGAACGGCCCGAGGTGAGCGACTCGTGGTGAGCATCAACGACGTCGCCCGCCTCGCGGGGGTCTCGACCGCGACGGTGTCGCGGGCGCTGTCGGGCCGCGGGCAGGTCTCGCCGGAGGCGCGCATGCGGGTGGCGGCGGCCGCGACGCAGCTGGGATACGTCGTCCAGGCAGCGGCATCGAGCCTGGCGTCGGGTCGTACCCGCAACATCGGCGTGCTCGTTCCGCACCTGGATCGATGGTTCTTCAGCACCGTGTTGAGCGGGATCGCCGCCGCCCTCGCCCGGCGCGGCTACGACATCACGCTCTATGCGCTCACCGACGATCCTCACGCTCGGCGCGAGATCTTCTCGACGTTCCTGCGGCGACAGCGTGTCGACGGGGTGATCGCCATCTCGCTCGAGCTCGGCGACCACGAGTCCGCCGAGCTGGCCGCGATCGGCATCCCGATCATCGGTCTCGGCGGCCCCAATCCCCTCTTCCCCTCGCTGACCGTCGACGACGTCGCCGTGGCGCGCGCGGCGACCGCTCATCTGGTGGCACTCGGGCATCGGGAGATCGCCCACATCGGGGCGAGTCCCGAGTTCGACATCGACTTCCACATTCCCACGCACCGGCGCCGCGGGTTCGAGGTCGTGCTCGCCGAGGCAGGGGTGTCCCCGCGCCCCGAACTCTACGAACCCGCGGATTTCACCGTCGAGGGCGGCTTCGGCGCCATCGCGCGGCTGCTCGACCGCCCGAACACGCACCCGACCGCCGTGTTCGCGGCGAGCGACGAGATGGCGATCGGCGCCGTGCTCGGCGCGCGGGATCGCGGCGTGCGCGTGCCCGAGGACCTCTCGGTGATCGGCGTCGACGGCCACGAGCTCGGCGAGTTCTTCGGGCTGACCACGATCGACCAGTTCCCGCGCGGACAGGGCGAGCGGGCGGCCGAGGCGATGCTCGCGATGCTCGAACCGACGACGGATGCCGGGGCCACAGCATCCCCCGCCGTGGTGGGTGATCTGCCCTTCGAACTCGTCACGAGGCAGACGACGGCGTGGGCGCCGGACGTAGGCTCGGTCGCATGAGCATCGATCTCGAGGCACTGTACATCGACCTGCACACGCATCCGGAGCTGTCGTTCCAGGAGACCCGCACCGCATCGGTCGCGGCCGGGCATCTGCGCGATCTCGGATTCGAGGTCGAGGAGGGCGTGGGCATCACCGGCGTCGTGGGGGTGCTGCGAAACGGCGACGGACCCGTCGTATGGCTGCGCGCCGACATGGACGCCCTGCCCGTCGAGGAGCAGACCGGCCTGCCGTACGCGAGCACGCGGCGCGCGTTCAACCCGCAGGGCGTCGAGGTACCGGTGATGCACGCGTGCGGACACGACATGCACATCACGGCGCTGATCGGTGCGCTCGAGCGGCTCGTCGCGGCGCGCACCGAGTGGACCGGCACGATCGTCGCCGTGCTGCAACCCGCCGAGGAGTTCGGCGCGGGCTCGCGAGCCATGCTCGACGATGGGATGCTGGAGCGCTTTCCCCGCCCGGACGTCGTGCTGGGCCAGCACGTCACCCCGTTGCCGATCGGCACCGTCGGGGTGCGCCCGGGCACGCAGATGGCCGCATCCGACGGTCTCACCGTGACGATGTTCGGTCGCGGCGGACACGGTTCGCGCCCGCACGCGACGGTCGACCCGGTCGTCATGGCGGCCGCGACAGTCATGCGGCTGCAGACGATCACGTCGCGCGAGATCGATCCCCGGCACGTCGCGGTGGTGACGGTCGGGTCGATCCATGCGGGCCTCAAGCACAACATCATCCCCGCGGACGCGCGCCTCGAGCTGAGCCTGCGCTACCCCGATGATGAGACGCGCGACCGCGTGCTCGAGAAGGTCGAGCGCATCGTGCACGCCGAGGCGCAGGCCTCGGGGGCACCCGAGCCGCCGCTGATCACGACCGACCACACTCTGCCGCCGACGATCAACGACGCCGCAGCGACCGCGCGCGTCGCCGCGGCGATCGAGGGCGCGCTCGGGGCGGGCAGCGTCGTCGACCCGGGCATGTTCACGGGCAGCGAGGACGTGTCGTGGTTCGCCCGCGACGCCGGCGTGCCCCTCGTGTTCTGGTTCTGGGGCGGCGTGGACCCCGCCGTGTACGCGGCCGCAGCAGCCGCCGGCACGGTGGAGCGCGACATCCCGACCAATCATTCACCCTTCTTCGCGCCTGTCGCGGGCCCCACGATCGATGTCGGCGTCGCGGCGATGGTCGCGGCCGCGCGCGAGTTCCTGGCCTGACGTTTCGGGTTCGGCGGGCCGCCCCGTCGAGCTCCCCGGCCCTGCCGCCCCGGCGCCCTCCCCTCGGCGTTGGGGCGTTGAAATCACCGTGGGGCGTGCTGCTCCGCGCCCCAACGTGGTTCTGACGCCCCAACGCCGACAGACGCCCTAACGCCGACAGACGCCCCAACGCAGACGGATGCCCCGCGGCGCACACGAACGCGCGCGCCCGCACGCACAGCCGCACGCCCCGGGCCTGCGGGCGCGGCGTAGCCTGGAGGGATGAGCACCCCCCGAACGCTCGACGTGGCCGCCGTGCGCGCCGATTTCCCGATTCTCGGCAGGATGCTGCACGACCATCCGCTCGCGTATCTCGATTCCGCGGCGACCAGCCAGAAACCCCGCGCCGTGCTCGACGCCGAGCGCGCGTTCTTCGAATCCGACAACGCGGCCGTCCACCGCGGCGCCCACACCCTGGCCGCCGACGCGACCGAGGCCTTCGAAGATGCCCGAACGACAGTGGCGGGGTTCATCGGCGCCGATGCCGAGAACCTCGTCTGGACGAGCGGCGCGACCGCCGGCCTCAACCTCGTCGCGTATGCGATCGGCAACGCTTCGGCCGGTCGCGGTGGCCGGCCGGCCGCCCGTATGCGCCTCTTCGCGGGTGACGAGATCCTCGTCACCGAAGCCGAGCATCACGCCAACCTCATCCCGTGGCAGGAGCTTGCGGCCCGGACGGGCGCGCGGCTGCGTCACATCCCCGTGCACGACGACGGCACCCTCGATCTCGAGACCGCCGCCCGGTTGCTCACCGATCGCACGCGGGTCGTCGCGTTCCCGCACGTCTCCAACGTGCTCGGTATCGTCAATCCGGTCGCCGAACTCGTGACTCTCGCCGGCCGCGTCGGCGCCCTCACCGTGCTCGACGCGTGCCAGTCCGCGCCGCATCTGCCGGTGGATCTGCCGGACCTCGGCGTCGACCTCGCCGTATTCTCCGGCCACAAGATGTTCGCGCCCTACGGCATCGGCGCCCTGTGGGGCCGCTCCGAGGTGCTCGCCGCTCTGCCCCCGTTCCTCACCGGCGGGTCGATGATCACCTCGGTGACCCTCGACGAGGCCGAGTACCTGCCGCCGCCGCAGCGTTTCGAGGCCGGCACGCAGCCGGTGTCGCAGGCGATCGGTTTCGCGGCCGCCGTGCGGTACCTCGACGACCTCGGGCACGACGCGATCGCCCGGCATGAAGCATCCCTCGCCCGGCGCATGGGGGACGGCCTGCGCGAGATCCCCGGCGTGCGCCTGCTGGGCGATGCCGAGGGGGTCGAGCGTGTCGCGCTGTGGGCGTTCGACGTCGACGGCGTGCACGCGCACGATGTCGGACAGTTCCTCGATGCCCGCGGCGTCGCGGTGCGCGTCGGGCATCACTGCGCGCAGCCGCTGCACCGACGTCTCGGCCTCACCGCGAGTGTGCGGGCGAGCGCGGCGTTCTACAACACCGACGACGAGATCGATCGGATGCTGCAGGCCGTCGCCGACGTGCGCGCCTACTTCGGGGTCGCATCGTGAGCGGGCTCGAATCGCTGTACCAGGAGCTGATCCTCGATCACTCCAAGCATCCGCACGGCCGCGAACTCGCGCCCGAGGAGGGCCGCTCGGCCACCTCCCACCAACGCAACCCCGTGTGCGGCGACGAGATCAGCCTGCGCGTGCGCCTCGCGGACGACGGCGCCAGCATCCGCGACGTCACGTGGGAGGGCGCGGGCTGCTCGATCTCGCAGGCCAGCGCCTCGATGCTCAGCGATCTCGTGAACGGGATGACGGTGCCCGATGCCGGCGCTCTGATCGGTGGGTTCCGGGAGGTGCTGCGCTCCCGAGGTCGGGCCGAGCTCGACGTCGACGAGTACGGCGACGCCGCGGCGCTGTCGGGGGTGTCGAAGTACACCGCGCGGGTCAAGTGCGCGATGCTCGCGTGGGTCGCCCTCGAGGACGGTCTCGCGCGCGCGTAGCGTGCGCGTGGCGCGGACGGAGCCGGCCGCCTCCGGCTCACCGCCGTACCGACGACACCTCCACCCCCGCAGGCACGCGCTGCGACGCATGCGGCCTGTCGCCCAGGCGAGCCTGCTCGTGCCACATTCGCAACTCGAGCTCGTCGCGCACCGCGCGATACGCCGGATCGTGGGCGACGTTGCGCACCTCATCCGGGTCGGCCACCAGGTCGTAGAGCTCCCACTCCCCGGCGTAGGTGAAGGGGCCCGTGCCCGGCAGCCCGAGACCGTCGTTGTAGAAGTAGATGAGCTTGTGGGTCTCGGTGCGATACCCGTAGTGCGCGGGCGCCTTGTGGAAGACGTCGTCGTGCTCCCAGTACCGGTAGTACATGCCCTCCGCGGGCGCCTCGGCCTCGCCGCCCGTGAGGTCCCCAGCGAAGCTGCGGCCCTGCATGCGCGACGCCGGCTCGACGCCGGCGAGCTCGAGGATCGAGCGCGCGAAATCGACGTTGGTGACGATGCCCTCGTGCACGGATGCCGGGGCCACCCGCCGCGGATAGCTCAGCAGGAGCGGCATGCGCAGCGACTCCTCGTACATGAAGCGCTTGTCGAACCAGCCGTGCTCGCCGAGGAAGAATCCCTGGTCGGAGGCGTACATCAGCACCGTGTCGTCGAAATCCCCGCGGGCGCGCAGCCAGTCCACGACCCGGCCGACGTTGTCGTCGACCGACGCGACGCAGCGCAGGTAGTCCTCCATGTAGCGCTGGTACTTCCACAGCGCGGTCGCTTCGTGGTCGAGCCCGGCCGGGGGATCCTGCTTGAGGTCCTCGGCGTTCAGGTGCTCTGCGATGCGCATCGCGGCACGCCGCGCCGACGCGCTGCGGGTGGCGAGGTCGTCGTCCCACGTGCGCGGCAGCGGGATCGGATCGCTGTACATCTGCGCGTGCGCGGCGTCGGGCTGCCACGGCCGGTGCGGCGCCTTGTGCCAGATCAGCACACACCAGGGGTCGTCGCCCTCGAGTCCCTCCAGCCAGCGCAGCGCCAGGTCAGTGATCAGATCGGTCGCGTAGCCGGGCTCGATCCGCAGTCCGTCGGCGCTGAGGAATCTCGGATCGTGGTACTCGCCCTGATCGATCAGCACGTCCCAGTAGTCGAATCCCTCGGGATCGTGGCCCGGGCCCTCGCCCATGTGCCATTTCCCGACGATCGCCGTGCGGTAGCCGGCATCCCGCAGTTGGGAGACGAAGGTGGGTTGGCTCGCATCGAGCGGCGTGACGAGTGTGGTCACGCCGTTGATGTGACTGTGGGTCCCGGTCAGGATGCTGGCGCGACTGGGTGAGCAGAGGGAGTTGGCCGCGAAGCACGAGGCGAACCGCACTCCGCGCGCGGCGATCTCGTCGATGCGCGGCGTCGTGTTGACCACCGAGCCGTACGACGAGATCGCATGCGCGGCGTGATCGTCGGTGAGGATGAGGACGATGTTGGGCCGGCGGTCCGAGCCGTCCCGCGGCGTGCTCACGACACGACCGCGCCGCCGACCGCGCCGTCCGTCGCCGCGGAGTACGTCGATTCGTCGAGGCCCGACTGCGTGGGATCGTAATCCACCTCGCCGACGTCGTACATCGTCGTCATCCAGTGGTAGAACTTGTCGCCGCGATCCCGCAACTGGCGGTACAGACTGCCCATCATGCGGCGTCGTACGGGCTCCATCTCCGGGTGCTCGTACACGTTCATCAGCTCATCGGGGTCGACGTCGAGGTCGTAGAGCTCGTTGACCGAGTCCGGGTTGACCACGAGCTTGTACCGCCGCTCCCGCAGCATGCGCTGCGGGTACGGGAAGTGGTGCCCGTGGAACTCGCACACGATGTCGTCGGCCCACGGCACCTCCTCGGCCCCGACGAGGGGAATGAGACTGCGCGAATCGACGGCGGGGGCAGCATCCACCCCCGCCAGCTCGAGGATCGTCGCCGTGCAGTCGAGCAGGCTGACGAACTCGTCGCGCACGACGCCCTCCGGGGCGCCGGGGATGCGGACGAGACCCGGGGTGCGGTAGATGTCCTCGTACATCGCGGGGCCCTTGTCGTGCAGCCGGTGCGAGCCCGTGAACTCGCCGTGATCGCACGTGAAGAACACCGCCGTCTCGTCGATGAGCCCCAGCACCCGGGCCGCGTCCATCACGCGACCGATCTGCTTGTCGATCAGCGCGACGTAACCCCAGTACACCGCGATCAGCTTGCGCGTCGTCTCGATCGGCATGGTGTCGAACGTCCAGTGCGCGCTGTAGTTGCGCTGCACGGGCGGCTTGCCGTGGAAGTTCTCGGCGATCGACTTCGGCAGCTCGACCAGCTCGGGGTCGACCATGTCGAAGTACTCGTCGGGAAGGATGTACGGCAGGTGCGGCCCGAAGAAATGCAGGGCCAGGAAGAACGGGATGCCGCCTTCTCGGTACTCGTCGGCGTATCGCTCCAGCATCTCGATGGTGCGCGTGGCCAGGTAGTACTCGAAGGTCGCCTCCTCGGGCTGATGCAGCCGCGCGGCGAGCAGGTTGCCCGGCCCGCCGTTGGGCAGCGTCCCGCGGATGCGATCGCTGATCTGGTAGGGCGGCAGCCCGTTCTCCTCGAGGTAGCGGAGATAGTCCTCGTTCTCGACCGGGTTGTGCCAGCCGGGCAGGTCGGGTCCGTCGAACCCGAAGTCCGCCGCGACCTTGTGGGTGCCCACGTGCCACTTGCCGATCAGACCGGTGTTGTACCCGACGCCGCGCAGAGCCTGCGAGAACGAGAACTGCCCGTCGGGCAGGTCCTCGATGTAGCCGACGTTGCGCTCGTTGTTGGCGAGCAGCTTGTGCCGGAACGGCGCCTGCCCGGTGAGCAGGCTCGCGCGGGCGGGCGTGCAGATCGCCGACGGCGTGTACCACCGGTCGAACCGCGTGCCGGTCGCCGCCAGCTCGTCGAGCACGGGCGTCGCCGCGTGCGGATTGCCGTACGCACCGAGGGTGTCGACCCGGTGCTGGTCGGTCATGAAGAAGAGGATGTTTCTCCGCTGAGTCACTGCCCTGCCGCCAAGAAGAGATCGCCGGTGTAGAAGGTGGACGGGTCGGTCGGATCCGTGAGCTTGCCGGCGCCGACGAAGTAGTCGTTCATCCCGCTGAGCCACGTGTCGATCGTGCCGTCTTCGGTCCAGGTGTCGATCTCGTCGAGCGAGAGCACCTGCACGTTGCCGGCGTCGGCCTCGACCTGCGCCGCGTCGATCGCGAGGAAGTCGGCTGTGAGCTGAATCGTCTCCTCCATGTTGTCGTAGCGGAACTCGATCGCGTCGCGCAGGGCGGCGAGCACCCGCTCGGCCTTCTCGGGGTCCTCGTCCACGACCTCGTTGCCGGCGACGAACGCCGTCGGGAACGCCACCCGGTCCTCGAAGTCGGTGTTGTCGGCGAGCTCGACGAGGTCGGGAACCTGCTGCTTGACGGTCGCGAGCGCGGGGTACCAGAAGCCCGCTCCATCGACCTGTCCCGACGAGAGCGCGGCGACGATGGCGGCCGGTTCCATGGGGACGAGATTGACGTCCTCCTTCGTCATTCCCGCGTCCTCGAGTGCGAGGGTGAGGATCATGTCGCCGGAGGTTCCCTCGGGGACGGCGACCGTCTTGCCCGCGAGCTCTTCGACCGAGTCGATGCCCGGCTGCGCGACGACGCGGTCGGCCTGGCCGAGCGTGTTGATCGCGACGACCTTCGCCTGGCCGGATGCCGGCAGCCACATCGCGCCGGGTCCGATGTAGCCGAAGTCCAGGTCGCCGGTGCCGAGCGCCTGGATCTGGAGGGGACCGTTGGTGAACGACGACGTCGTGACGTTCAGCCCGTGCTCCTCCCAGATGCCCTGGTCCTCGGCGATGGCCAGAAGGCTCGTGCCGTTGAAGTCGGGGATGTAACCGAAGTTGACGTCGATGGTCTCGAGGGGCGCTTCGCCGCCACCCTCGGACGCCTCGCCGCCGCCGGATCCGGCGCATCCCGCCAGGGCCAGGGCCACGGTCGCGCCGACGGCGACGGTGCCGATCAGCTTGCTGCTGGGTGTCATTGCTTTTCCTCTCTCAAGCCGTCGTCGCCGACGGGGTGGGGCCGACGCGCAGGTCGGGCTCTTGGTGGTACACCGAGTGCCACACGCGGTTGCGCAGGTCGGCGAACTCGGGGCTCAGGCGCACCTCTTCGGTGCGGGGGTAGGGCAGGTTCACGTCGATGACGTCGTAGATGCGGCCGGGGCGGGCGGCCATGACGACGACCCTGTTGGCGAGGAACACCGCCTCGTCCACGTCGTGCGTGATGAACATGACGGTGCGCTTCTCCTGGCTCCAGGTCTCGAGCAGCTGCTCCTGCAGCTTCACGCGGGTCAGGGCATCGAGCGCGCCGAAGGGCTCATCCATCAGCAGGATCGACGGGTTCACCGCGTACGCGCGAGCGATCGCGCACCGCTGCTTCATGCCGCCCGAGAGCATCTTGGGCAGGGCGTCGGCGAACTGCTCGAGCCCCACCATCCGGATGAAGTAGTCGGCCTTCTCGCGCCGCTCCTTCGCCGACATCTTCGCGACCTTGAGTCCGAACTCCACGTTCTGGCGCACGGTCAGCCACGGGAACAGCGCGTACTGCTGGAAGATCATGCCGCGGTCGGGACCGGGCCCGGTCACGCCCTTGCCCGCGACGAGCGCCCTCCCCTCGGTGGGCGTCTCGAGCCCGGCGAGGATGTTCATCATCGTGCTCTTGCCGCAGCCCGAGGGGCCGACGACGGTGACGAACTCGTTGTCGGCGATGTCGAGCGAGACGTGGTCGAGGGCGACGAACTCCTCGCCCTTGAGGGGGAAGATCTTGCTGACGTCCTGAACACTGATCTTGGGGTCTGCGATCGTCACGGTCATCGCCTTTCCTGCCATCCGGTGAGCTTCGATTCGGCCAGCAGCAGCAGGCGGTCCATGACGAGCCCGAGGATGCCGATCATGACGATCCCGACGAAGATCGTCGCGAGGTCGTAGTAGAGCTGCGCGTTCTGCATGCGGTAGCCCAGGCCCGCCTGCGCGGCCAGCAGCTCGGCTGCGACGAGCGTCGCCCAGGCCGATCCGAGCCCGACGCGCATGCCGACGAGGATGAAGGGGGTGGATGCCGGCACCACGACGCGCAAGAAGATCGTGCCGTCCTTGGCGCCCAGCACGCGCGCCGCGTTGATGAGGGTGCGATCGAC
>NZ_QFPF01000044.1 GCF_003248605.1 Microbacterium sp.
CGATCGACGCCGTCAGACACAGCAGCGCCCCGACGAGCACGAGGACGACGGCCGCTCCGTCGGCGATGAGAAGCCAGTCGAAGGCCCCGCCCGCATCCGCGGCGGCGGCGAGTGTGGTCACAGCATCCGTCATCTGGGGTTGTCCCTCCGGGCGACGAAGCGGGCGACGGAGATCGAGCCGAATACGCCCACCGCGGCGATGATCAGCAGGGTCGGCAGGCTTCGGGTGTGCTGGTTGATGGCCATCTCGGCGCCGATCACGCACATGATCTCGGTCAGCAGCACGTCGGCCGCGACGACTCGGTCGAGGATCGAGGGCCCGATGACGATGCGCACCAGCGCGAGCACGGCGGCGATCGCGAAGACCACCAGGGCGATGACGATGACGATGTTCATACCGGCGCACTCCCGTGACGCGGCGTGTCGACGGTGGCGGCGCGGATCTTCGCCAGCTGCGCTCCCGAGCCCACGGCGCGGACGATTCGCGCCTCCCAGCCCAGCACCGCGCGGCGCTGTGCCTCGATGTCGTCCTGCGACCGCACGCCGATGACGTGCAGGTAGAGCATGCGGCGATCCCGGTCGGCCTCGACGATGAGCGAACCCGGGATCAGCGAGGCGGTCACACCCGTGTGGGTCATGATGAGGTCGTCGTCGACGCGCAGCTGCACGGCGATCACCGCCGCTCCGGGCTGCTTTCGGAAATCGAGCACCTGCCACGCGACGAGCAGCGACCCGCGCACGACCGCCGCGAGGAAGGTGACGACGAAGACGAGTCCGAACCACAGGTTCAGCCGGCCCGACAGCTCGACAGGCGGGAGGCGGAAGACGCGTGTCACGACGATCGCGACGACGAGGCCGGTGACGAAGGCCAGCACGGTGAACTGCCCCCACATCAGCATCCACAGGGCGATCAGCCAGACGAAGAACGGCAGCTGCACCCAGAGGTGCTCGAGCATGGGCCGCCGGTCGGGACTCATTGCGCCGCCTCCTCGTCCTCGAGCTGCACGATCATGACCGGTTCGGCCAGTGCGGAGCCCGCGCGCATGCACAGGTCCATCAGGGGGCCCGCGAAGATCGTCAGCGCGACCGTGACGGCGACCATGGATGCTGTCGCCGCGGTCATGATGCGGGGGATGACGCGGCGCTCCGTCTCGACGGCCGCGGCAGGTGCGTTACCCAGGTACGCGATCCGCGCCTCGGTCTCGGCCGAGTCCTCCTCCTCGCGCCAGAACGAGAGGTTCCAGGCGCGCATGAGGGCATAGAGGGTCAGGAGCGAGGTCACGATGCCGCCGACGATGAGCACCATCATGACCGGGGTGCCCACCTCGGCGGCCGCATCGAACAGCGCGAACTTGCCGACGAACCCGGAGAAGGGCGGCAGCCCCCCGAGGTTGACCGCCGGGATGAAGTAGAGCACGGCGATGATCGGGGCGGCCCGCATCAGACCCTTCACCCGCAGGATGGACGTGCTTCCGGCGCGACGCTCAACAAGCCCCACGGCGAGGAACAGCGTGGTCTGCACGATGATGTGGTGGACCATGTAGTAGATCGTGGCGCCGTACGCCGCAGGGGTCGCGATCGCGAGCCCGAAGATCATGTAGCCGACGTGGCTGACGAGGGTGAACGAGAGGATCCTCTTCAGCTCGGCCTGCGCCACCGCGCCCAGGACGCCGACGATCATCGTCGCGAGTGCGATGACCATCAACAGCAGGTTGACATCGCTGTCGGCGAACAGCTGCGTCTCGGTGCGGATGATCGCGTAGACGCCGACCTTGGTCAGCAAGCCCGCGAATACCGCCGTCACCGGAGCCGGCGCCGTCGGATACGAGTCGGGCAGCCAGAACGACAGCGGGAAGACCGCCGCCTTGATCGAGAAGGCGACGAGCAGCATGAGGTGCAGCACGAGCTGGACCTCGGGCGGCATCTCGGTCATGCGGTCGGCGATCTGCGCCATGTTGACTGTGCCGAGCGAGGCATAGATCATCGCGATCGCGGCGAGGAACAGGATCGAGGAGACGAGCGAGACGACGATGTAGACCACACCCGTGCGGATGCGCGACTCGGTGCTGCCGAGGGTGATCAGCACGTACGAGGCGACGAGCAGGATCTCGAATCCGACGTAGAGGTTGAACAGGTCGCCCGCGATGAAGGCGTTGAAGATGCCCGCGGCGAGGATCAGGTAGGACGGGTAGAAGATCGAGACCGGTGTCTCACTGTCGCCGTCCGCGGCCCCCTGGCCGACGGAGAAGAGCAGCACCGCGATCAGCACGACGCTCGAGACGAGCACGAGCAGCGCGGCGAGCCGATCGACGTACAGCACGATTCCGACCGGGATCGGCCAGCCTCCCACCGACACGGCCAACGGGGTGCCCTGGTCGACGGTCGCGAGAAGCACCGCCGCGATCACCAGCACGACCGCGAGCGTGACGATCGAGATCAGCACCTGCAGGCGCGGCCGTCGACCGAAGACCAGCGTCACCGCCGCCCCGAGCAGAGGGACGGTCACAAGGAGAGGAACCAGTGCGCTCATGCGTCCCTCCCCTCCGTCGTCGTGCTGCCGGTGTCGTCGTCGCCGCCCGGGCGCCGATACGGACGATCGGTGGGGGCGTCATCGCGCAGCGCCGGGAAGTCCCGGCTCTGCAGCACCGTGATCGGCGCGGTGTCGACTCCCACGAAGTCGGTGGATGCCTCGGCCTCGGCGCCCTCGTCGTCCATGACGTCCTCGTCCTCGACACCGCGCTCGCGCAGGGCGATGTCGGCCTCGTCGTCGAAGACGGTGTCGGCCTGGCCCAGCTGCCACGAGCGGTAGATGAGGGCGAGGAGGAACGCGGACACCGCGAAGGTGATGACGATGGCGGTGAGGGTGAGGGCCTGCGGCAGGGGGTCGGACATGTCGGTGAAGGCCCCGTCACCCGTGAACGGGGCGATGCCCGGGGCGCCCATGACGATCAGCAGCAGGAGGTTCGCGGCGTTGCCCAGCAGGAGGAAGCCGATGAGCACGCGCGTGAGGCTGCGCTCGAGCATCGCGTAGACGCCGCACGCGAACAGAGCGGCCATCACGATGATGAGGATGAGCGAGACGTCCATCAGGCGCGCACCTCCCTCGGGCGCTGGGACTGCGGCTGCGCCTGGCGGTCGACCTCGGCGCCGAGGCTGCGCAGCACGTCGAGGACAAGCCCGATCACGACGAGGTAGACACCGACGTCGAAGATCGTCGATGTGACGAACTCGATGTGGCCGATCACGGGGATCTCACCCGCGAAATACGTGCTCGTGAGCGGCGCTGCTCCGAAGAACACCGGCACGATCGCGCACGCGACGGCCAGGGTCATGCCCACGCCCAGCAGCATTCCCGCGTCGGTGGGGGCGGCGACCCCCAGCTCGTAGCGACCACCGGCGACGTATCGCATGACCAAGGCCATGCCGGCGACGAGCCCGCCCGCGAAACCGCCACCCGGCAGATTGTGCCCCGCGAAGAGCAGATAGATGGACACGACGATGATCGAGTGGAACAGCACCCGCACGATGACCTCGAGCAGAAGCGACCGATTCTCGGGACGCAGCCGCTGACCACCCAGCAGCCACGCGCGCTGCCGGGTGGGGGTGGGCGTCGCGCCCGTCTGCGGGCGCGGGCCGTCGATCGTCTCGACGAGCGGGCGGCGCAGTCCGCGGCCGGCCGGGACCGAGGGCAGTCCCGAGGTGAGGGTCTGGAGGTTGTCACGGCGGTCGGTGACGAACACGAGCGAAGCCACGCCTGTCGCGGCGAGGATCAGCACCGAGAGCTCGCCCATCGTGTCCCAGCCGCGGATGTCGACGAGGGCGACGTTGACGACGTTGCGGCCGTGCCCGATCTCGTAGGCGAGCTCGGGCCAGTCCACCGACACGGGGTCGTGGATGCGGGCGCCCGTGGCGATGATCGCGACCATCGCCATCGTGGCGCCGACGCCGATGGCGAGGATCGCTCGCGCCACGGGCGCGACGGAGGCGTTGTGATCCCCCATCTGGGCGGGCAGGCGTCGCAACACGAGTGCGAACGCGACCAGGGTGACCGTCTCGATCAGCACCTGCGTGATCGCGAGGTCGGGCGCACCGCTCGTGGCGAACAGCAGCACCATGCCCAGGCCCGTCACCGAGACGAGGACGACACCGGTGTAGCGCTTGCGCGCCCGGACCGCCATGATTCCCGCGGCGATCATGAACGGCGCCGCGAGCACCTGCCACGGCGACTGCCAGGCTTCGAGCTGAGTGCGCCATCCCGGAGACGAGAGGATCGCCGTGCCCTCCGCCGCGACCAGCACGACGAAGATCGTGCCGACGTAGATCGGCAGCGACCCTCGCTGAGTGAACGTCGTCGTCACGACCGAGAGCCGGTCGATCAGACGCAGGGCGCCGTTGTAGGCGTCCGCCGACGTGAACGGCAGCACGCGGCGGCGGGTGTCCCACGCGAGCGCGCGGGCCGCCACGAAGACCAGAGCCCCCGCAGCGAGTGTGCCGAGAGAGAGGAACAGAGCCGGCTCGAGACCGTGCCAGAGCGCGAGGTGATACGCGTATTCGGGCGCCGCCAGTCCCGCGGGCGCCGCGGGAGCGGTGTCGGCATATCGGGTGAGCGCGACATCCAGCCACGGTGCGGCGAAGCCGCCGACGAGAGAGAGCGCCGCCAGCACCACCGGCGCAGCCAGGAATCCGAGCGGAGGGTCGGGCCATTCTGTGGGCGCGACTGCCCGCTTGGTGCCGAAGGCTCCCCACAGGAAGCGCAGTCCGTACGCCATCGTGAGGGTCGACCCGAGCAGCACGCCGATGAGGGCGACGAGACCCCACACCGATCCGGCGATGCTCGCATCAAGGAGCGCGGTGAGCGCGCCTTCTTTTGCGACGAAGCCCAGGGTCGGGATGAACCCGACCATGGAGGCGATCGCCACAAGCGATGCCACGGCCATGACCGGCGCCTGGCGCCAGAGCCCGGAGAGCTCGTCGATGTCGCGGGTAGAGAGCTGTCGGTCGATCACGCCCACGATGAGGAAGAGACACGACTTGAACAGGGCGTGCCCGAGGAGCATCGCCAGGCCCGCCAGCGCGGCATCGCGGGTGCCGAAGCCGAGCACGACGGTGAGCAGGCCGAGCTGGCTGACCGTGCCGAACGCGAGGATGCGCTTGAGGTCGCGTTCGCGCAGGGACTGCAGCCCGCCCAGCAGCATCGTGAAGACCCCGAGCGAGATCACGACCGGACGCCAGACCGAGTCGTCGGCGAAGGTCGGGGCGAAGCGGGCGATCAGGTAGATGCCGGCCTTGACCATCGCGGCCGCGTGCAGGTACGCGCTCACGGGCGTCGGCGCCGACATCGCGCCGGGCAGCCAGAAATGGAACGGGAAGATGGCCGACTTGCTGAGCGCCCCCACGAGCACGAGGACGAGCGCCGCCTCGATGACCGGGCCCGACGGCGAGAGCGCCAGGATCGTCGAGAGGCTGGACGTGCCGGTGTCGACCACGAGAAGCACGACGCCGATCAGCATGACCAGTCCGCCGAGGGTCGTCACCAGCAGCGCCTGCAGTGCCGAGCGCCGGCTGGCGGAACGCTGGTGGTAATAGCCGATGAGCAGGTAGGAGAGGACGCTCGTGATCTCCCAGAACATCACGAGCACGACGATGTCGTCGGTGAGGACGAGGCCGTACATCGCTCCCGCGAACGCCAGCAGAACCGCCGCGAACTGTCCGACTCCCTCGGTCTTGCCCCTGAAGTACCAGCGGCAGTAGAGCATCACGAGCGCACCGACACCCGTGACGATCAGCGCCATGATCCAGCCCAGCGTGTCCATGCGCATCGACAACGAGATCCCGAGCGACGGGATCCAGGAGTATTCCTCGAACGGAATGCCACCGGAGATGATCTCGGGTCCCCGCAGTGCGGCGTCGGCGAAGGCGATGATCGGCAGCACCGCGGCGGCGTAGAACGCACGCGCACCCAATAGGCGGACCAGCCAGGGCAGGACGATGGGAGCGAGTGCGAACGCGGCGAGAATCAGCAGCATAGGCGTCCTCTCGGGCTCGTCGGCCGGGGCGGCTCAGAAGGTGGACGTCCGTGCCATTCTACGTGAGGCTCGGGGGCGGTCCCGTCGTATTGCCGGCACGGAACTCGCAGGTGAAGCGCAGCGACACCCCGGCGCCCCCCTCCAGCATCCGCACCACTGCCTCGCCCGCGGCTCGCCCCTTGGCCGTCGAGGGCTGCACGAGCGTCGTCAGCTCGTAGGGGGCGAAACCGTCGAGTGAGATGCCGTCGAAGCCGGTCACGCTGAGATCCTCGGGAATCCGGATGCCCCGCTCCTCCGCCGACCGGATGACGCCCGCGGCGAGGAGATCGCTCTGCGCGATCACGGCGGTCGGGCGCGCATCGGAGTCGGCGAGGATCATCCGCCCGGCCTGCAGCCCTTCGTCGATGCGGCTGGCCGCGGCGATGTGGACGGGCGCGTCGGGGAACACATCCCGCGCACCGGCGAGTCTTTCTTTCGTCACCTCGATCGCGGGCACGCGCGGATCACCGGGCTCGAGGATGCCGCGTTCACGACGGCCGTCGAAGGGCAGCGTCACGATGGCCGCGCGCGAGTGACCGAGCGTGCGCAGGTGGCTCGCGGCCTGCCGCTGCGCCTCGCGGTTATCGAGCTCGATGCGCGGGATGCCGGGGCCGGCGTCTCCCTCCATCACGATGACCGGGATGCCGCGCGCCCGGAGGATCTCGAGCGACTCGGTGAGCCTGCGGCTGCAGCCGACGAGCACGACGGCGTCGACCGGTGCAGAGCGCAGCGAGAGCGCGCCGGTCGTCTCGGTCGGCGCGTCACCGGTCGGCGGGGGATCGTCCCGCAGAAGCAGCAGCCCCGCCCCCAGCGGGGCGACGCCCTCGGCCAGGCCGTCCATCATGTGGGTGTTCACGGGATCCAGGAAGGCCGCCCCGAGGTGCTCCTCGAACACGACGCCCACGATGCCGCTGCGGCCGCGTCTCAGGGACGCCGCCCGCGGGTCCGGGCCGCGGTAGCCCAGGGCCGCGGCGGCTTCGAGGACGCGCGCCTTCGTGGTCGGCGCGACGGCGGCGTTGCCACTGAAGACCACGGACGCGGTCGAGGGCGAGACCTGCGCCGCGCGCGCCACATCGGCGATCGTGGGTCTGCGTGCGCTCATCGACTCCTCCGATGCTCGGCGCGCGGGGCGCGCGCACTGATCGTACCCGGCCCGTCGCTTCCTATCGAATCGATTCGATAGACTCCCCGGCATGAGCACCACCCCCACCGTCGACACACGCACGCTCGTGCGCTGGCGCGCGGCCGTCTTCGCGATCTTCACCGCGAGCGGCCTGTCCATCGCCACCTGGGCCTCTCGGGTTCCCGCGATCAAGCAGACACTCGGCGTCGACAACATCCAGGTCGGCATGATGCTGCTGGGAGCCGGCATCGCCTCGATCGTCGGCCTCTCGCTGGCGTCGGTCGTGCTGGCGCGTTTCGGCGCCCGCAAGGGGATGCTGGGCGCCATGCTGCTCTTCGCGGTCGGTGTCGCGGTGATCGGTGTCGGCACCGACATCGCGCAGTCCTACGCCCTGGTGGTCACGGGCCTCGTCCTGTTCGGCATGGGCAACGGTGCGGTGGACGTGATGATGAACGTCGAGGGGGCGGCGATCGAGAAGCAGCTGAACAAGACGATCCTCCCGCTCTTCCACGCCTTCTTCAGCTTCGGCACGGTGATCGGCGCCGGGCTCGGCGTAGCCGCCGTGGCCGCGGGACTGGACGTGCTGGCGCACACCGCCGTCATCGCGGTCAGCATCGTCGTCCTCGCGTTCGTGAGCATCGCGAACGTCCCCGCGCGGGCCGCGGCCATGGATCCCGACGCGATCGACGCGCCCGCGGAGCCGAAGACGGCGTGGCGCGAACGCCTGCACATCGCACTGTCGGCCTGGCGGGAGCCGCGCACGTACGCCCTCGGCGTGGTGATGCTGGGCATGGCCTTCGCCGAGGGCGGGGCCAACGACTGGCTCGCACTCGGGATGGTCGAGGGTCACGGCGCGGATCAGGCGCTGGGCGCCGCGGGGCTCGCGGTCTTCTCGATCAGCATGACGGTGGTGCGCGTCGCCGGCGGACCGCTCGTCGACCGCTTCGGTCGTGTCGCGACGCTGCGCGTGCTCTCCGTCACGGCCGCGACGGGCCTTCTGCTGTTCATCCTCGCCCCGAGCGTCCCGCTCGTGTTCGTCGGCGCCGCGCTCTGGGGCGCGGGGATATCGCTCGGCTTTCCGCTGGGAATGTCGGCCGCGGCCGACGACCCCGAGAAGGCGGCGGCGCGGGTCAGCGCGGCCGCCGCGATCGGCTACATCGCCTTTCTGTGCGGTCCGCCGATCCTCGGCATCATCAGCGAACGAGTGGGCCTGCTGAACACCCTCTACGTGCTGGTCGTCCTCATCGTCGCCTCCGGGCTCGCGTCGCGTGCGGCCCGACCGCTGCCCGGCGCCCACGTCGGCGAGGGGCACCGGCGCTCGCACTGACCTCGACGCGTCTAGGCTCGTCGGGTGCGTCTCGTCATCGCCCGCTGCTCGGTCGACTACACCGGCCGGCTCAACGCCCACCTGCCTCTCGCGACCCGGCTGCTGGTGCACAAGGGCGACGGCAGCCTTCTGGTGCACTCCGACGGCGGCTCCTACAAGCCGCTGAACTGGATGAGCCCGCCGTGTTCGCTCACGGTCGAGGCGCCCAGCGAGGACGCGGCGTCGGCGGGTGTGATCGAGCAGTGGCGCGTTGCGCACGCCAAGACCGGAGACGCGCTGATGGTCAGCATCTACGAGGTCCTCCACGACTCCTCGCACGAGCTCGGCATCGATCCGGGCCTGCAGAAGGACGGCGTCGAGTCCGACCTGCAGCGCCTGCTCGCCGAGCAGGTCTCGCTCATCGGCGACGGCGTGACTCTCGTGCGCCGCGAGTTCCCGACGGCGATCGGTCCCGTAGACCTGCTCCTGCGCGATCCGGCGGGCGGCACGATCGCCGTCGAGGTCAAGCGTCGCGGCGACATCGACGGTGTCGAGCAGCTCACCCGCTATCTCGAACTGCTCGGCCGCGACCCGCACCTCGCCCCCGTCACCGGCGTCTTCGCCGCGCAGGAGATCAAGCCGCAGGCGCGCGTGCTCGCCACCGATCGCGGGATCCGCTGCGTCACCCTCGATTACGACGATATGAAGGGCATCGAGTCGGGGGTTCCGCGCCTGTTCTGAGGACGCATCGACACCGCCCGCGGCGACCTAGGCTGGAGGCATGCCTCCCGAGTCCCCCTGGTCCTGCATCCTGTGGGATGTCGACGGCACGATCGTCGACGCGTCCGACGGCATCCTGCATCGCCTGACCGTCACCCTCGAGCACTTCGGCCGCCCCGCGCCCACGCGGGCAGAGCTCGTGCACTGGATCGGGCCACCGATGTTCGATTCCTTCCAGGCGCAGGCCGGTATGGATGCCGAGCTCGCCGCCACCGCGGTCGCCTGGTACCGCGAGCTGGGCCGCGCCGAGGGCTACACGACCGGTGCGCGCCTGTTCCCCGGCGTCGCCGAGTTGATCCACGACCTCGATCGCGCGGGCGTCCCGCAGGCGACGGCGAGCAGCAAGCCGGAACGCCAGGTGCACGTGCTGATGGAGCATTTCGGGCTGGCACCCGCCTTCGCCACGATGGCCGGGGCGACGCCCGACGAGCGCACGCTCGCCACCAAGGCCGACATCGTCGCCGAGGCCCTGCGTCGGCTGCGCATCGACGGCATCGACATCTCGCGGCCCGTCCTCGTCGGCGACCGCCACCACGACATCGACGGCGGCGCCGTGCACGGCGTGCCCGTCATCTTCGTCCGCTGGGGCTTCAGCTGGCCGCACGAGTCCGAGGGTGCATCGGCCGTGGCCGACGACATCCACGATCTGCGCGCCCTCCTGCTGCCCGCCGCGTCGGACGACCCCGCCCGGCCGTGATCGACCAGCCGTGATCGAGATCGCGGGGGCCGCGCTGGGCTGGGTGATCCCGGCCGTCGTGGTCTTCGGTGCGTCCGCCCTGCTGATCGTCGTGACGGTCTGGGCTGTGCGCCGCGCGCGTGCCGGCGCCGGCGCCCGGGCGCGGGCAGAGGACGAACGGAACCGCGCGGGCACGACACTCGTCGAGCTCGACGACGCCGTCGCGGACCTCGATCTCGAGGTCGGGCTCTCCGGAGCCCTCTACGGCGGCGACGGCGCAGCGCCCCTGCGTCGCGCGCGCATGCGCGCCCAGCATGCGCGGGACCGGGCGTTCGACGACTACCGTCGCGCCGCCGACCCCGCCACGCCGGTGCCCGAGGCGCGCAGGATCGCGCATCGCGTACGTGAGCAGGCGCAGCGCGCGCTGACCGCGGTGCAGTCCGCGCGCCGCGCCCATGCGTCGTGGGTTGCGGCCCACGCCTCGGCCGCCGATCAGCTTGCGGCCGTCGAGCAGCGCTGGCACGAGCTGCACGACCGGATCGGCGATCCCCGCGCCCTGCTGCGCGAGCTCCAGCGCCGGGTCGACCCCGACGAGAGTCGGGATGTCGCCGACGCGGCCGCCGCGATCGAGCACTGCATCTCCGAATCACGACGGCAGATCGATGCCGCTCGCTCCCTGGTGGCCGACCCCTCTCATACGGCACTCCCCGCGATCGCCGCCGCCGAGCGTGCGCTGCGGGCGGCGGAGGACGCTGAAAGGCGGCTCGAGGAGTCGCACCGGCTGGTGATGCAGGCAGCGGAGGCGTTCGCCGGCGAGATCGACTCCGCGCGGGAGGCGATCCGGGGCGCACTCGGCTTGCGCGAAGGTGTGGCCGGCGAGCAGGCCGAGGCTCTCGCGCGAGAGATCCGCGCAGCGGACGAGGAGCTGTCCCGGATCTCGTCGAACGGGGCACGCCGGCCGGTCGCCGCCGTAGATGCGGTCGCGAGACTGCGCACGCGTCTCGATCTCGCGCTGGGCGACGCCCGAACGGCGCAGCAGAGGATGCGCGGCGCGCGCACGGCGCTTCCCGGCGCTCTGGCCTCCGCGCGCGCCTCGCTGGCTCGCGCGGAGGCCGATCTCGCGGCTTCGGGGGCGGGTGCCCAGGCGCGCGTGCGCGTCGCCGACGCGCGTGATGCGCTCGCACACGCGCGCACCGTGGGTGATCCCGTCGAGGCCCTCGATGCGGCGCGCCAGGCGCTCCGCCACGCCGACGACGCTCGGGCGCTGTGCGCCTATGCGCGTCTCGGCCGGCCCGGCGGGGGATCCGCTCCCGGACGGTCGCCTCGATAGCCTGATCGCGTGAGCGCCCCCACCGCGACCCCCTCGCCTGCCCGCCACCCGATCCTGCGAGCCCTGCGCACAGCGCCCGCGAGCGTTGCGCTCGTCGCCATCCTCCTGATCGTCGGCGTCGCCGGGGGCGGCCTGTGGACGCCCGCTCTCGAGCAGGAGTGGTTCCCGGCGATCGCCTACGGCCTTCCGGCACTCGAGGAGGGTCGGTGGTGGACCCCGATCACGGGCACCTTCTTCGTCGCATCACCCTGGGTCTACGTGCCGACCCTGCTCAGCGTCGCCGGCATGGTCTTCGTCGAGATGCGTCGCGGCTCGCGTGTGGCGATGCTGTACTTCGGGTTCGGGCAGCTGTTCGCGATCTTCGCCGCCGCCGCGTTCCTCATGATCGGGCAGCTGCTCCCCTGGCCGTGGGCGCAGGAACTCGCGCAGGTGCTCGATGTGGGCCCGTCGGGCGGCACGATGGCCTGCATCGCCGCCGCCGTGGGACTCTTCGCCGCTCCCTGGCGTCAACGCGGCTGGGTGATCGTCTTCGTGTACGCCGCGATCAGCCTCTTCCTCCTCGGCGAGCTCGCCGACGTCGAGCACGCCTTCGCGATCGCGCTCGTCCTCATGGTCGATCGCTCCTTCCGCATCCAGCGCACCACGATCCGAGAGCAGCGACTGATCGCCTTCGTCAGCATCCTGGCGCTCGGGGTCATCCAGATCCTCACCCTGCTGCTACCCACGGACGGCCCGTTCGGCCCCACGGCGCCTCTCGAGGGTCCCTGGCTCGATGTCGCGATCGACGCCGCCGTCATCCTGCTCGTCGCGCGGGGACTGAGACTCGGACGGGGATGGGCGTGGGTGCTCACGCTGATCTGGTCGGCCGTCAATCTTCTGCTGGCTCTCACCCTCGTCGTCCTCTTCGTCATCGCCCCGGCCGACATGCACGAGACCTACGGCGATCCCGATGTCTCCTTCGCCACATCGGTGCTGTGGGCCCTGTTCTTCGTCTATCTGCTCATGGTCCGTCGTGCGTTCCGCGCCCGCCGCGGCAAGCGCTTGGGCGCCGCGGCGGGCGCGAGCTCGGACGAGGTCAAGAACCTGATCCGCGCCGACGGCGGCGGCACCCTGTCGTGGATGGCGACCTGGGAGGGGCTTCGGTATCTGCGCACGGGCGAGGGGATCGTGCCCTTCCAGGAGCGACTCGGGGTCGCCATCGCCCTCGCCGACCCGCTCGGGCCTGCGGCATCCATTCCCGCCTCGGTGGAGGAGTTCGTCCGGCGCACCGAGGGCGAAGGGCTGATCCCCTGCTTCTTCAGCTGCGGCACGCCCACCCGTGACGCGATGCCCGCCGGATGGCGTTCGCTGGTCATCGCCGACGACACGATCGTCGACCTCGAAGGGCTCGCCTTCACCGGAAAGTCCTGGTCGTATGTGCGCCAGGCCCTCAACCGCGGTGCGCGCGACGGCATGACGTTCCGGCTGACCACTCTCGGCGCCGAGCCCTGGGGCGTGCGCCAGCAGCTGCGGGCGATCTCCGAGTCGTGGGTCGGTGACAAGGGTCTGCCCGAGATGCGCTTCACGCTCGGAACGCTGCAGGAGGCCGAGGACCCCGAGGTCCGGCTCGCCCTCGCGATCTCACCCTCCGGGGACGTCGACGGCTTTCTCTCGTGGTTGCCCGTCTTCGGCCCGGGAGGTGTGCACCGGGGATGGACCCTCGACCTCATGCGCCGTCGCGACGGCGGCTTCGGCCCCGTCATGGAATACCTCATCGGATCCTCGGCTCGCGACTTCGCGGAGGAGGGAGCTGAGTTGATGTCGCTCTCGGGCGCTCCGCTCGCGCACGAGGCGCGACCCGAAGAGGGCGTTATCGCGCAGCTGCTCGGTGAGCTCTCACAATCGCTCGAGCCCGTGTACGGGTTCCGGTCCCTGCACCGGTTCAAAACGAAGTTCAACCCCCGCTACGAGCCGATCCATCTGCTCTACCGCGACGAGGGCGACCTCACGCGCATCGCCGCCGGCCTCACGCGCGCATTCCTGCCCGACGCCACGCTGCGACAGTTCGCCGCAGCGGGAGTGGACATGATCCGGCGCGACTGATCAGCGTCCCGCTCGCGACCGGGCGCGAAAAAACGCGCCCCCCGCACGGACGCGAGAGGCGCGTTTCGAGTCGATCGGCCCTCAGATGGGGCGGATGTTCTCGGCCTGCAGACCCTTGGGGCCCTGAGCCGTCTCGAACTCGACGCGCTGGTTCTCCTCGAGCGAGCGGTACCCGCCCGCCTGGATCGCCGTGTAGTGCGCGAAAACGTCGGCGCCGCCCTCATCAGGAGCGATGAAACCGAAACCCTTCTCGGAGTTGAACCACTTGACGGTTCCCGTGCTGGACATGCCTTGCCATTCTCTTCAGCCCGCAAACTCTGGTGCATACGGGGGTTGTGGTATCTCACGCTACCCTTCGTCGCCCCCGAATTGCGAGACGATTTTCGAAGGTGACGCAAATAACGGCCGCCACCGTCTCGCTGGCGCTCGGAGGACCCGGACGTATGATGGGCCAACTGCCCGACCCGGCCGCGCCCCCCATCGCAGCCTCCACCCGAAATCAGGCTCACCGCACCATGCCCATTGACGCGCCTGCGCAGCGCCTCGAGGCCCACGGCTCCGCCCTGGCCGACGAGGTCTACGAACTTCTCGCCCAGGCCATCCTCGACGGCCGCCTGGCCGCCGGCGAGCGCCTCCGCGATGTCGAGATCGCCGAGCTCTACGGCATCTCGCGCACGCCCGTGCGCGAGGCCATCCAACGCCTCGAGCGCCAAGGACTGGTCGAGGTCGCCGCCCACCGCTACACACGGGTGTCGACGCCCGACGAATCGGCGCAGGCCGAGGCGACCGAATTCATCGGACGGCTGAGCGGCACCGCGACGAGCCTCGCCATGCTCCGCGCCAGCGATGAGCAGATCGCCCAGATGCTGACGGAGCTGGATGCCGTCATCGACGCCTGCGGCCGCGACGACGACCGCGAGCTGATGACGCGCATGGTTGCGTTCCACCGCTCGGCGACGATCGCCTCGGGAAACAGGCTGCTGATCAATGTCATCCGCGAGGTGAACCTGCCCGTGCAGCGCGTCGTCGGCGGCTGGCGCCCCTTCGGCGGCGATCACGAGCGGTGCGTCGACTCCTTCCGCCGTCTGCGAGCCGCGGTCGCCGCCCGCGACGAGGTTCTCGTCGAGCAGATCGTCCGCGAGCAGCATCCCCTGGCCTGACACCGCGCCGATCGGGCGGTACCCACCGGTCGCCGCCCGCGCGTAGGGTGTCGCCATGGCCCACATCGAGCTGCGCCCGCTCGACGACGACGATGTCGACGCCGTGTTCGAGATGATGCGCGACCCTGAGGCCGTGCGCCTCGCGGCGTTCACGGCGCAGCATCCCGACGACCGCCCGTCTTTCGACGAATGGATGTCGCGGCACCGCACCGCGCCCGACATCGAGTTCTTCGCGGTGACGGAGAACGGCGGGTTCGCGGGCACCGCCGCCCTGTTCACGGTCGACGGCGAGCGCGAGGTGACCTACTGGCTCGCGCGGCACGCGTGGGGACGGGGAATCGCCACCGCCGCACTGCGCCTGCTCATCGCGTTCGAGGCGGAGCGCCCGCTGTTCGCGCGGGTGGCCTCGCACAACCTCGCCTCGCTCGCGGTGCTGGAGAAGAACGGCTTCACGGAGGTGTCGCGCACGACGTCGTTCGCACCCGGCTTGGGGCGCGAGGCCGAGGAGCGCCTGTACGCACTCCTGCCGGCCATCGACGGATACTGACGCCGCCGCGCCGCGCACCCGCGGCCGGTGACGCAGCCGGCCCTCGCCGCCTGCCCAGCCCACGCCGCCACCCAGCCCGCGCTCGCCTGTCACAAAATGCGGGTCGCGACGCCGCACACCCGCACAAAGCGACAGGCGAGCAGCATCCGCCCCGCCCAGCCCGCGCTCGCCTGTCACAAAATGCGGGTCGCGACGCCGCACACCCGCACAAAGCGACAGGCGAGAAGCACTCTCGGCGATCGGCGACCCGGGCGGGGGCCGCCGCCGTGGGCACAGAACGAAAAAGGGCCCCATCCGGGACCCTTTTCGTTCTGTGCGCGAGGGGGGACTTGAACCCCCACGCCCTTGCGGGCACTGGCACCTGAAGCCAGCGCGTCTACCTATTCCGCCACTCGCGCGACGCGGACGACACACCGTCCGCAACTCAACTTCCCGAGGATATCACGGCGCTTCGCGCCCTCTCGACGCGCGTCGACAGGTGCTCTGCGAGCCCGTACAGGGTGGCTGACTACGATAGGCCTACCATCCGCCCCGCCTGAGGAGCCCCGTGGGACTACTTGACAGCTTCGAGAAGGGTCTCGAGCGCGCCGTGAACGGCGCCTTCGCGAAGACCTTCCGCAGCGGCATCCAGCCCGTCGAGATCGCCTCGGCACTGCGCCGAGAGCTCGACACCAAGGCCGCCGTCGTCAGCCGCGACCGCATCCTCGCGCCCAACACCTTCGGCGTCGAACTCGCGCCCGATGACTTCGTGACGATGAGCGCGCTCGGCGCCACCCTGATCGACGAACTCGACACCCTCGTGCAGAAGCATGCCAAGGCGCAGGGATACACCTTCGCCGGCGCCGTCACGATCGCGCTGTCGGCGGACCCGCAGCTCTCTGCCGGCACCCTGCGCGTAGCCTCCCGCACCGAAGAGGGGCGGGTGTCCTGGCGTGCCGTCGTCGACATCGACGGCACTCGTCACCCCCTGCGCGGCAGCCGCACCGTCATCGGCCGCGGCAGCGACGCCGACATCACGATCCCCGACCCCGGCACGAGCCGCAAGCACGTCGAGATCCTCTGGGACGGCGAGCGCGCCATGGTGCGCGACCTCGGTTCGACCAACGGGACGACCCTCGACGGACGCCGCGTCGCCGAAGCACCCCTCGCCCCGGATTCGGTCGTGCGCATCGGGCGCACCGAGATCGTGTTTCACGTCGTCGCCCAGGCGCGCGCCGAACGGCCGCCGGTGCCCCCGCTGCCCGACCTCACCCAGGCGTACGACACCCGCCGCGGGGACGGGCGCGCATGAGCGAGCTCACCCTGCTGCTGCTGCGCATCGGGTTCCTGCTGCTGCTGTGGGCCTTCGTCTTCGTGGTCGTCTACTCGATGCGCGCCGACCTGTTCGGCGTCAAGGTGCGCCGCATGCCCGAACCGGCGACGGATGCTGCCGCGCCGGCACCGACCGCGGCCTCGCTGCCGCCCGCGCCGGCACCGACGGCCAGGCCCCCGCGACCTTCCCGCCCCGCCCGGTCGTCCCCCGGCGGGCTCGCCACCACCGACGACGTCTCGCGCATCGTGATCACCTCCGGTCCGAAGGCGGGACTCGAGTTGCCCCTGGGCACCGAGCCGCTCACGATCGGGCGCTCGAGCGAGTCGGGGCTCGTCATCCGCGACGACTACACCTCGAGCCACCACGCGAGGCTCGTGCTGTGGGGCGAGCAGTGGATGATCCAGGACCTCGACTCGACGAACGGCACCTGGCACGACGGCACCCGGGTGCACGCGCCCACCCCCGTCACGATCGGTGCGCCGATCAAGGTGGGCGCGACGACATTCGAGCTGCGGTCATAGGCCATGGTCTTCGAGGGCTCGTCCGTCGCGCTGTCGCACACCGGCAAGGTGCGATCGAACAACCAGGACTCCGGCTACGCCGGGTCCAACCTGTTCGTCGTCGCCGACGGCATGGGTGGCCACGCCGGGGGCGACGTGGCATCCTCGCTCGCGATCCGCCACCTCGAAGATCTCGACCGACCGTTCGCGTCGACCGCCGAGGCGGAACGGACGCTGCGCGACACGATCACCGAAACCGCGGCCGACCTCATCGACATGGTTGCGCGCAAACCCGAGCTCTCGGGCATGGGCACAACCGTCAGCGCGCTCGTCATGGTCGACGAGTACGCAGTCATCGCGCACATCGGCGACTCGCGGGTCTACCTGCTGCGTGACGGACAGCTCACCCAGATCACCGCCGACCACACCTTCGTGCAGCGCCTCGTGGACTCGGGGCGCATCACGGTCGAGGAGGCGCGCTACCACCCTCGCCGCTCGGTGCTCATGCGAGTGCTCGGTGACATGGACGCCCATCCCGAGGTCGACACGTTCATCATGGCGACACAGCCCGGCGATCGCTGGCTGCTCTGCTCCGACGGACTCTCCGGTGTCGTCGACGACACCCACACCGCCAAGGCCCTCAGCCAGGGGCTCACCCCCGCACGCACCGCGGACCTCCTCCTCAAGCAGGCGCTCGACGGCGGCGCACCCGACAACGTGACGATCGTGATCGTGGATGTCGGGGGCTCTCACCCCGTGGTGACGGGAACGCCGACGATCGTGGGATCGGCATCCACCCCTCTCGAAGTGGACGTCCCGGCCGCGCGACCCGGCTGGGGCGGGTGGCTGCACCCCAACCGCCAGGCGGCCAACGAGCCGACGCACTTCGAGCCGGCGGCGGAGTTCCTCGAGGAGCTCATCGAAGAGGATCGTCGCCGCGCGCGACGTCGCCGGATCGGTTGGATCATCGGCGCCGTCGTGGTCGTGGTCGTGCTCGCCATCGGCACGCTGCTCGCCTACAACTGGACGCAGACCCGGTTCTTCGTCGGTGCCGACGACAACACCGTCGTCATCTTCAAGGGGATCCAGCAGGACCTGGGCCCGATCCCGCTCTCATCCGAGTACGAGGACACCGGAATCGCGCTCGATGACCTGCCCTCCTTCTCACGTCAGACGGTCGAATCCACGATCTCGGCGGGCTCCCTCGCCGAGGCACAAGAGATCGTCGACCGCCTTCGCCGCACCGCGGAGGCCAACCGATGAGCGCGTCCGTGACAGGTCCCGGCGCCGAGACGTCGCAGATCTCGGCCGACACGACGGTCGTGCGGGCACTGCGCAAACTGCGCACGCCGCAGACCCAGCGCAATCGCGAGCTGTGGCTCCTGCTGCTCGCCTTCGCCATCAGCGGCGGCGCGATCGCGCTCGTACAGCTGGGCGCGCTCGGGGCCGTCGACTGGTCGATCCTGATCTACGCGGGGGTGCTGGCAGCGCTCGTGCTCGCGCTGCACATCGTGCTGCGCTTCACCGCCCCCAACGCCGATCCGATCGTGGTGCCCATCGCGACCGTGCTCACCGGGCTCGGCATCGCCATGATCTACCGCATCGATCTCGCGGCTCCGCTCGGCGGCTGGGACGCCTACTCCACGCGGCAGATGGTGTGGACGGCGATCGCGGTCGCCTGCGCGGTGGCCGTCGTGCTCATGCTGCGCAACTACCGAGTGCTCTTCCGCTACACCTACATCTTCGGGCTCGTGGGCCTCGTGCTGCTGATCCTCCCCGTCGTGCCGGGGCTTGCCGCCGAAGGCACGGGCGCCGCCGTGTGGGTCTCGATCGGTGGCTTCTTCTCGTTCCAGCCGGCAGAGCTCGCCAAGATCTGCCTGGCGATCTTCTTCGCCGGCTACCTCGTCCGTACGCGCGAGAGCCTGACCTCGACGGGGCACCGCTTCCTCGGGATGACGTGGCCCCGTGCCCGCGAGATCGGGCCCCTGCTCGTGATCTGGCTGATCTCGCTCGGCATCATCGTGCTACAGCGTGACCTCGGCACCGGTGTGCTCGTGTTCGGCATGTTCGTCGCGATGCTCTACACCGCGACGGGACGCACGAGCTGGGCGCTGATGGGCATCGCCCTCGCGGCCATCGGGGTCGTCATCGCCTCACAGGTGATGACGTATGTCGGCTCCCGCGTCTCCGCCTGGTGGAACGCGTTCGACCCCGAGGTCATCGAGCGGCCGGCGGGCAGCTATCAGCTCGTGCAGGGCATCTTCGGCCTCGCGCAGGGGGGCCTGATCGGCACGGGGCTCGGCCAGGGCCGGCCCTACCTGACCCCCCTGTCGCAGAGCGACTACATCCTGCCGAGCCTCGGAGAGGAGCTCGGGCTGTTCGGGGTCTTCGCG
>NZ_QFPF01000001.1 GCF_003248605.1 Microbacterium sp.
CATTCTCGCCGGCACCTCCAGCCCCGAGCAGCTGATCTCCAACCTCCAGGCACAGCTGGAGAAAGACCAGGCCGCCTGGGCAGAGGCGAAGTGATGACACGGTCAGGGCGACTCACACCGTACTTGTTCATCCTGCCGGCGGCGGCGATCTACGGAGTATTCCTCCTGCTGCCGTTGGGGCAGACCGCGGTCATGAGCTTCTGGAAATGGGACGGCTTGACGCCGGACTACCAGTGGGTCGGACTCGACAACTACGTCCGCATGCTGGGCGACGAGTCGGTCTGGTCAGCCGCACTGAACAACGCCAAGTGGGTCGTCCTGGCCGTGTTCCCCATCATCATCGGACTCGCGCTTGCGGTCGCACTCCAGCAAGCGAGACCGACAGGACGAACCGCATATAGGGCGATCTATTTCCTCCCGTACGTCTTGCCCACCGTTGTCATCGCGCTCGCATGGGGCTGGATCTACCACCCCACTTTCGGCACCTTGAACTCGACGCTGAGGGCAATCGGGCTGGGCGACCTCACTCAGAACTGGCTCGGTGATCCCAACATCGCGTTGTTGGCCCTCGCCACCGCCGCCAACTGGGCCGGCTACGGGTTCTGCATGACCCTCTTTCTCGCAGGACTCAATGCTGTCGATCCATCGCTCTACGATGCCGCCAAAGTGGACGGCGCCTCCGCGTGGCAGCGATTTCGCTACGTCACACTGCCGTCGATCGCCAACACGACCAACATCGTCGTCCTCATCGTCTTCATCAACACCGTTCGCGTGTTCGACATCGTCTTCGTGCTCACCGCGGGCGGTCCTGCCGGATCGACCGAAGTACTCGGCACGAAGATCTACCGAGAGACCTATCAGAACCTCGACATCGGCTACGGCTCAGCAATCGCGATGTTCATGGTCTTCGTCATCCTCGTGATGACCGTCGTCTACCTGCGCACCCGGGAGCGCCGCGCATGACCGTCACCATCGCGCGTCCCGCCCGGCGGGTCGGCCTCCAGGTCGCACTGCTGATCATGGTGTTCGTCTCGCTCGCTCCAATCGCAGTCATTCTGTCGATCTCGCTGAAGACCAATACCGAGCTGGCCACGAACCCGCTCGGCCTGCCTCAGCAGTGGTTGTTCTCGAACTTCGCGGAGGCCTGGAACGAGGCCGGCATCGGTCGCTACATCCTCAACAGCATCCTCGTCGCCGTGCCCACGCTCATCATCGTGGTCGTCGTCGCAAGCCTCGCCGGCTACGCATTCGCGATGATGCGCTTCCGAGGACGGGAAGCCCTGTTCACTGTCTTCCTCATCGGGCTGATGCTGCCGGCAGTGAGCATCGTCATCGCACTCTCTTTCGTTCAGCAGAATCTGGGACTCTACGACACGCTTCCCGGTCTCATCCTCGCCGAAGCCGCGATGTGCATCCCCTTGGCCGTGTTCATCATGCGGGCCGCCTTCCGAGACCTTCCGCACGAGCTGCGGGAAGCAGTCTTCATTGACGGCGGATCGGAACTCACGGCATTCCTGCGTGTCATGTTCCCGCTCGCGCGCCCCGCTGTGTCGGCGACGGTCGTTCTCACCTTCCTGACCGTATGGAACGACTACCTGATCCCGCTCGTCCTCATCAACACCGAGAGCCTTCGTACCGTCCCGCTCGGACTGGCGTTCCTAAAGACCTCGTTCACTTCAGACATCGTGCTCATCGCGGCCTCTACCGCGCTGGCGGCACTGCCGAGCATCTTGATCTACGTGCTCCTGCAGCGCCAATTCATCCAGGGCATCGCCCAGGGTTCCATCAAATAACCGAAAGGAAAACCGTGCTGCTCAACCCGCCGACCGCGTCCTCACTGTGGGACACCTGGCTGTTCTACGAAGACGGCGTGCACTACCTCTTCTACCTGGCAAGCACGCGGCTGGATCGGCCATGGGACTCCATCGGGATGGCGACATCGGCCGACGGTGTCCACTTCGAGGACCGCGGCAAGGTCATCTTCAAGGCTGACGACGCGACCTATCTCGGTGCTGGGCACACGTGGAAGGCCGGTGACAAGTACTACTTCAACTTCTCCGAGGACCGCAACGGCACCCTGGAGATCTTCTTCGCCGAGTCGGACGACCTGCTGAACTGGCGACGCATTCCGGACGAGGAGAGCATCAGCCGGCTCGACCCGAACTGGTATGCCGAAGGCACCGAGTTCTCTGCGCAGCGCTGGGACAACATCTGGGTCATCGACGACGAAGAAGGCGGCTACTACGGGTACGTCACCGCCGTTGCCAAGGAGGGTCCGATCGGGCTCCGCGGCACCTGTGCGTCCGTCACCTCCCCTGACGGCCGCGTGTTCACCACCGGTGCGCCGGTGATCGATCCCGGCGTGTGGGGCGACAAGCTCGAGATCGGCGGGGTGGAGAAGATCGGCGACCAGTACTTCATGTTCGCGGCGCAGGCCGAGATCCCGCTGGGCCTTCGCTGGAGCGCCCACCATGCCCAGGCGGCGGGCGGCGTCTACGTGCTTCGCTCCGACGCGAAGGAAGGACCGTTCGAGCTGGATCCACGTCAGCCCCCGGTCCTGGTGAGCGCCCCCGAGCACTACACCTACTTCTCACGGTTCTACCGGTGCGGTGACGAGATGCTCTCGTGCCATCACTCCATCACTCCGGTGCGCGACATCGTCAACGTCTACCCCAAGGCCGGCAGCTACCTGGCGCCGTTGAAGAAGGTTCAGATCGACGACGGCATCCTCTCCTACCGGTGGTGGCCGGGCAACGAGGCGCTCAAGGGCCGCGCCCTGCCCACCGGGCTGGAGTACGCCGCCGGTCGAGGGCTCACGCAGGCTCCGACCACGACCGCAGACTCGGCCACCTTCGACGCGGCAGGAGGAGGGCAGCTCGAGCTTCCCATCTCCTACGACCTCGCCAAAGGCATCGTGTTTGAAGCGACACTCGCCGTCGCGGCGCACGATGCTCCCCTGTCGAGTGCTGGCCTGATGATCGAAACCGTCCGCGCGTGGTCGGGATCGCTCGCGATCGCTGACAATAGCGGGCGCTTCTCGATCGGCGCGTACAACAGCTATGCGTTCCGTGCGGCTGACTCCAAGGCCGTGCCGGCGAGCTCATCACAGCGCTGGCGTGTCCTGATCAAGGACACCCTCGTGGAGTACTACATCGACGACGCTTTCGTGCAGGCGTTCACGTTGCCGGAACCTCCTACGGGGCGTCTGGTTCTCATCGCCGAAAGCGCGACTGTCACGGCAACCGATGTCGCCGTGTACGAAATGACACTCTGACCCGCGCGTCCCGTGGCCCACGTACGGGCCACGGGACGCGACCTAGAATGACCCCAGCCGCAAGCCGCGATCGGAGAGAAACGAATGACCACGCTCACCGAGGTTGCTGCCGCGGCCGGAGTGTCCACCGCCACGGTGTCGCATGTCATCAACAGCACGCGATACGTCAGTCCGACGACCATTGAGAAGGTCCAGGAGGCGATAGCGCGCACCGGCTACCGGCCCAACCCGTACGCGCGGGCGTTGCGGACAGCGAGCACCGAATCCGTCGGTTTCGTTGCCTCCGACATCTCAAACCCGTACTCCACCGCGGTCATGCGGGGCATTGCGGCAGCGCTGCGAGACGCAAGCCACACCATGCTCGTCGCAGACGCGAACGATGACCCCAGCCTGGAGCGAGACGCAATCGATGCCTTGGTGCACCGGAGGGTGGACGGTCTCATCATCGCCCCGACCACCGCGGTCGATGCCGTCACCTTCGAGCAAATCGAGGGCAGTGGTGTTCCCGTCGTTCTGATCGACCGGGCGGTCCCGCTCCCCCTCGACCAGGTCCTCGTCGAGAACATCGGCTCTGTGGCGTCTCTGGTTGGGGACATGCTCGATGCGGGCCATTCGCGCGTCGGCATCATCGCGGGCAGAAGCGACCACAGCACGACGACGGAACGACTGGCCGGATGGCGGCTCGCCCACGAGCAAAGGGGGATTCCGGTTGACGAATCGCTGATCGCTGTGGGCGCGACGGACTCGGAGCGTGCCCGCGCGGGAACAGCCGGCCTGCTGGACCGCGTGGACCGGCCGACAGCAATCTTCTCGACCTCCAACGTCGAAAGTCTCGGAGCGCTCCGCGCGATCAAGGCGGCCGGCCTCACCATTCCCGGTGACATCACGTTCACTGCCTTCGACGACATCGAGTGGGCGGACCTGCTCGATGCGCCACTGACCTGCCTCGCCCAGCCAACGACCGAAATCGGGCGGCAGGCGGTTGAACTGTTGCTGCGACGCCTCGCGGACCCGTCGGTTGAGCACCGCGTCGTCCGGCTGGCCCCGGAACTGCGGCGGCGAGGTTCAGTTCAGGCTCCCGCGTTCCGCGCGTAGATCGCCGACAGGCGGCCGCGGGCCTTACGAAGGAAATCCGCTGCCGATGCGACGGTGAACAGGTATCACCGGCTCTCTCATCCCAGAACGTAGACGCTCAGTAAGCCCGCGGACGCAGTCACCTCGACGGATTCACCCCAGAGCGTGATGCGTGCTCCGAAGATGCCCACGCCGGACGAGACCTCAAGAGTCGTTCCGTCGACAATCATGCGGATGCACCCGTCCAACGGCATCGAGGTTTCCACGCCGCCAACCTCGATCACGACGTGACGGTCGGCCGTTCGTAGATTCGCAAACGGGACGCCGGCCGACGCTGCGGTCAGTGTCCCTTCAGCCGCGTCCCACTCAATGTCGGCGGCGACGCCGGCGACGCGGCCGCTGAGGGCTTGCGCACCGCGATGGCGAGTGACATCCGGATGTGGAACGGCTAGCAGCGCACCGGCCACGAACGAGAGGCGGTAGGGGATGCTTAGCGCCCCAGCCCAGCCTTGCCCCTCGTCGGCTATGTCCCTCATCCAGAAGGACAGGCATGGTTGCCCCTGGGAGTCGAAGAACAGCGTCGGGGCGTAATGACACGCGCCATAGGAGAGCTGCGCCCATTTCGAAGCCTGAAACCGCCCGTTGGCGTATCGCCCGATGGCGTAGGCGGCATTGAATGGGGTCCCCGCATCCCAGACGGACATCACCATTGCTGCGCCATCCTCGGTCTCGAAGATCTGGGGACACTCCCATAGGGTGCCCGTCCAGACCGGCGCCGACCTGTCGCTTGCTCTCTCGAGCGCGATCCCGTCGAACGTCCATCGATCCAGGTCCGGCGATGTGAAGGTCAGTGCGACGGCTGTTTCGCCACGAATGCTCGAACCCACGAACATCCGCCACTCTCGCCCTTCCCGGCGAATGAACGGGTCCCGAAACGCGGTGAGATCCAGCTCGGCGGGCGCGGTCGCAACGATTACCCCCTTCTTCCACTCGATCCAGTCCGCAGAGACAGCATCGGCGACCCGGATGCGTCCAACATCTGGGTCAGCCTCCTGAACCGATGTGTAGAAGATCCTCGCGCGGTCACCATCATCCACCAGCGCCCCGGTCCACACCCCGTCGTCGCCGTCGCCGGGGCGCAACGCAATTTTCAACTCGGCAAGCGACAGTAGATCGTCACCGGCCGCGTGCCCCCAATGGCAGCCGATGTTCCAGGTCGTTCTCCCGGGACAATACTGGAAGAAGAGGTGGTAGCGGCCCTCGCGGTATGTGATGCCATGTGGGTCGTTGATCCAGCCAGCCTCAGCGGTGAAGTGGAATCGGGGCCGCACCGGTCCTCCTGATTGGGGATTGAACGAGCGTGAGCGTGTCGGACGGACCGTTTCGACACCGTCCGACACGCTCGACAGTTCAGCGCAAGCCTCGCGCGATCTCTAGTTCGTCGAACTGGACAGATCCTTCGACCGCGCTCAGCACGATCGATCCGCCCGGGGCATCGGTTGTGCGGGCGTTGAGCGCGACGCCATCGACATAGAGCGTGGCGATGTCCCCGTCCACGATTACCTCGAACCAGTAGTCGCGGTCGGCTTCCCAGGTGATGGGACGGTCAAGACCGCGGTTGTCGTAGCGGTACCAAGGGTAGTTCGGTCGGCGATCGAACAGGAGCCGGTTCTCACCGAACAGCAGCTGGAACTCGTATGCCTGTCCGGTGGCTGCGTCTTCGAACAGCCGGATCGACGCGGAGCGCGTGCCAGCGGTGAACTTCAGCTTTCCGCTGAGGCGGAACAGGTCGGTCGAGTCGGTAGCGACTTCCTGCTCGGCGACACCATCCGCGCTGCTGGTCTGAACCGCCTCGAGGCTGACGCTGTCGCCGAACGCGGCACGAACGCCGGCCGGCGGTGCCACGCCGAGCGATCCGTCGGGACGCTGGTACACCTCGTGCACCACGAGGGTTCCGCCCCATTCCCAATCACCGCGCGGCTGACCCTCGGTCCTTGTGGGCACCCATCCGAACAGGTAGCGGCGTTCGCCATCGGTGGCCGAGCGCGCCGCGTAGTATGCACGGCCGTCGAAAGCGTCGTCGACCGGCGCAACCCACGGGCCTTCCAGCGACTGCGACATCCGGTAGACGGTCTTCGACTTGTCGCTGTATTCGGTCGTCAGCAGGTACCACCATTCGCCGATCCGGAACAGGTCGGGCATCTCGTGCATGCTGTACAGCCCAGGAGCCCAGAAGTCCCCCTCGAACCGCCAGTCCTGAAGATCATCCGAGCGGAACGAGACCGTCGACCCGGTGAGCACCTTCTCGCCCGCCTTGCGGGCGCCGAGGATCATCAAGTAGTTGGCGGCGTCCTCGTCCCAAAGCACGAACGGGTCGCGCCAGTCGTTCGGGTCGTATCCGGGCTGCGGCGGGACCAGCTTCCGGTCCGACTTCCGCCAGGTCACGAGGTCGTCGCTCTCGGCGATCATGAGGACCTGCGATGCCTTACCCTGCTCGGGATAGTCCCGGTTGTAGCCGGTGTACATCGCGTAGTAGGTGCCGTCGGCTTCGAACACGCTGCCGGCGAAGATGAACTGGTCCTGGTCCTCGTCAGCGCCCTTGTGCAGGGACTCGCCGTGATCCTTGTACGACACGAAGTCGGTTGTCGTTGCCAGCGCCCATCCGAAGGGCTCACCGAACGGCCCCGGCTTGCGCGTGTCGCGCTGGTGATAGAGGTAGAACTCGCCGTTCGCGAAGAACGGCATGCAGTCGCCGAACCACACCCCTTCGGGCTGGTAGTAAATGCGGTGCACGGATTTCCTTTCGATTGTGATGGGAGTCGGAGCTGGTCTCAGCGACCACCCATGCCGCTGAGCGCGATGCCAGAGACGAGGTAACGCTGGAGGGCGATCACGATGATGGCGCTGGGGATCACGGAGATAGTGGACGAGGCCATGAGCAGGTTCCATTGATTGCCGGTTTGGCCGAGGAACATGTTGAGTCCGAGCGGGACCGTGGCCATGTTGACGTCGCTCACGATCAGCAGGGGCCACAGGAAGCTGTTCCAGTACCCGATGAACGTGAACACCGCGAGCGTTCCGAGCGCAGGCGTCGCCAGCGGCAGGATGATCCGTGTGAACGACGTCCACCGGCTCGCACCATCGATGCGGCTCGCTTCCTCGAGTTCTTCGGGAAGAGTGAGGAAGAACTGTCGAAGCAGGAACGTGCCGAATGCGGTGAACGCCCACGGGATGATCAGCGCCTGGTAGGAATTCACCCAGCCGAGGTTGCGCATGATGATGAACATCGGCACGATCAGCACTTCCTGCGGCACCATCAGGGTCCCCAGGTAGATGAGGAAGATGCCGTCACGACCGCGCCACTTCAGTCGGGAGAACGCGTAGGCAGCCATCGCAGAGGTGAAGACGACGATGATCGTGCCGATGCCTGAGACGATCAGGCCGTTGAGCATGAAGCGCCCGAATGGCAGGTAGTTCCAGGCCTTCTCGAAGTTGCCCCATTCGACGGAGGAACCGATGAGCGCCGGTGGGTTGGTGAACACCTCCGCGGACGGTTTCAGCGCGGTGGAGACCATCCAGATGAACGGAATCAGCGTGATCACCGCGGCGATGATGACCAGGATCTGAGAGACTCCCTGACCGAGCCGACGGCGCAGGACGTGTCCGGAGACGGGCATGACGCTCATGAGTAGTGCACCCATTTCTTCTGACTGCGGAACTGAATGAACGTGATGACCATGATCAGAACGAACAACGACCAGGCGATCGATGAGGCGTACCCCATCTCGTAGGACTGGAAGCCCTTCTGGTACAGGTAGAACACGAGGGTTGTTGTGGAGGAGCCGGGCCCGCCGCCGGTCAGCACGAAGGGCTGTGCGAAGACCTGCAGCGACGAGATGATCGTCATGACCGTCGCGAAGAAGATGCTGGGTGTCAGCATCGGGATGGTGATGCTCCACAGCCGGCGCCACCATCCGGCACCGTCGATCGCAGCAGCCTCATACAGTGACTGCGGGATCCCTTCTATGCCGGCGACGAAGATGATCATGTTGTAGCCGAAGCCGGCCCACACCGACATGATGATGACGGCTGGCATCGCCCATTCGGCGCTACCGAGCCAGTTCGGTCCGCTGGTGCCCGTGAAGGTCTGGAAGAACCAGGCGATGAGCCCGTCTTCGGGCGCGTACAGCAGCCGCCACACGACCGCGTTGGCCACCATCGGGCTGACCACCGGAAGGAAGAAGACGAATCGCAGGAATCCCTTCGCCCTGAGCTTGGAGGTCAGCCACACCGCCAGCGTGAGCGAGACGAACAGGTTGAGGACGACATATCCGACGACAAAGTAGAGGGTGTTGCCCACGACCTGCCAGAACACGGGGTCCCTCGTGAACAGTCGGATGAAGTTGTCCAGACCGACGAATATGGCGTCGCCGATCATGGGCCACTCGTAAAAGCTCAGGACGAGCGACGCCCCGATGGGGATGATCGTGAAGGCGAGAAAGCCGAGCAGGTTGGGAGACAGGAAGCCAAGCGCTGCGCGAACATCTGAGTTGCGCCGGCGTCGACGCGCGGGCGGGGCGACCTTCGGGACGGCCCGTGGCGGAGAAACGGTTGTAGTCATGGGGGTGCTCCTCTGTGTGCCGGGAGCCCTGGTCCAGGGCTCCCGGCACACGATTGAGGTGATTAGGGGGCGACCTGCGCCTGAACCTGCTGCAGCACGTCCTCGGGTGACTCGCTGCCGTTGAACGCCTGGACGCCGTACTGCTGGAGCAGCGCCGACGTCTCGTTCCACTTCGGGGTGGTCTTGTACGGGTCGACCGTCGCCAGCGCCGTGTCGATCGCCTCCTTTGCGCCGTCGACACCGGCCACCTCGTACCAGTTCGCCTGAGCGTCCAGGTATGCCGGGAAGCCGCGACCGGCGTCCGCGATGTACTTTTGCGCCTCGGGTCCGATGATGACCGAGATCGCCTTCCAGGCCTCTTCCGGGTTCTCGCAGCTCGTGGTCACACCGAAGCCGGTACCCGACATCGTGGTGATCGACGTTCCGTCGAACGCGGGCGTGGTGGCAAGCCCGATGGTGAACGGCACATTCTCCTTGGCGTTGATCAGCTGCCAGGGGCCGTCCACGTACATCGCGGCGTTGCCGCTGCGCCATTGGTCCGCGGGCCAGTTCGATGCACCGCTCGCGGGCGGTGCGGGTGCAACCTTTTCCTGGGTGGCCAGGTCGGTCACCCAGGTGAATCCCTGCACGACCTTGTCGTTGGTCAGGTCGGGTTTGCCGTCCTCGATGTAGGTGCCGCCGATGCTGAGCACGTACGGCAGCCACATGTCCGGCGTGCCGTCCGCAACGAAGCCGTACTTGTCGTCCTTAGTGAGCGCCTTCGCCGCGGCAAGGAACTCCTCCTCTGACCAACCCGGTGTCGGCAGCGCAACCCCTGCGGCCTCGAACATGTCCTTGTTGTAATACAAGACGTAGGGGCCCAGGTCATAAGGGACCGCGAGCTGCTTGCCGTCGTCCTGAAGACCCTCCACGATCGAGGGCGCGTAGTCGTCGATGTCGAAATCGGTGGACTCGAACGACGGCGTCAAGTCTGTGAACAGCGAGCCCACGTCCGGAACGCGCTGCGCCTGCAGACCTGCGATGCAGGCCAGGTCATTGCTGGCAGCCTGGGCGGTGAGCTTGTTGTAGTAGTCCTTGAACGGCGTGCTCTCGAACTTCACCGTGATGTTCGGGTATTCCTCGTGAACCATGTCCGCGAGGTGGTTCCAGACGTCGACTTCCTTCTGCGAGTCGGCCGACATGATCCAGCGGAGCTCGACGTTGCCATCACTGGCTGCCTCCCCGCTGCCGCCCGCGCAACCGGCGAGTAGCAGCGCGCCAACCGCCGTAGTCGCGCCGAACGCGACGATTCTTCCACTCTTCATTGATGTGCCTCTCCTGTGTCGATGGCCGCTTCCGCACGACCGACAACGTTGTCGGAGCGATGATTGCATAGTCATGGAGACTTTCGCAAACAAAATCCGATAACGTTGTCAAAGAAGGTGAGGGTACGGGATGAGCGAACACGCAATCGCCGGACGGGCGGCGCGGCCGACGATGAAAGACGTCGCTGCCCTCGCCGGCGTGAGCCTCAAGACCGTCTCACGGGTCGTCAACGGCGAAAAGCACGTCAGTGACGACACACGAGAGGTGGTGGAGCGCGCGATCGCGCAGCTCCGGTTTCAGCGCAACGACAGCGCCGCGAGCCTGCGGAACGGGTCGTCGTCCACGATCGCGTTGATCCTGGAGGACATCTCGGAACCGATCCAGGGAAGGATCGCGCACGCCGTGGAAAATGTGGCACGGCAGCGGGGATCGCTCCTCTTCACTGCGTCATCCTCTGGGGATGCCCGACGCGAGCGCGACCTGAGCGAATCGTTCGTGGCGCGGCGCGTCGACGGCCTGATCATCGTTCCTTCCCCCGCCGACCATGGCTACCTTCAGTCCGAGCTCGTCGGCGGCCTGCCGATCGTCTTCGCCGACCGCCCCCCGCAGGGGTTGGTTGCGGACACGGTTCTCAGCGCGAACCGCGAAGGCGCCCGGATGGGCGTCGAGCACCTCATCGGCCGGGGCCATCGCCGCATCGCCTTCATCGGCAATGAGGAGAGCGTGCACACTGGCGGTCAAAGACTTGCGGGATACAGGGATGCGCTCGCGCAGGCGCGCATCCCGTACGACGAGCACCTTGTGCACCTTGGTGAGCCGGGATCGTCTCGCTCCGAAGCGGCCATCTCATCCGTACTGGCTCTCGCAGATCCGGCAACAGCGCTGTTCACAGGCAACAGCCTCAACACCATCGCCACACTCCGCGCGGCAAACTTCCCCAGCAGCGGGCTCGAGCATGTGGCTTTCGATGACCACGAGCTGTTCGACCTGCTGGCGCACCCGATGACCGTGGTTGCGCAAGACCCCGCCGTGATTGGCGAGACCGCCGCCCACCGACTATTCGATCGGCTCGACGGACTGAACGAACCTGCAACAGTCACTGAGCTGCCCACGCACCTGGTCATCCGGTAGCCACCTGGCAGCGAATGCACATCCACACCACACATTGGACCGCCGACATGAGCACAAATTCTCACCCACCTGCACATCGCTCCGAGCACGTGCTCGTTATTGGTGAAAGCCTCATCGACATCGTCCACAAGGGCGAGCACTCCATCGAAGTCGTCGGAGGTTCACCGGCGAACGTTGCACTTGGGCTTGGGCGCCTCGGAAGTTCGCCACGCCTGCTGACGGCGCTGGGGAGCGACGACCGCGGCCGCAGGATCGCCGCCCAGCTCGAGTCATCCGGCGTCACCATCGATCCGGCATCCTGGTCGCTCTCGCGCACCTCGACTGCTGCCGCGCGCATTGACCCGGCAGGCGGTGCTTCGTACGAGTTCGACATCGAATGGGTGCTGCGGGAGCCGATTCAGCTGCACGCTGCACGAGTGGCCCATGTCGGTTCGATCGCCGCTTTCCTTGGTCCCGGCACCGACGCCATCACGGCGTTCCTGGAAACGATCCAAGGGCAGGCGCTGGTCACGTTCGATCCCAACATCCGTCCCGCGCTGGTGGGGTCGCATGCGTCCGCACTGGCCCGGGTCGAACACCTTGCCACCCGCGCAGACGTTCTCAAGCTCAGCGACGAGGATGCCAGATGGCTGTGGCCCGGCGCTTCGACGGACGAGGTGCTCGATCATCTGCTTGAGCGCGGAGCGACGATCGCTGCTCTCACCCTCGGCGGCGACGGATCGATCGCGGCAACCAAGGAGAATCGAGTTCACGTGCCGGCGCCGACGGTGAGGGTCGTTGATACGGTGGGCGCAGGAGACACATTCATGGCGGCGTTCATCCACCGCCTGATCATCCAGCCAAGCCTCCTGAACAACCCCACCGAGTCTGAACTCGCGCAGGCCGTGCATTTCGCAGCTGTCGCCGCGTCAATAACCGTGCAACGGTCAGGAGCTGATCTGCCGACCTCGACTGAGGTTCACGCTGCGCTTGTCCAATCTCAGAAGTGATCGCCGAGGAGGAACTGTAATGAACGAACCGGTCATCTTGCACGCGACCTTCACCGCTCGTGCGGGCGAGGAGGATCGCGTGACGCGACTCCTCGCTGACTACTCCGAGGTCGTTCGCCAGGAGCCTGGCAACGTGCTATTCGAAGCCAGCCATCTTCGAGGCGCCCCTGACCACTTCTTCGTCTACGAGGAGTATCGCGACGAGGCGGCATTCCAAGCCCACCTCAGCCACCCGGCCGGCCGAGCATTCAACAGCGAGCTCACACCGCTGATCGTCGAACCCACCAGTGAACTGACATTCCTGTGTCGTCTGCCTTGACCTGACCCGAAACGGGTGCGCCCCGCGACCCCTCCCCGCGGGTGCTGGTGCGTCCCCGCCGCGGTCAAGGGTAACGGTTCGGTAACGGGCTTTGCGTCAACGCGTTTGACGTTCTTACCTTCGCATCAAACGTTTGACGACAGTCGTATCAGCGTCGAGTCAAACGATTGATGGTGAAGGAGCCAGTGTGATCACCCTGAAGGATCTCGCAGCCGCCGTGGGGGTTTCCCCCTCTGCGGTTTCCCTGGTCCTCAATGACCGGCATCAAGGTCGTGTCAACGCGAAGACCGCGGAGCGCATTCGTCACGCGGCCGACGACATGGGGTACATCCCCAATCAGCTCGCGAGGGGACTCAAGACGAAGCGCACTCACACCATCGGGGTGCTCACCGACCGGGTCGCCAGCGTCCCGTTCGCGGGTCGCATGCTCGAGGGCCTGCAGAGTGTGGCGTGGGAGTCCGGCTACCTCGCGATGATCATCGACACCACGAACCGTACGGAGCTCCTGGAGCAGTCCTCTCGGTCCCTCCTGCAACGTGATATCGACGCGCTCATCATCGCAGCGGAGTATCACCGCGCTGTTCAGCTCCCCGTTGTTCCCCCGACCATCCCCGTCCTGGTTCTGGACGGATTCCCCCACGGCGACGCCATCGCGGACGGTGTGGTTCCTGACGAGCAGGGCGGAGCGTACGAAGCGACACGTCACCTCGCACAGGCTGGGCACCGTCGGATCGCGTTCTGCAACATCGGCGGCGATGTGTACGTGGCATCCGCACTGCGCCACGCCGGCTACACGGCCGCGCTCCGCGACCATGGCGTTGAGCCCGACCCTCGCTTGCATACGTTCCTGGACGACACCGCCACCGCTGAGGCCTACGGGCCGATGCGCGCTTTGCTGGACACCCCGGACCGGCCCACCGCGGTGTTCTGCTTCTCCGATCAGATCGCGTTCGCCATCTACCAGGCCGCGAGCGACCTCGGGCTGCGCGTCCCCGAAGATCTGTCCGTTGTCGGATTCGATGATCAACGCTTCATCGCAGACGCTCTTCGGCCGGGGCTTACAACGGTGCGTCTGCCGCACCACGACATGGGCGCGTGGGCCGCGAAACGAATCATCGACCGCATCCACGGCGAGGTGACCGGCCCGCCGCAGATACAGAGAACCCGCTGCCCGTTGGTGGTTCGCGCATCGGTCGCGCCACCACCCGGTGGCTGACCCACCACAAGACCACACCTAGCCGTCCGGTCTCACAGCACGAGAGACCGGCACCTGGCGCGCCCCTGCGCCACCTATCCACCGAGGAGAAGAAATGAGAGCGACCAAGCGCAGCCTTATGCGCACGGCCATCGGCACCGCTGCCGTGGCCACCGTAGCGATCTCCCTGGCCGGCTGCGCCGGCTCCGGCGGCGACGCAGAAGGAGACAACACTTTCACGATCCTGCAGTACGAGAACCCCGAAACCGCGCAGGGCCAGGGTTGGCAGCTGGCGCTGGAGATCTTCAAGGAGAAGCACCCGGACGTCGAAGTCGACTTCCAGACGACGAGCTTCGACGCGATGCGACAGAACGCCAAGATCACCCTCACCGGCAACGACGTGCCAGACGTGATCGAGTTCAACAAGGGCAACGCCGACGGCGGTCAGCTCGCCGCGCAGGGCCTGCTCGCCCCGCTCACCGACGCCGTCGACGAGTACGGGTGGGACGAGAAGATCACCGGCGGCATGCAGGCCTTCGCGAAGTACGACGAGCAGGGCCTGGCAGGCTCCGGCGACTGGTACGGCATTCCGAACATCGGCGAGTACGTGATGTTCTACTACAACAAGGAGCTGTTCGCGCAGGCGGGCATCACCGAGGAACCCACCGACCTGGCCGAGTTCGAAGCGGCGATGGACAAGCTCCTCGCCGCCGGTATCACCCCGATCTCCTCATCCGCGGCGACCAGCCAGGGCTTCAACCAGATGTGGGTGTGGTACTCCCTGGTATCCGCCGGCGCCGACCGCGAATCGATCGACGACTTCATGTTCCTGCGCGAGCCGGTGGACTTCTCCGCCAGCCCCTGGGGAGACGGCGCCGAGAGGTTCCAGGAGTGGATCGACAAGGGCTACGTCGGCACCGAGCTGGGCGGCCTGAACTTCGAGCAGGCCACCGTGAACTTCCTCAGCGGCGAAAAGGCGATGCTCATCTGGAACCAGGGCGAGTTCGCTCGCATCCGCGAGCAGGCACCCTTCGAATGGGGCTACTTCACCCTTCCCGGCGCCAACATGCAGATGGGCTCCAGCGGCCACCTGTGGGGCGTGCCCGCCAACGCGACCAACAAGGAACTCGCGTACGACTGGATCGACATCACGTTGAGCGAAGAGGTGCAGAACAAGATCGGCCAGCTCGGCGGCCTGCCGCTCGCCGGCGACGCGTCGACCATCGAAGACGATCTCACCCGGGAGTACACGGAACGGTTCAACGAGCTCCTCGAGGCGGACACGCTGAGCTTCTACCCCGACTATCCCGTCCCTGGATTCCTGGACTTCATCCAGTCCGGCATGCAGGCCATGTCCAACGGCAACATGACCGCCGAAGAGTGGACCGCCGACCTTCAAGAGTTCTACGACGAAGGCCGCGAAGTCGCCCTAGCCGGCTGAACCTGTGGGGGCCCTCCGCTCGGCGGGCCCCCACTCCACCGGAGAAAAAACATCATGGCAACTCCCCTGAGAAATCGCCGCCGCAGCCTCGAACGCCGCGGCGCCTACTGGCTGTACCTGATCCCCCTCGCCGCAGGATTCGCTGTCGTGGTCGCCGCACCGTTCGCGATGAACGTCTACACCAGCCTGTTCCACTGGAAAGGCGGGCAAGCGCCGATGCGGTGGGCAGGTCTGGAGAACTACACCACCCTGTTCACCGACGAGACCTTCTGGCGGTCCTTCCAGAACAGCATCGCGATGATCGTCGCGATCACCGTCATCCCCACCATCATCGGCATCCTTCTCGCCGCGCTCCTGTTCGACTATCTCGGCCGCCGCTACGGCGACAAAGCGATCGCCACCCTCCGGGCGACGTACTACCTGCCGCAGATCCTGCCGATCGCGGTGGCGGGGTTCATCTGGTCCACCATCCTGAACACCCAGCAGGGCTCGCTCACCCTGATGCTCAAGAGCATCGGGATCCAGTCCCCACCTGACTGGCTGGGTGATCCGAACATCGCCATCTACTCGGTCATGCTCATGCTGGTGTGGCTCCAGATCGGCTACCCGGTCGTGATCTTCATGTCCGCACTGCAAAGGGTCGATCCGGAGCTGTACGAGGCGGCGGAGCTCGATGGCGCGGGATGGTGGCGCCGATTCCAGGCGATCACCATTCCCCAGATCCGACCCGAAATCTTCGTCGTCGTCCTCACCGCAACAATCGCTGCGCTGAAGGTGTTCGCCCCGATCCTGATCCTCACTGGCGGCGGACCCGAGAACTCGACCGTGGTGCCGTCGTACTACGCGTACCGCAACTTCTTCGAGCTGTCCCGTGTCGGCTACGGCTCAACCATCGCGACCGTGATGTCAATTGTCATCTTCATCGTCGCCGCCGTGATGCTCGCCTGGCAGCACCGCGAAACCCGGAAGGAGCACCGCTGATGACCGCAACGCTCACCCACACGCTGCCACTCAATAAGACCCGTCGCACCCCGCTGAACTGGCTCATGCTTGGGCTGGCCATTCTCGTCGCCGTCGTGATGGCCGCACCGTTCCTGCTGCTCGTGCTCAACGCCTTCAAGACCGGTGCGGACTACTCCACCAACGGACCCCTCGCCTGGCCCACAACCTTCACACTCGACGCGTTCGTGAGCTACCTCAACCGCGTCGACTTCCCCCGCGCGTTGTGGAACTCCGTCCTCAGCTCCACCATCATCGCGTTCGCCGGGACCGCCCTCGCACTGCTCGCCTCGTACGCCATTGGAATCGGCAGGATCCGGGCCAATACCGCAATCACCGCGCTTCTGCTGATCGCCACCATGGTTCCCCATGAAGCGTTGATCTACCCGCTCTTCTACGGAGCCCAGGCCACGGGCCTGCTGAACTCGATCTGGTCGATCATCATCGTGTTCACCATCCTCTGGGCCGCCTACGGCACATACATCCTCTCCAGCGTGATGTCCACCTTTCCGCGAGAAGTGCTCGAAGCCGCCGCGATCGACGGAGCCGGACGATGGCGCATCCTGTGGCAGGTGGTGTACCCCATCGTCCGCCCCACCCTGTCCGTCCTGGTCGTCTTCATCTTCATCTGGTCGTGGAACGAGTTCTACATCCCGCTCATCCTGCTCGGCGACCCCTCATCGCAGACCGTCCCGATCGCCCTCTCGACCCTGCGAGGGCAGCACTCCATCGACATCACGGTCATCAACGCCGGCTCTCTGCTCTCGCTGATCCCGACGCTGGTGTTCTTCCTCATCTTCCAACGCACCATCAGTCGCGGCGTCACCGCCGGCGCCGTCAAGTGACCCCTCCTCAAGAATCGAAAGAAGTGCAATGCCCACGCAGTGGAACGCCCTCCGCAATACCGGAAACCTTCGCAGCCGCGCCATCAACGCTGAAAACCCCACCGGAGCACCCGGATCCGCCGGCTCCGCCAGCTCACACCTCGGCCCCGGCCGCAAGGGGAGCGCCTGGTACGAACTTCCCGCCGGCGACACCCTCACCCTCGCCGACATTGACGGGCCCGGTGTCATCCGTCACATCTGGATCACCGTCACCGACAAGACACCCGCCGGCCCCTTCGTCCTACGGGACCTGGTCCTCCGCGCTTACTGGGACGGCTCCCCCCACCCCTCCGTCGAAGTCCCCCTCGGCGACTTCTTCTGCAACGGGTTCGGGGAGCGGACTTTGGTCACCTCTGAGCCGATCGTCGTCGCACCCACGGGCGGCATGAACTCCTACTTCCCCATGCCGTTCCGCACCGGGGCGCGCCTGGAACTCGCGAGTGAGCACGGCGGCGACCTCAGCCACGTGTTCTTCCAGATCGACTACACCACCGGCGACGACTTCAACCAGTGGCCCGGCTACTTCCACGCCCAGTGGCGTCGCAGCAACGGCACCACCGCGCCCGGCGAAGACCACCTCATCGTCGATGGGATCGAAGGCTCCGGCACATACGTCGGCACCTACGTCGCTCTCGCCTCGCTTCACCGATACTGGTGGGGAGAAGGCGAAGTGAAGTTCTACATCGACGACGACACCGACCTTCCCAGCCTCTGCAGCACCGGCCTCGAGGACTACGCCGGCGGCGCATGGGCCTTCCAGGACGCCCTCCGCGCAGACCCCGAACCCAACATTCTCACCTTCAGCGCCCCCTACTTCGGATACCCGTTCACGAGCGCCACCGACACCACCAAGGCGTCCGAATTCTCCACCGCCATGATGCCCATGCACGGCCTCTACCGATGGCACCTGCCCGACCCGATCTACTTCCAGGAGCGACTGCGCGTGACCGTCCAGCAGATCGGAACCTGGGAGCACGGTCTCTTCGAACGATCCGACGACATCTCCACAACCGCCTACTGGTACCAGACCACGATCAACGCCGCCTTCCCCCCCCTCCCGATGGCACAGCACCGCACGCCCCGATGACGATCGGTGGGTCACTGGCTGACGGTGCAGGCGGCCGGTGACCCACACGAGGCCACGAAAGCGCCTTCCAAAAGGTCGGCGCCGAACTCTAGAAGCCCACGGGGTCGGTAGGTCGGTCGCCTAGTCCACTCTCCGTGGCGACAGTCAAGCTCGCTATCGGGGTCGCACACCCTTATGCCGGGATCACGATCACGGCGATGGATGCCGCACGGCGATCGCACCGTCGTTGTTGGCTGGTTCTTCAACCGCCGTCGACACCACTGGTCAAAAGGGGGACGGCGATTGGTTGTAACGAGCTGGCGAGCATGCGTCACTACATCGAACAAGCACCACCTCGACGCCACAAGAAATGGCGGATCCCGACACTTCTGCGGGCAACCGCACCTCAACCCAGTTGACGGCGTGTCGAGCGCTCAATCCCTCGCGAGCCGGGTGATCGGCGGCGGTGCGTAGCTGCCGTCCAGCGCCGCCGCGGCAGGCATGTACATGCGGAGGATTGGCCGGAACGGGCCGGGCGGAGTCGGCAGCCAGTTGGCGGCCGACTCCGCATCGCCCGGCTGGGTGCGGCTGAGCCGGATCGTGATTCCCCCGTCGGCGTCCGACACGATGCCCGGTGTGCGGTCGCCGATCGAGTAGCGGTCGATCTCGTTAGCCACCATGAAGAAGTTGGGCAGGTCGTACATCGTGATCGACCAGAACGCGTCGACCGGAGGCGGCGGCGAGAGTGTCAGCTCATAGTCGTGGTCACCGGTCAGCTGCGCGCCATCTCCGTCCACGAACGTCATCTTGTACGCCGCCTCGTAACCATGGTTGCCCCAGAGCCCGGCTTTCGCGGCGACGGCACGGTCGCCGACGCGCACGCGCGGGTCTTCGATCTTCCACGCCGGGTCGTCGATCGTGCCCGGGCCGAAGAAGTCCAGGTTGTAGTCGAAGACATGCACCGTCTGCGACCACCCGTTGACGGTCTCGGTACCGCCGCTCATGAGCCGATCGATCGTCGGTCCGCCGACAGCGAACCCCGTGCCGAGTGCCGCGCGCTGCGGCGGGACCGGATCGGAGGGTGCGCGGCGCGCGGCGGAAGCGGATCCAACCGCGGCGCCGCCAGTGCACCATCGTCAGATACCGCACCGACGCCGACGACCACGCCTCCTGATGCTCCGCGGCATCGTGGTCGTGGGCGGCGAGCTCGACGAACACCTCTCGGAACGTCGGCGGCTGACCCCGTTCGCGTGTGTGACGGTGGATGAACTTGACGGCGCGACGCGCCCACACCGGCGCCGTCTCATCAGCGGTGAGCTGCGTGAACAGGGGCGCGAGATGCGGTGCCGACCACGGCTTCTCGTACACTTCAGCGTCGTTCGACACCACCCTGCAGCTCCCCTCAGCGGTCATCTCAGACCTATCACCGCCGAGCTCAGTCATGAGCACGGGCGCCGTCGGAAGCATGATCCTCGCCAGGGGAAGATGTCAGGTTCTCGCGCAAATCGGCGGGCGAGGCGGTGCTCGGCAACGGCGCCGCACCGATGACTGCTTGCAGTGCCGTGGTGTACTTCTCTCCGGTCGCCTTCATGCGTTCCCGGGCGGCATGTTGCAGTCGACGCGAGGTTCGCTTCTTCTCAGTAATGATGAGCTCCTTGGATTGTTCGGAAGCGGATCCGCGCGTTGCGCCGCCATCGCACCGTCGTCACCTTCGGCCCGACGGTGACCTCCACACCTCCCATGCGTCACCTCAGCGTGATCCGCCGGCTATTTCCACGTCGATAGCTTCCATCACGGTCTCCACGCCGGTCAGGGCGAGGACGTCGATGGGGCGGGCTCCATCGAGGTGCGAGTTGGGGCTGGTCAGCCAGACATCGATGGCGGGATCGGTCCAGAGCTCGCGCAGCCTTGCCCGAACGGCGGCGATGTCGTGCGCGATGCTCTGCTCGACGATGTCGCGTCCGAGCCGCGCGGCATCGTCGCCGAACAGCGGGCTCTCGCCCGTGGTTGTGTTCTCGCCGGTCATGCTGACGTCCTTCCCGGTTCGAGGCAGACGCTCCCGTCAGGCAGTACTCTTTGGAGTTCGCGGGTCAGGCGGGCGCCGAGGGGTGTGAGAGTCATGGGGCGGCCGCGGGCGCCTGCGGTCAGAAGGGGACCCCCGGCGTCGCGGCTGAGCCGTGCGAGCTGCTTGCTGAGGGTGCTTTGGGTTGTCCCGATTTCGGCAGCCGCGGCCCGGATGCTGTTGTGTCGGGCGGCGATCAGGAACCGGCGGGCACGCTCGATCGTGTGCCGGCCGATGAGGGTGCGGCGCAGGAGTGGCGATGCTCCCGCGAAGGGATGCGGGTGCAGGGTCGCGGCTTCGCTCGCGCTCCCAGCGGAGCGGATCGGGACCCCCGCATCTCGCAGTCGGCGACTGATCGTCGGGGTGGTGCATCCAACGAGGGCGGCGATCTGGCCGATGGTGAGCCGTTGGTCGAGGTACTGGTGGCGGAGCCACCGCTCATCGATCACATGCATGGGCGGTCGGCCACGGCGCGTCGTCGTGGATCGGTCAGCGAGCAGCCGGGAGACGGTCTGTCGGGACACCCCGGCCAGCTCGGCGAGCTCGTAGGTGCTGGAACCAGCCTGGTAGCGATCAGCGATGCCGTCCGCGCCGACGCTCGCATCGATCCGACTGCTGGAAGGCCGGGCGGGAGGCCACGACGGCTCGCCGGGGACGTCCACGGCCGGGCCGATGTCGAACTGGGCGAGCGGTGGCGTCCAAGTGAGCGGTTCGTCAATGCCGTGGGCGGCGAGGAACTCGTCGCCAATCCGGTTGAGGTCCGCGCGCAGTTTCTCGGGGATGCGGCCCACGAACCTCGTCTCTGATGCGATCGTGACGTCGCCGGCGTCCCAGCCTCTTGGCACTGCTCGCAGCGGGTTCCCGGTGATCAGACGGTACAGGTGCGCACGAGCGTGCCGGTGTCGGCGCCCCGCTCCTGGGTGCACATTGTGTCTGCTGCATAGGTCGCGCCACTGCGTGTCGGGCAGCAGTGCGCCGCAGTCGAGGTTTCGGCGACGTGCGTAGTCGATCGGTGACCCGTGAGTGTCGAGATAGGCGACGAGGCGGAGAATCACGCCCAGCGCGAGATGTTCATGTTCTCCGCGACCGAACTCGCGCATCACATTCGTGACCTGCCGCACCGGCGCTTCCGCGTCCAGCAGGGCGAGGGCGGCGGCGTGGGTCAGCCGGGTGCCGGCGAACACCACGGCCGCGGCGAGAGCGGACGCAGCGATCTCCCTATCCATGCGACCCGGAGCGAGCACCGCCGTCCACTCGTCCCACAACTGCGCGGGCACCTTCCGTGCCCTCTCCCTCGCGTCGACATCGACCAGGCCAGCGGACTGGAGGAACCCGCTGGGGCGGCGCGTGCGACCGAACGACGCCGCGATCAGCGACTGCACTTGCGGAGTGCTCAACGTGTAGGACGTGCTGGCAGCGACGCGACCCCGCAGCAACTCGATCGTGCGACCGGAGTCGCCCAATGCCGCGATGGCGATCGCCGTCCCCGCGGCCGAGGCGGCCGAGGTCGACGACGAAGACCAGGATGTGTCAATGCCTCCCCTGCGCAGATGATCGAGGAGCTCCGCGCCCAACACCGTGCCGTCAACCTGGTCGTTGCTCAGTGCGGCGCGGGCCGCGCGGGCGAGCAGGCGGACGTCCTCGAGGACACGCACCGCGGGCTGCGGGGCGTCGGCGTAGATCCCGAACCTGCCTTCCCCCGTGAACACGATCCGCATCATCGTCCGCTGGGCATGCAGCACCGCATCCGACGCGGGGATCCGATCTGTGTCGACGGTGAGATCGGCGCGGCAACGGCTCGCGATCGGCCCGACCGCCGCACCGCGCACCCGGTTGTGGCACTGGCCGGGCACGGGGATCACCGCGAGCGGATGCCCCACCTGGCGTGGATGCCGACCGCATGCGGGGCAGGAGTCGACGAGGATCCGACGATGCCGGGCGCATGCGAACGCGAACGGGAACTGCCAGGACATCCGCCACCGCCCACCCGAGTCAGCCAGACACTCCGGGCAGTATCGGCCTGCCGTACCCGCGGCAGCGCACCGGACGCTGATCCTCCCATTGCGGGTGCGGCGGATCGCGTGGCGTGCGAACTGCATCCTCGTCATCTCCTGAAACTGCGCCGCCGGGATACCCGTCGCCTGCTCCACCCGACCCGCCTGCGCATCGGTCAGTTCGGTCGCCCACGCATTCGCCATCCACCACGTCGCCGACACCGCCGTCCCATGACGCTGCTCGATCAGACCCAGCGCGCACCCAACCTCCGCGATCGTCGCCCGGTTCGCGGCCGCCAACGCCTCCACCCACGAATCAAACGGCTCATCCGGAAGCGGCCGCACCCGAAACGGCAGCACCCGCACATCGTCCGAGCGCAATACGTTGTTCGTTGTCATGCGGCGGCCGCCTCGTCGTCCTTGTTCTGGCGGCGGCGTCGTGCTTTCTGGTTCCGCACCTGCTGTTCGAGCTTCGCCTCGAGCTCACGACGTTCGGTCTCGGCGCCTTCGTCGATGCGGATGTCGTCGAGCAGTTCCCGGTCGATGACCTCCCGGCCGGTGCGGATTGCGCGGGATGCCCCGCGCCGGATCAGGTCCATCAGAGAGCCGATATTGCCGGTCGAGCGCGCGAACAAGTACCGGGACAGGTCAACCAGCATCCCGGGGCGGGCGTCGGTGAGGACGAGGGCCTGTTCGATGCCGAACAACAGCCGGTCCCATTCCTCCCTGGCCCTCTTGTGGGTGAGGGTGAATGGGCTGAGCCCGAGGACGGTCCATCGGCGGAAGGTCTGCGCCATCGCCGCTTCCTGCCCGGTGTGTCCTTCGCCGACCAGGCCGCGGGCGCGGAGGGCGACGCCGGCGAACAGGAAGGTGGCGTTGTACTCGTTCGCGAGCCACTTCAACTGGTTGGCGACCTCGACCCCGTCGCGGGTGCGCATGTTCAGGAAGTGCAAGTCGTCGACGATCACCAGCCGGGTGTCGTGGCGTTCGATGCATTCCGCCGCCGCCCGCGCCAGATCCCGACCGGCCATGGAGCGGTGCAGGATCCCGGCGGTGGCGGGGTGGGCGTAGAACCCGAGGATCATCATGTGCAGCCCCTTGATCGTCAGCCGCCCCGTCAAGGTGACGTGGCATACCGGGAGGTGCCTGACGTCCCGGTCCTGATCGAGCCATTCCCCGGTCTCGGCGATTCGCTGCTGGTGGAAGACTCGGCCGAAGTTGTTCACGACGGTCGACTTCCCGAGCGCTGGTGGGGCGTCGATCGCCGCAGCGGACTTGACCCGGTCGGAGTCCTGCAGGTTCGAATCGAGGATGTCCGCCAGTTGCAGTTCGATGTCCTCGACCTGCCGGGTGCGCAGCAGGATGTTCGCGTGCCACACCCGCCTCTCCAGGTCGTAGACGGCTCGGTCCTGCCGCGACATGCCGTCGAGCTGGTCGCGGGTGAGCGGTTCGGGGCGGCCGCGCGCGGGTCGTTCGGCGAAGTCCGTCCAGCCCTCGTAGGTGGACAGGCTTCGTTGGCGCGTCGACAGCTGCGATTCGCTGGTGGGGGTGGTCATCGGAGCATCTCCATCGGTTCGAAGTGATAGTCGCCGCGGATGGTGGGCTCGTCGATTTCGTCTTCATCGTCGTCATCCCCCGTCTCGGGCGAGTCGACGCGTCGGCGCGGGTCGCGGACGGAACCGGTCAGCTCGGTGGCGAGATCCGACGAGGCGGTCAGTTCCGCGTCGAGCATCCGCTGCACGGTGCGCAGCGACCACACCCCGTCCGGGTCCGGCTCCTTATCGTTCAGCTGCGCGGCCATCCGGGCACTCATCCGCCGCTCCGACGGGGTCAACCCGCGACCGGCGCCCCAGTCCTCGAGCAGCTGCGCGGCGACGTCATCGACCTGGGCGGGGCGGCCCTGACGGATCGCGATCTTCTTCGCGTACTCGAGCGCGTCCAGACTGAACGGAACGTCGAAGCTGCCCTTGTGCTCCCACTCGAGGGTGTGCCAAGTATGGTCCTCCGGGTCGTGGAAGTAGATCCGGGTGAGGTCGTCCGGGTTGACGAAGAACGGCCACTCGGTGCCCTTGTCGCGGTGGATCGACCGGGCCCGGTTGCGGTACTTCGCCACCGACTCGCCCGTGTAACGGAGCTTGTGGATCTCCACCCCGTAGTGGTTGAACTGCCGCTTCACCACCGGCAGCAGCTCCAACAGCACGCTCCGGTCAGTCGGCAGGCGCAGCTGCCCCGCCACGGCGAGGCCCTGGTCGTAGCGTTGCGCGGGGCTGAGCTTGACCCCGGGCAGGTGCGGGTCCTCCAACGAATTATGCGGGCGAAGGTGGTAGACGGTGGCTACCCATTCCCGGATGATCTGCTCCAGCTGCGGCACCGTGTAGACGGCCTCTGCTTCGGGGTCCTCTCCGCGGCCGGCGACGTCGGCGCCCTTGTAGCCGGGTAACTCCTGCAGCAGGTCGTCGAGGGTTCGGAAGAACCGTTCCACGGGGCTCTTGTCGGTGGGTTGATACACCCGTGCGGGTTGGATGGAGATCCCCAACCGGGCGCACCCGCTCGTGACATGCTCCGACAGGTAGGCGGAGCCGTGGTCGACGACCACGGTCTCCGGCAGGATGCCGGCGCGGGTGAAGCGGGACACTTTTGTGCGGGTCGGGTCCACCAGCAGCGTGTCGGGCAGTCCGTGGTACGGCCAGCGGGCGGATGTGGCCCAATCCGTGGGCGTGTCGAACGGTTGCAGCGCCTCCATCAGCACCCCGGCGACGTCGATCGATTTCGTCGACCCCGGTGTGAGCCGCAGCCCGAGGATGCACCGCGAATACAAGTCCATCGCGATCGTGAGATCCGCCGACACCCACTTCCCGGTCACCGGGGCCACGGCGAACACATTCAGCGGGGTGGTGTCCATCAGCACGTACTCGCCCGGCCGGACCGCCGACAGTCGTCCGTACGGCGCCGGGGGTCGGTTCGCGGTGGACCGTTTGCGTTTGGTGGGACCGGTGAACGTGCCGCGCCCTCGATCCAGCTCAGCCAACGCGTTGTACGCGCTCGCACGCGACGGACGCTTCACCGCCCCCGGGCCGTGGACGCGCTCGGTGCGCGCGTTGATCCGGTCGATGATGATCTTCTTGGACACCTTCGCTTCGGGGGTCTGCTCGTCCAGGACCGTCTGTGCGGTGGCGATCCACCGCGGGTCGAACCCGGTCAGCGCGTTCCCGGCTTGGGAGGACCGGTAGTCCATCAGACCCGCCTCCCCGGACTCCCGGTACTGCGCCACCCAGCGGCGCACGGTCCGTTCACCCTTCCCCAGTTCGGCAGCCTTCGCCGCGGTCCGCTGTCGCAGACTGTGCTGCGGGTGGTACTCCAGGCGCGGCTCACCCTCCCGCGGGATCTGCGCCGTGCCGGACTTGTATCCGGTGAGCACCTCCCGGACATGGTCGGCGCGCTCCATGGTGCGCGCCTTCGCGGAGTCGGTCGCGTCCGCCCACAGCACCCCCAGCGGAGTAGCATCCCCTTCCCTTGTGTGGCCGGGGATGTGGGCCTTCCCGCCCTCGGCGGCAGGACGCAGCACGTCGATCATCCGCAGTCGGCGGTGCCGGCCGGTGCGGTCGCGGATGATCACCGCCCCGTCAGCGATCTCCACAACCGTGCACGCCTCCCCGTCATAGACGAAATCCATCCCAGGTCGCAGCATCCAACTGTCCATCGTCATGGTTCCTCTCAAGTGAATGGTCGGTGATCGGGTGCCGTCGCTCAGGCCGCGTCACGGAGGGACGAACCGCTCTCCGCCGTCGCTCGACGATGCCGCGCCGCCGGCCGCACGATGCGCATGCCGAACACCTCCCGCAGGTACTCCTCAACGTCGTGAAACAGCTGGGCTACCGCTTCCTTGTCCTCCGCGAGTGACTGCGGGGGCACCGGCAACGCCGCGGGGATGCCCAGCACTTCGCATGCCCGTGCCGTGTCGGCTTCGCGGTCGCGCTCCGACCTCACCGGCCGGCCATTGCCGGCGGGATCCTCGAAAGGAAGGAAGGTGGTGCCAGGTCGAAGGTCGTCTCGTGCGCTCATGTCGGCTCCAATACGCTCGTCGTGCTCAACAGGTGGGACAGGTTCGTGCGCAGACGCTGGGTCCACAGCAGGTGCAGCACGAGGGAACGGGCGAACGGTGGCTCACCCGCGATCGGGGTCACGGCGCGCACCGCTTCCCCGAACGTCACAGGGGCTCCCAGCACATCCGCCGCGGCGTCGACCTGCCCGGGATCGAACTGGAAGCCGCGCCGATAGCCGGCGAGGAACTGCACATTCGCAAGCGGCACCGGATCGGGCTCGGAGCACACTCGGTACTCCCAGCCATGCGCCTCGACCTCCCGCCGCGTCCAATCCAGCGAATCCAGCACCGCCGGGATCTGCAGCTTCGCCGCCGGCTTCACATCGACAACGCACACCGACCCGTCTGGGCGCGAGAGCAGATAGTCCGGGATGTGCTTGCGGGTCGTGCCGTGATCGTCGCCCTCCATCAGGAACGGCTGCGACAGGATCCACTCCACCCGCGGGTCAAAGTCGCACAGCAGCAGATTCGCGTACTCCAGCCGCGACTCGTACCCCACCGGCGCCCGCATCGTCGCCGACCAATACGAGCCCGAGAAATGCCGCTGCCTGCGGTACCAGCGGAACTCACGCCACGGCACCGCCGCCGCGAACACCCCCAACCGGGCATCCGCCAACGCGACGACGTCGACATGACCCTGCACCGAGCGGATCCGGATCATCGACGCCGCCGAGCTCATCCCCGACCCGGCTCCCCGACCCACAGCCAGCCGCCATCGCCCGTGTCCCCGATCGGAGCCTGACGGTGCTGCGCGCGCATGTACACATGCTGTTGCCCAGCCCCGTCGGAGCGGAACTCACCGGCGCAACAAAAAGCAGCGATCAACTTTGTACTAAAACACTAAAAAGCTAATCACTACTAAATGTCACATTCACTACCATAGCCGGTGTTGTGCCTGTCAGATACACAACAAACCTGCGCCGCGCCGTCGGCGGCGTCGGACGCATATGAGACACTCGGAACATGACGGCGATCCACCCGATTGCCCCCGAAGACTCCAAGGCGCTCTTCGGGAACAGCTACATGCACACCGTGCTGGTCGAGATCACCCGGCACGGCGATGAGCCGTTCTCCCCGAAGCAGATCATCGACGCCACAGGGCTTCCCGGCGGGATCGTCCACCCGCTCATCAAGAGGCTGAAGTCCCGCCACTTCATCGAGTACCTCGGCCGCGTGCCCGGCGAGAAGACCACGCTGTACCAGGTGCGCGACAACCCTTACATGCGCGCCGCGCGCGAGTACGCGCAGGCCGCCACGGACACCCCGCAGCACCGAGTCGCGAGCTAGTCATCGGCCGGCGGGTGGCGCATCCATACCCGAGTCGGATAGGTCTCCGGTGTCCAGGACGACACGGGTCCGCTGCCTGCGCCTTCGAGCACGGTCAGCGCGCCGGCGAAGTCCGGGGAGGCGGGGACGTCGACAGGGCTGTAACTGCGGGCCACCAGTCGGGCGTAGTCGCCGGGAAGCTGGGACGTGTACCCCGCCACCGCGTCGAAGCCGAGGGTTTGTGCGCTCGCGTTGAGCACCGCCGCTTTCGTCGACGTCGCGACAGCCGCGTTCTGGATCACCTGCACACTGTCTGCGGGAAACACGAACGGGCGACCCTGCACCCAGTCGCCCAAGGCTTCGATGATGTCCACGGTCTGCCATGCGGGGTTGCGCGGCAGGTTGACGGCGATCGCCACCTTGATCTCGTCGGCCACGTCAGGGTTGCGCAGCAGACGGATCAGCAGCGGTTCGGTCACCGACAGCGACAAGAAGAACTCGGACACCGTCGGTGACGTGGCCACGAACGCCTCCTGCGCTGCCGCCGAGCGGCTCAGCGCGTTGAACGTGTCGGCTGTGTCGGAGATCAGCTCGCTTCGCAGGAGCTCCGCGATCAGCTCCGGCTCCTTCGAGGTATCCCGACCGATCGGCAGCGTGTCGATGAGCTGGGCTGCCAGCCGAACCCGAACCTCGACCGGCAGCTCCGTGACGTTCACGATCGCGACGGCCAGTGACTGGCGCTGACCGGTATCGGCCGCGGCAGGCACATCGAGCTCCGGAGACGCTCGCAGATACCCGATCAGCTGCTCGTCCAGTGACCGGTCGTTGATGTAGCTCGTGACGTTCTCAAAGGTGAGCGGGAAGCGCCGGCCGAGGGCGAGTGTTGCGAGCACCTCCTCGGGAACGCCCTGGACGTCCTCGACCTGCAGCATCTCGGGCATGCGCGGCTCGACGTCGGCCGATCGGCCCGGGGCGGATCTCTCGACGGCCGCCATTACCTCGACGATCCCATCTGCGTGCGTCACGCTCGACCGGCCCGTCGCATCGAGCACGGCGAGATAGTCGTCGAAGAAGTGCACGACGTGATGGAACGTCGGATCGCCCAGGTCGAGGATCGTATCCAGCGCGACGTTCTCCCCATCTCCGACCGCGACCTGCAAGTTCTCAGCGGTCACGTCATACTGCCGTGCTGCGACGACGGCGCGCTGCGCGGATCGTGACAGGCCGTCCAGCGAAGGGAGTCGGATGCCCAGTCGCTGCAACGCCGCGACCGCCCGGTCGGGAGACCGAGTCGCATCCACCAGGTCCGGATACCCAAGGCGGGCCGCGGCGATCGTGGCCTTCATCGGATCGGGGACGTGATAGTCGCGCTCCGGGTCCGCGCCGAGGAACGCTTCCGGGGCCAGCGCGTCCTTCGCCTCGGGGAGATCGGTGAGTTCAGCGTCGAGGAAGTCGAAGATGCCCGTCCAGTGGAGCGCGAGCCGTCGCACGAGGATGTCGGGGTGGGCACCCTGACGAAGGTATGCCTTGAGAAATGCGACCCCGTCGGATTGCCCGGCGGCGATGATCTGCAAGTGGGTATCCAGTCGCGGGTCGTCGTCGGCCAGCAGTTGGTCATAGATCGCGGCGTTGAAGATGCCGACGGACTCGAAGACATGCTCGCCACCCAGCGTGAGCACCGTGGGAACCTCGTCTGGCAGAAGGGGGTAGTTGATGTCCGGACTCTCGGTCTGCAAGTGCTGCACGACATAGGTCATCGCGTTGGCGGAGGCGATGACGCCGTAGAACTGTGACGCGTACAGTGGAAAATTCCGGTCGAGGAGTCCCTCGCAGATCAGATCGACCAGCAGCGGATCACCGTCCACGGTGGATTTCACCCAGCCGGCGAAGTCCGCATCCTCCCCGTCCAGTTCCAGCGGCATAGGCGGACGGGCGAGGTCGACGAAGTCCGCCCGGCGCAGCTCCTGCTGATCCTGGCGGGCCTTCTCTATCGCCAGCCGCACGTCGCCTGACGCGCGCGCCACCCAGCTCCCCGGGACGATCGAGCCCAGGTCTTCGCGCAGCGTCGCCGCGGAGAGGGTGAACACGAGATCAGAGGAGTCGCGGACCTCGATGGGGTGACCGGAGTCGATCGCCTGCTCCCAGAACTCGACCGTCATGACCTCGTTCGAAGTCCACTGGCGGCCGGCGAGCACGAACGACGCGTTATGAATGGGACGGCCCATACGGGAGAGCCAACGCTCCACCAACTTCTGAAGCTCAGCGCCCAGCTGCTCGGCACGATCGACCGTCGCCGTGTGCGGAACCTGCGACGCCTCCAGCTCAGCCAACGACTCCGCGAGCGTCGCCAACCCCGCCGCGATGATCCGGCGCGACCGCCGGTACATCGTGTCGAGAACGCTCGCGCCCACCCGGATCTGCTCGAAGTCCTGCAGATGCGTGTTCTTGTACGCCACGACAGCGAACAACCCGCTGGGCGTGAGGCCGCGCAGCAGCCCCGGCGCGAGAATCCGCGCTCTGAACACCCGGTACTCGTTCGCGATATTCCGCAGAAGCCGCATGTCCGTCACATGCTTGGCGACCACACGGATCACATCGAAGGAAACCTCTGGATCGATCTCCCGCATCATGCCGGACAGCAAGTCCGCAGACGAGCGGTGCGTGATGAACGGCACGATCGGGATGACAAGCTCGAAGAACTTCGTCCGCTGAGTCGCCGGCTCCGACAACACTGGACGCGCCTGCCACACCCCAGGATCCGCATCCTCCGTCTGGTCGAGCGCCGTGCCGTTCCGGTCGCGTCGCGCCTCCTCCAGATCCTCGAAGATGCTGTCTCGCACCGCGTAGATGAAGTGAACCGGGCGCTTACGGAGCTGACCCGAGGAGTTCAAGAGCGTGTTCAGCTCCCTCAGCGATGCATAAATCGTTGGGTCCTCGAAGCGATCCAGATCCTCGATGATCACAACGTCGCGCCCGGTCATCTCGAAGAAGTAGACGATCTCATCCAGATACTCGTCGAAATAGCTCCCGTCTGCGTCTCCGGTCAGACTGACCGACGTCGCCGACGTGCCCAGCTTGTCGATCCGCACCCGGTTCGACAACAGCACCCGCGTCACGAACGCGCCGGCCGCGGCCAGCAGCCCGATCGCAGTCAGAATCGTCGGACGCTGCCACCACTCCGCATCCGGGGCAAGCTGAAGAGGGGCGCCCCAGCCAGTCACCCAGAACACCGCGGCCACCAGCACCCCAACAAGCACCGAAGTCACAAGAGCACGGCGCACGGGCAGCCGGCTGATCCGCCGGAACCGAGATCCCGGCACGGCGATCGGACGCTCCCGGTACAACAGCTGCTTGACGATCTCCTTCTGAATGTAGTTCGTCAGCTCACTGCTCTGCCGATCGAACGGCTGCACCCCGACATCGCTCAACGACGACAGCGAGATCTCAACTACCCGAGATGCGAGACGCTCACGAACCCCTGCGAGGACACTGCTCTTGCCGCTCCCGTACCCACCAGTCAGCGCGATATTCCAGACCCGCTTGCGGCGCTCGTCGTCCTCCAAGAGCGACACGAGCTCGTCGCTGTAGAGCTTGTGCTGCACCGGATCATGCACCGGAATCAGCGGTACCAAGCCCACTCCGGCCCCGTCCCCCCCAGCCACGCCCGCCATTCAGCTACCCCAGATCACCCAACGCACACACGATCCGTCCACGAGACCTGGCCCAATGGCCAACTGTGGGCCACCTTGCGATAGAAAATGCCATCTTCACGTGGAACCTACAACCACGCCTTGACACGGGAGCAAGCTGGTTTTAGGGTAGTGAATGTCACATTCACCACCTTTGAGGAGGTCTCATCATGCGTGCGTTCCCCGTGAACCGCGACACCATCGACCTGCTGGTCACCGCCGCCTACATCTCCACCCCCGCCTATCGCAGCAGCACCCCGCGCGAGCTCGCCGAGAACGCCGACCGGATGGGGCAGAGCCTCTGGGACGAGAACCACGCCAGCGTCAGCTACGCGATCAAGCAGCACATCGCCGCACCCCACTACGAGTGGCAGCCCGTCGCCGAGATCGTTCCCCTGGCCGACGATGAGCAGGCGTTGCAGATCGAACGCAGCCGTCTTCTGCTCGCGGAGGTCTCCTGCCATCACCCCGGATGGGACCAGTCCCCCGCCCGTGATCTCGTCGAGCGCCTCGGCGACGCGATCGCGCGGCGCTTCTCCCACCGGCCGCTCGTGGACTCCCCCGACCACCTGGGCGTCAAAGAGTACGAGGGCCTGCACCGCGCCGCCGAGGTCTGGGAGCGAGAGATCGGATTCCGCCACCCGCTCACGCACGACGCAGCCGCGCGGGAAGGGAGCCGGCCATGACTCTCACGATCACCCACGCCGCCGCGGAAGGCACCCTCATCGACGGGACCAGCCGGGGCGACGGAACGTCCGACGCGCTCAAAGCCAACGGGTGGCGATGGAGCAGGGCCATCGGCTCCTGGTACATCCCCCACTCCCGCGACCGGGAGCCGAAGACCGCGATCATCAACCGCACCGCCGAGCAGCTCGCCGCGGCCGGATTCGCCGTCGAGATCTCGATCGACTACGCCCGCCGCGCCACCACTGACGTCGAAGCGGACCTCGCCGAGCGCCGGAGCGATCGCGCCGACGCTCTGGCCGACCGCGCCACTCGGCGCCACCATGACGCGACCGAGGAAGCGGAGCGGGCTGCACGCGCGCTACGCCGCTTGCCCGAAGGTGGCGAGCCGATCAAGATCGGGCACCACTCGGAAGCCGGACACCGTCGCGCGATCGCCAAAGCGGATGCCGCGATCCGCCGGTCAATCGACGCCGACTCGGAGGCCCGCCGCGCCCAGGTGCGCGCCGACATCGCGGCCTCATCGAACGACGCCCGCTACGCACCTATCACTGTTGCGAACCGGATAGAGAAGCTCCGCGCCGACATCGCGGGCATGCGGCGACGTCTCGACGGATCTAGCCGGACCCTCGCAGGCGGGTACGTCGAGGTCACAGCCGCGGCAACAGGCGCCTACGCCGAACGGCTCGAGCGTGAGCTGGCCGCAGTTCAGGATCAGCTCTCCTACTGGCAGGAGGTTCGCGCCGAGCAAATCGCGTCCGGCGCCGCCACCGACCACAGCAAGGACACCATCAACGTCGGCGACCAGATCAAGTACTTCGGCAGCTGGTGCATCGTCACCCGCGTCAACCCGAAGAGCGTCAGCATCACGGACGCCTACGGCCACCGCGGCACCGTGCCCTACGCGCACATCCGCGAACACCGTGTCGGCCAGAGCGAGGCAAGCTCATGACCCTCGCCGCCCGACCCCGAACCATTCCGGCACCCACCGCGCGCCGGCTGCACCACGTCACACGCGCTGCGCTGTTCGTCGTGGCGGCGATCGCCGCCGGCTGGCTCGGGATCCTCGCCGCGCCGATCCTCGATCGCATCATCGTCACCGCGGCCGCGGTGGTCCTTGTCCCGCTCACCATCGCGCTCGTGGTCGACTTCTTCCGCAACCCCGGTTGAGCGTTCGATGCCTGCCTACAGGGTTCAGTGGCAGCAACACGTCAGCCTCACTGCGACCGTCACCGTCGAGCTCGACGAACTCGCGGCGTGGGCTTGTGAGCATCTCGGCATGCGCACGATCAACGACGGCGCGGCCGTAGGCGCAACGCCTGCCGGCGTGCGACGGTTGCTCGAGCACAACACCCGCATGCGCGAGGAGCTGCTGCAGCAGTGGGCGGCGGCGCACATGCCGCACCAGTGACACGCTGGCCCTGACGGGCATAGCAGAGGCCCCGCCGGTGGCAATCCGCCGGCGGGGCCTCTGCTGTCGGTCACACGAGACGCTGCGCGAGCTCGTCGATCTTGTCGGGGCGGAAGCCCGACCAGTGGTCCTCGTCCGTGATGACGACGGGCGCCTGCATATAGCCGAGCGCCTTGGCCTCGACGAGCGCCTCGGCGTCCTCGCCCAGGTCGATCACTTGATAGTTGATCCCCTTCGCGTCCATCGCTTTGGATGTCGCGGTGCACTGGACGCATCCGCTCTTTGATAGCAATCGGATCATGGGTGGTTATCTCCTCCTTCCTGTTCTCCTCGGGCCGAGCATGCCGGGCAGCTCAGACACGGGCAGCCGCGCGGCGCTTGAGCCACACGATGAGCGCGATCGCACCGATCAGGATCGCGAGAATGACGAGGATCTGTCCCCACCCGAGTCCAACGCCGTCGACGACCTCGAGCGCGACGGTGTCACCTTGCTCGAGCAAGTGGTACTGCACCATCCATGTGCGCAGCGGATCGAGGAACATCCCCAGTGACACGGCACCGCTCGCCAGGACGAGCACGGCAATCAGCAGCAGCGAGATCCAGTCGTCTTCCGACACGCTCTGATTCGACACGAGTTGCTCATCCCTTCCCTCGGGGCCAGTCGGCCCTCGGTGTCATCCCTGCCACGACGATCACGCGGCCTCGGGACGTCGGTAGCTGATGACCGAGTTGTCGAACACCGTCAGCAGTCCGTCTTCTCCGCTGTCGATGTCGCGGTACTCGATCGCGAGGTACTCGTCGTCGACGACGTCGGGCTCGACCCCTTCGACCACTCCCCACAGGCCCAACGTGGCGTCGACGAGGAGGAGATCTCCGACCTCGAGCTCGACGGCCGGCCCCTCGAGTGATTCGCTGTACCCGTCGCCGTCCGCAGCTGCGTCGACGTCGGGTGCCTCGTCGTCGACGTCGGGGACGAACCGGACCCGTTCGCGCGGGTCCAGCGGGGTGACGTTCGCGGGGCGGAGGGTGCCGGGCTGGGTCTTCGACGCGGCCGCGGGATCCCACTCGACGATCTCGGCTGTGGACCACTGGAAGTAGTCAGGCTCGACCTCTTCGCCCTCGCCGTCGTCGGTGAGCTCCGGTTCCGGGTCGCGCACCATCATCCGCTCATAGTCCGCCGTCGCGGGGCGCAGCGCTGCCAGGTGGTCCCAGTCCGCTTTGTCGGACGAGTCGAGCTTCGCGGGGTCCGGGGTGTAGAAGGCCTGGATCTCGACAGGCAGCGACTCGGCGTTCAGGGTGATGCCGCGGCCCCGCTTGTTGCGTGGGATCGCTACGCCGACCGCGAAGCTGTCCCACATCATGTTGGCGCCCTGCGGGGAGAGGCGACCGAAGCTGACGCGCGCACCGAAGTTGTCTCGCATCTCACCGCCGAGGAACTCCACGTCGGGACGCTGCAGACCCAGCAGAATGTGGATCTTCGCCGATCGCGCCAGCCGGGCGAGATCGGAGAGCAGATCCAGGACGGGAGCCTGCGCCGGCGCACCCTTCGGCTTGACGGTCTTGTACCACCGTTGCACGCGAGCCTTGAAGGTGGCGTACTCGTCGATGATCAGCGCGAGCGGGTCGAAGTCCTCGAGCCGGGCTGTGCCGTTCTCGAGCTGCGAGTAGCGCTCTTCCATGAGCTCGTGTGCGGCGTGCAGCATCCGCACCTGGTGCTCGACGCGCGCACCGACCAGCTCGACGTTGGGCCAGTCACGGAAACCGGCGAACTCGATTCGCTTGCCGTCGAGCACCCATACGCGCCAGTGCGCGTGCGTCAGGTGGGTGAGCACCGTGTGCTGGAAGCTGGTCTTGCCCGAGCCTGTGCCACCGATGACGAGGCAGTGCGGGGAGACCGCCGGATGCCACGACTGAATCTGCCCGTCCTCGTCGGGGCCGATCGGGATCCTGAACGACTTGTAGGCCGAGTGAGTGAGCGCGGCCGCGGGCTCCACTTCGTGCAAGACCATGTCGGGCATGGTCGGGCGGACCTCGAACCTGATCTTGTCGCCCTCGAGATCCCAGTGCGCCCTCCACCGGCCGGGGAGCATCGACGAGACGACCTTCTCGATCTGGGATCGACGGGCGGCGATCGCCATCTTCGGGCCCACGTTGTGCTTGACCTCGATCTTCGAGACCGACGCATCCTCGGCCGACGTCACCGACACACTGGCGGTCGGGTCGATGACCTGCTTGACAACCTCGATCGCGCGCTGCTGCTCGCGGGAGACCGGATCGCTCGCGGGTGCGAGCTCGACGATGAGGACGCACCGCCTCGAGTTGTGCTTCCGCACCCGGTACTCCGCACCCAGGCGTCGGGTGAGGCCGGCGATGATCTGGTCGACGAAACGCGGATCGTCGTCGACAACGTGCGAGGCGTACCGGATCTTTATGCGCGCCGGCAAGCCCACCCAGCCCTTCGTCCACTTCACCGGCTCCACGAGCGCGCGGGTCGGTTGGGCTGCGCCGAGATGAGGAAGCACCGCCTCGATGGCCGGGTCCATACGGCCCTGCCGTTGGAAGGCTCGCACTCCCGATGCGATCGCGCCGACAGCAAGTGCCACCGCCACGATCCACACCACCGGGACCAGGTCGGTGAACGGCCGCACCGCGTTGAGTCCTGTCACTGCCGTCGCGAAAGCGATGCAGAGCAGCGCGGGAATGATGCCGGTCAGCTGGCGGCGAGGAAGGACGCCCAGCGACACTGCCGCCGGGGCGGTCGGCCGAGCTGGCGGACGCTGTGCCACCCGAGTTGCCATTGGAGCCTCCTGAGCGGGCCGAGTACTTCACGACCCTCTTGCGAGGTATAGGCCGGCGATCGGCTCCTTCGCGGACATTGCGGATTCTCTGCGCGTCTGACGCACTCGTGATGTCCCCTGCGAGATAGTGACCCAGAGAAGCTCACGGCGGCAGCTGGAAAGCGATATTGCGCCACATCGCGGCGCGCATTAGCGCAATACCTCCGCCACACCCGCGCTTGACGCGGGTGATAGGATCAAGCCCGATCGGCGTTCTGCCGCAGGCACGGTTGTCGAATCGGGCTTGAACCCCTCCCCCTGGGAAATATTTCCAGCCGCCACCCCCGCGCAGTTATGGCGCAATATCGCGGCGCACATCGGCGGCATACTGCGGCGCATATCCGTTGCTGCGCCCTGCCCGGTGCCGCGAGGATCAGTCGTCGGCGTCGGCCGGTGGGGTCTGCGCCTGCCGACGCCGCTCCCACTCGCCTCGCAGCCACTCGCCTTGACGCTGCGCCGCAGTGCGGCTGATTCCTCGCGCCTTGGCTGGCGCCGGCGGGAATGGATCTCCGGAGTTGTAGAGCTGCTCGAGGCGGTCGGCTTCTCTCCCGATCGCGACCTCGACCAGGCCCGCCAGCGAGGGCGCACCCTCCGGCTCGTCCCTCGTCGACCACCACGCCGCCTTGAGTCGCGCGTGCAACGCCACCGGCAGGAAGTATGCGATCGAGCGGTAGCCGGTGGCTGACACCGACCCTGCGGGTCGGTCGGCGTCACCAGTGGCGCTGACATCTGTTGAGGGCACGAGTCACCGTCTGAATGGGGGAAGCTTCGGCCCCGTTTCGGGCCGGGGCTGATCCCCACACTACAGGCCGGTTTCCAGGTCGTCAGTAGGGCGCGAACCGTGATCTCGCGCGGGTTTCCAGGGGGTCAGAGCCGCCGGCAAGTGCCGTCTGTGGGGCAGATCTCGATCCCGTACAGGCGGAGGAACTCTTCGGGGTCCACGAAGCCGGCGTACTGGGCGGGAGCGCCCAGAGCGGGTGCTTCCCGCAGTGCGGCGACGGCCGCGTTGGTCGTCCCGTTCTTGTTGATGCGCAAGTCCAGGTGGCAGCCGCCGCTCGGCGGCACGTTCCCGACCGCACCGATCTGCTGACCGGCTGCGACGGTGTCGCCGACGTCGACGAGCCGCTCGCTCTTGTACATGTGCAGGTAGGAGACCACGAAGCCATCGGGGTGCTTGATCGACAGCCACAGCGAGCTGCTGAGGGTGACCGTGCCGGGCAGGACCGCGTAAACCGGGTCTCCGCACGGGCCCGGCCAGTGCTGCAGGTCGATCGCAACATGCCACGAGGAGGCGCCGGGGACCGAGATGTCGCGCGGTCCGTAGCCGGAGGTCATCTGGTAGCCCGGAGAGAGAGGGAATGCCGCCTGCCCGACGACCGTGCCGCTGTCACAGCTGATAGAGCCGCCGACCGCGGTGATGATCTGCTGCGCCGCGGGCTCCCACTTGTCGTAGGCGCTCGGGAACGCCGAGACCTGCACTGTCTGGGCCGCCTCTCCCAGGCCCATGTCCTCCCAGCCGGGAATGTCGAGCAACCCTCGAGGAGATCCGCCGTTCGGCCCGTCCTCGCCGCCGAAGAACGCCTTCGCGGCGTAGACGGGGTCCATGAGCTCCTCGACGGTGCCCCAGCCCGACACTCGCTGCTGGAAGTAGTTGACCGAGTCGTGGTCGCTGCCGACCGCGTCGTGCGGATAGTCGAGGGATGCAGGCACGGAGGAGTTGGCGTACATCTTCAAGCCGGACTCCTGCAGCGCAGTCATCATCGCGATCTGCTGGCCGCGCGCGGAGACACCCAGGGACCGCGCGACCGACAGGATCGTGGCCGCGTGACCGAGTTCGGTCGACCCCAGGGTCCGGGTCGCGCCGCCGGTGGTCTGGACCTCGAGCTCGTCGGTGGTCAGCGAACCGGCCGTGCACTGCGACGACCCTCCACCGGATGCGCCGGCGATCGCCATCATCAGGAACATCGTGTAGCCGGCGAAGAGCACGATCGGCACCATGACCAGCGCGATCACCCAGAGGATGACCTTGCGCGAGCCGCCCCCGTCGCCGTCTTCTCCCCCGCTGGCGGCGCCGGCGACGTCAGCCGAGCGCTCGAGTACTCCGGATGCGGACATGCGCGCCTACTTCTGCGCGATCGCCAGCCGGGCGCGCATCTCACCGCTGCGCGGGGACCGCGGCGCCCGCGGCGGCAGCGACGTGATGTCAGTCACCCCGGAAGACACGGAGCGACGTTCGATGTGTCCCATGCCCGAGGAATCCACGACGATGCGACGGGGACCATCCGGGGCGCGGCGTGGTGCCGGTGTCGGGTCTACGACCATCGGGACCACCTTCGGATCCCCCGCCGCACGCTGCTTGCTGACGCCGCTTGATGCGGCCGCGGCGATCGCCTTCGACGTGCCCTTGGTCGCCACCCGGCCACCGACCTCGAGCGCAGCGGCCCCGGCGGCACCGGCCACGCCGCCCGCAGCGGCACCCTTCCCGATTCGCGCGGCCGTGAACACGAGATCTGCCGTCTTCGACGCCTTCCCCGCAGCGGAGGCCGCAGAACCGCCCCCGGAGCCCTTCTGTGGCGAGGGGAGAGCCGGACGGCCCGGTGAGCCGCCGGAGGGCCTGGAAGGCGGCATAGGCGCCGCGGGCGGGCGTGTAGCGGCCATCTCGCCGATGTCGTGAGCGGCGCCGGCGCCGACATTGATGGATCGGGCGTCGACCGTTCTGTCGGGGCGGCGGAGAGCTGCAGCCGCGATCGTGGATACCGCGCCCATCGCGGCGACGGTCTTGACCCCGTCCCGCTGCGTGGGCCCGCCCTTTCCCATGCCGTACTTCGAGAGCTGCTCGGCGATGGAGCGGCCGGTCTTCTTCGCGATCCGGCGTGCCCGGATGATCAGGAACACCAGGACGATCATCACCAGCGATGCGAAGGTCATCTGCGCGACGAGAGGGATGCCGAGCTGGCTGAGGCCCGTGATCGTGGCGACCGTCAGCTTGAGGACGGCAGCCATGACCACCGCCATGAAGACGATCGCGACCAGGCCCATGAAGGTGTCGGCGAGCGACTTCCACAGCGGGTACCGGTTGACGGGCAGGATCCCGATGTACACGTTCCACATCGTCTTGAGCGCGGAGATCAGGAAGCCGAGAACGGTGACCAGGAACAGCACGCCGAACGCCATCGGGAGGATGAACAGGGTCAGGGCGCCGGGGGTCATCGTGACGGCGGTGAGCACCTGTCCGAAGTTGGGGTTCTGGTTGAACGTCTTCGCCGCTTCGTCGCACTCGCCGACCGCGTCGCGGACCTCGTTGCCGCCGGTGAAGACCGGCGACGAGCTGGTCATCGTGTCGGTGAATGTCGTGGCGCACGCGCCCTCGAGGGCGTGGCCGAAAGCGATTGTCTGCGCCGGGATCTTCACGAAGATGTCGACCAGCTGCGATGTGACCGCAGCGGACAGCAGGTTCTCGGAGTCGAGCTCCGTGCTGTTGATGTCGTCGGTGACGACGACGGCGGCGATCTGCCCGCCGTACTCCTGGGCCGTGTCGAAGGCGCCGCCAGCAGCGGTGAGTGTGGCGATCGGGTTGGCGAGCAGCCCGGTGGCCAGGACGGCGCAGCAGGCTGAGATGAACAGCTCCGCCCATCCGGTGGAGTGCCGGCCGAGCATGATCGCCAGGCCTGCGACTCCGCCGGCGATCGTCAGCGCGAACGGGATCCACGCGATCTCGCCGAGGAAGTCCTGCAGGAGGTCGGCCAGCGCACCGAACGGTGCCGCGACGATGTCGACCCACTCGAAGGAGAGCAGCCAGTTGCAGAACCAGATCATCCACGACACCAGACCCAGGTGCCCGGTCCAGATCGGGTCGATCCACATGGAGATGAAGAACTTCCCCATCGTGAACACGTCGCCGCGGTCAAGCGGGAGCACCGTGTAGTTGGTCAGGGGCACGCCGTCGCTGTCTGTGATGTCGCCGCCGAGCATGAACGGGGACGAGCCGCCACCGTCAGCGGCGAAGGCCCAGTACGTGTTGCCGAAAAGGACCAGGAACAGGTCGATCAGGATCACGGCGAAGACCTTGCTCCACCGGGGGTGATCATGTACCCAGAACCGGACCCGCCAGAACGCGCCGCCCAGGGTCTCGAAGGTGTGCCGGTAGAACCCGATCATGGCGTCACCAGAGACGGAGTCGACAGCACCGCTTCGCGTCGGTCGGGGCGCTCGGGGAGGGTCTTGCGGAACTTTCCGATCCGGCCGCGCTGGTCACGAACCAGGCCCTCACCGCGCCGCTCAGGGGCGACCTTGCCGTCCGGGCCGAGCGGCGACAGATCCTCGGTGACCACCTGGACCATCGCCGGGTCTGCAGGCTCGCCGGTCAACCACTCGATCGCGCGGCGCGCCAGCTCCTTGTCGGTCTGACGCATCACGTAGCGGGTCTTGATGAGACCTCGAGTCTTGGTGTCGCCGAAGTCAGCGGGGTCGTGCGATCCCAAGCCGAAGAACGCGCGGTTGCGTCGACCTTCGCGAAGTCCGATGAGGAGCTCGCGAGCGCCCTCGGGTGACGCGGTGATGTGGTGTGTCTCGTCGAAGTAGGCTCCGGCGAGCTCTCCGGTGTTCATGAAACAGACGGCGCGGGTAATGCCCATGAGCATCGCGTACATCGACCGACCGACGATCTTTTCCAGGGGCATCTCGTCGAAGAGGTGCTGATGCTCGAGCTCGGCGGCGTCCGGGAGGACCAGGCCATGGGTGAGGAACACGAATGCCCGCGAGGACAGGTCGACGGCACGGAGCCCGTCGTTGAACAGGACCTCGCCAAGATCCTTCGCGGAAACCAGGTTGATCAGACCCGCAAGCTCATCGGTCTCGGGCGAGTTGAAGGTGGCAACATGCTTCTCCAGTGCTCGGAGGCTGGTCAGCCCGTGCTCGGCGGCGTAGTCGGGCTCGAGGAGGCGACCCAACATGACACCGCGGCTGTCGCGGGCGCGGATGCCGAGCATCGTGGAGAACAGGCTTTGCACCATGCGGGCACCGACCCGAGGTCCGAAGACCCGCAGCGGGTCCAGCGAGTACTCGGGGGCGATCAGGTCAACGACGGTCGTCGAGTCGGGGCGCAGACTGCGGGCGAAGGCCGCATACTCCATGGTCTCTGTGCGGTCGATCGCGACGACGCGGCCGTTGCGGTCGACCGTGTCGCCCATGTCGCATTTGAGGAGCACGCTCTTACCGGCGCCGAGCTCGGCGACCACGCCGAAGCTGGCGCTGGTGTCGGCCTGGATACTGCCGTCCGCGTCGCGGAGGATCGGGGTGTGGCGTGCGGTGCTGATGTTCTCGCCGAAGCGGGCGCCCTTCTCGTCTCCGAGCTCGTTGCTGGAAAGCGGCACTCCGGTCGCGAACTCCCGGCCGGTCGTGATTTGGGTGAGCTCACGGACGATGCGCCCAGTGGGTGTGCCGGGGATCATCGCCCACCAGAGCTCCTCCTGACCGCCCAGGGGTGCCTCGAGGAGGAAGTCGGCGCGCTTGTACTCGTCTGCCACGAATCGGCCCTTGGCCTTCGCGAGGTCGGCGGTATCCGCCCCCACAGCGAACAGCACCGTCGCCTGAACCTCGACCTCCTTGTCGGAGCGGTTGAGGGAGGCGTGGTACGCCGCCAGGGTCTCTGCGATCTCGCCGAGGTCGGATCCGCCGCCGGTGATCGTGGCAGTGCCCTCCTGATGCTTGTACTGCTCCTCGAGGGCGGTTTCGGCCTTCTTGTTGCGACGCTTGACCTCGTCGGCGCCGGTGACGGTGAAACGGATCCCCCAGTCGACGTCGAGGGGGAACTGGTCGACGTGTGAGATCCACTCGACGCCGGGCGAGACCCAGCCGGCCTTGGGCGCGGCGACCATGGCCTGCACCACCTGGTAGGACGACGTTTCGTCCGCGTAGGGGCTGTGCACCTTGAGGTAGCGGCGCTTGAACGGGAGGAACTGCTGCCCGGACTTGGGGGCGATGTCACTCTGCCCGCCCTCGTCGAGCCATGGGTTCGGCATCGCGGAAGGCATCTGGAAGTGCGCGAGCTCGTCGGCGCCGAATCCGTCCTCGGTACCCTCGGCGGGCGGGACAGGGGCGGCGAGGTCTGCGGAGAGGCCGCGCTGCTGTGAGTGAAGGGCGATCCAGATCTGCTCGGCGGGCGTTGCGCAGGTCGGCTGGAACGCGGCGGGGATGCGGACCTCGATCTCCTTGGCCATCCGCGCAGCCGCGGCGATCTCGGAGTCGGTAGGCAGCTGACGGGGAAGAGCCAACGTGTCTCGCAGCTTGGTGTCGGCGGCGCGCAGTGCCGACATCGCGCGCGCCTTCATCGAACCGGCCGCGAGCGGGACCGAGAACCAGAACGCGCGCGTTCCGAGCGGGATCTGCTCGAGCGCGTCCAGGGTCAGCTCGACCTCGCGTGCCCAGTCGGGGCACTCGTCGATGCGAACCCCGTCCAGCATCCGCTCCACGATCGACACCGGGTCCAGGTCAGCGCACAGCCCCAGCAGCAGCCCCTCGCCCCGGTGGGCCTGGAAAAGTGCCTGGTGGTGCGCCTTGACGAGCTGCTTTGCGGCCGCGGTGGCGTAGGCATACGGGAGCGGCTGCAGCCGCCACGTTGCCCAGACCACGCCCGAGCGGGTCCACATCAGGTTGCTCGTCATCGCTGTTGCCGGAATCTGCATCGTCGTCTCGTTTCTCAGTCGGTCGGCGTGGCCAGCAGCAGATCGCGACCGCCGCTGAGGGGTGCCGTGATCGGCGTGCCGCCGAGGATGGGGAGGAGGGCTGAGTAGCTCATGGTCAGTTGCCTCCTCGGGCTTGCTGCAGCAGGCGCTCGACGCCGCTGACCGCGTGTGCGGGTGCGTGCGTCGGCAGCGGCGTCGAGCGCGGCTGCAGGACCGGTTGCGCCACGACGGGCGCTTCCGGTGCGGGTGCGGTGTTCTCGCTGTCAGGGCGGGCGAGCGTGGCTCCGACCGGCTCGGCGATCGTTGTTCCGCCGCCTGCGAAGTGGGGTGGGCGAACCCGCATGGTCACTCCGCGGTAGCGGCCGGCTGCGGGGCGGGTCATCGCGGACATGCCGCTGGTGATGATGCTCAGCAGGTTCCGGCGTGTGGCCGGGATCCTTCCGGCTCCCCACGCTGCTCCCCAGGACACGAAGGCAGCGACGGGAATGTCGACGATCGGAGAGCCAGTCCCCCACACGCTCTGCGTCATCAGCGCGACGACCAGGACGATCGCCAGGACGACGCCCTGCGTCAGCGTGTAGGGGCCCCCGGGGATCTTCGTGCCGTCGTGGAGACGGCCGATGAACTTTGGGAACCGGCGGCTGCGCGTGTAGAAGCGCGCAACCTCTCTCTCTTCGTCGCGATCGGCCACGTTCGCCCCTTACGCGACCAGCCGGTAGACCGTGTCGCCGGCCGCGGTGGTGGTCTCGTTGAGCACCAGGACGTCCGCCGGAGCTGCGATCTGGTGGATCGTCACTCCGATGGCGTCGACAGTCTCGGTCTGGATGAGGCCCATGACCCACTCGCCACCGCCGGCGGCGAGGAACATGGCCAGGCCGCACGCGATGCCGGTGATGATGGTCGTCGCCATGGCGAACCGCACCTTGGCGGCGACGACGAAGAAGATCACTGCTGCTGCGAGAAACACGACCGCCCGGAAAGCAGTCGTCGCATCAGCGGTGATCCCGTTGATCCAATCGAACATGGTTGGTGTTCCTTTCTTAGTTGCCGTTACCGGACGGTGTCGGCGTGGGGGTTGTCGATCCCTTGTCGGAGACCGCTTGCGGTGCAAGATCAATGGCGCTGACCTCCCAGCGGGAGGCACGCGCGGTGAGGGTGAGTGTGTATGTCGAGGTCACTTGCTGGTCCAGCGGGCTCAGCAGTGAGACGGTCGCGAGCACCTTGAGGGTGTCGCCGTCGCTCGGGTTCTTCGTGGGCGTCAGGTCTGACCGCAGCTCCTCGACGTTGACCATCACGTAGGGGGCGGGCGAGATCGCCACGAAGGATGTGTCCGGGGCGCTGTATCGGGACAGGTCGCCCGAGCCGGCAAGGTACGCGCCGAGGAACGCTGACACCGTCTCCGCGGACGGGTCAGAGGATCCGATGGTCTGCTTGTAGACCAGCGACGTCGTCTTGCCTTGGACGGGAGCGGAGATCTGGGCCGGGAGACCGACTGCCCGCACCGTGTCTCCGTTGACCGCGATCGCGACCTGGAAGTAGCGGCGCGGCCAGCTCGTCGTGCTGGTGTCGTCGGTGTCCGTCACTGACAGCTCCTTGATGTTCGCCGCCACGACGACGTTGACGAAGTCCGAGCCGTCGACGGGCGTGATGGAGACCACGGACAGGTCGCGGTACTCCCAGGCCGTGACCGAGAGCTGCCGCAGCGCCGCCAGGTCGACGTAGGTAGCCAGGTCGCCCGGCGCGTCCTTTGTCGCGCTCAGCCACGAGGAGACGAAGCCCTCCGCGTAACCGCCGGCAGCCTGCTGCTGCGTGCTCAGCCCCGCTGCCTGCGCCTCGGGCGCTGCGGCAACGACGGGCGCCGGACGTGCGGCCGCGGCGAACAGCGCGATGGGTCCACACGCGATCGCGGCGAACAGGAGTGCGGACAGCACCTTGCCGCCCAGCTGCCGACCGTGGGTCCAGCTGCTCCCCTGTGCCGGGACGGTCTTCGTCTCCTTGGCTGGCTTCGACGTCTTCTCGCGGCGCGCCATTATGCAGCTCCTCCCACTCGCAGCTGCGCCACCCGCAGAGCTGCCGGCACCGCTGCCGAGAGCTCCTCAACCGCCTTCACCACGCGGCCATGCGTGGAGGGGTCGAAGGGTGCGTCGAGGGTGCTCGCCACCGCTTCCTCGAACCCCTGGCGCGCACGGATCGCGCGTGCAGCGTCGGGCTTGAATCCTTCCCACATGGCGTCGTCGGCGCTGTCTGCGGTGCTGCTCTCGCTCACGTTTCTGTCCCTTCCGCGGAGTCCTGATGCCTCCCGACCAACGGGGGCATATCTGTATAGGCCGGGTTTTCGGCCCTTCGCGGACATCGCGGATCGAAGAAATCTTGCGTGGATATTGCGCCCATGCAGCGAGGCATGGAAACCACCCCTGACCAAGCGTTTACAGCATCGGATCGTGACTCAGACCCCCCGAAGCCAGCATCCGCCGGCCGGGCACTCTGCGGCCCGGCCGGAACTTTCCAGGATCTGAACCAGGGGTGCTGAGGAACGTGGCCCTTCGTCAACCGACGTCACGACGAAGGGCCATTTCTCATGACTGCTTGGGCGAAGACATCACCTCTTGCCGACCAGCTGTTCGACGAGTGGAACAGCTTCCACTCCCACACCACTCACCACTTCGGAACGCTCGGCGAGCTGACCGGCGATGAGGCCGTGAACCTCATCCGGCAGCCGCAAGCTCCCGAACAGCGCGACGCGCTCTTGCTCGAGCTGCTCACCCGCGAGCACGCCGGCGATACCTTCGCCGGCCGCGTCCTGCTCAAGTCGTTCATGCCTCTCGCGCTGCGGCTGCCGAGCAGCTGCAGCAGCATGCGCAGCCTGTGGCAGCACTCCCCCGCCGACGCCCGCACCGCGACGATCGGCGTGCTCTGGGAGGTCATTCACACCTACCCGCTCGAGCGCTCCCGCTCCGTCTCCGGAAACATCCGTCTCGAGACGATCAAGAACCTCGGAGTCTGGTTCGGCAGCGAGCACAGCGTTGACGCGATGCCGATCGAGGACGAGCTGCTCGAGAAGATCGCAGGCCCCGACGAGAGCGACGACGTCTTCCGGGATCTGGTGACGATCCTCACCTGGGCGATCGACTCCGGCACCCTCCGCCGTGACGAGGTCCAGCTGCTTGCACGCATCGAGCTCGCAGAGGGTGACCCCGGTGTGGCGCGTGAGGAAGCAGCGGCCGAGCTCGGCGTCAGCCGGGAGACGCTCAACCGCCGAGTGTGCCGAATCCGCACCAAGCTCATGCAGGCCGTCAGCGGCGACATGGAGGCCAAGGTCTCCTACGCCCCGCGCCGCAGCTGAGCCAACCCGCCATCCAGGGGGAAGCGCAGTCGACGAGTCGAGCGCGCCCCACAGGCCGGAGCACACTCACCGCTCCGCCCCCCCAGACAGACAGGGCCTCTGGATGGCCCCCAGGGGCCCTGTCTTCCCCTCCGCCTCACTCGGAGCCCTCCTCATGGCCGAAATCGCCTCAGCAGGCCGCACGGGCCCGCTTACGCCCGCATCCATCGTTTGGATGCCCCGCCACGACTCCCCTACCAGCCCTCGCGACATGGCGCACTCCACCATCGCCAGCGCGGCGCCACACACGCGCTACCCCGCCGCAATGCTCTGCGCTGTACCCTCGCAGCAACGTCGCGATAGCCTCCGCCACTCCCCCGCCAGATCACCGCATCACTCGCGCGATACGCTGGGCCACCCCCGCGCCACACCCGCGCTAATCATCCGCAATAACATACGCAATACTCGCGCTAGCACATCGCCCTACCCGCGCATGATGTTGCGCTCTAACCTGCGCACTACTAGCGCGAGTCTGTCGCCTGTACAGCCCTTTGATTGCGCTTGGCCTGTGCCTGTACGTCGCCACTCTGGCGCGGGCCATCGCGCAGATAGAGCGCAAGTACGTGCGCACTGCATGCGCGGTCATTGCTCCATTAGCGCGCACCTAGTGCACGGCTCTAGCGCGACTGAATCGCAACCTCTAGCGCATGCGTCGCGCACGACACGCGCGATTGTTGTTGCATATAGGCGTGAATGTGACGCTATACTGGCGCCCATGAACCCGCCACAGTTGCCCCATACCCGCGCCACACATCCGCACATCGCGCGCTCGACTGGCGCGACCGCTGTCAACACCCTCATCCGTGGAGGCCGATCGTGAGAATCATCGGCGTCTGCAACCAGAAGGGCGGGGTGGGCAAGACCACCACCGTCATGAACCTCGCGGCCGCGCTGTCCCGCGCCAACAATGTGCTCGTGGTCGACGTCGACCCGCAGCAGTCCGCAGCACGCTGGGCCGAGCGAGCGGGGGATGACCTTCCGTTCGACTTCGCAGCCGACGTCGATCCCAACAACATCATGGGATTGCGTGACCTCGACGGCTACGACATCGTCCTCGTCGACACGCCTGGCAGCCATGAGAACACCGGCGTCCTCACCGCAGTCCTGCAGGTCGCCGACTTCATCGTCCTGCCGCTGGAAGCCGCCACCATGGCGATCGAGTCGGTCGCGGACACCTTGGTCGAGCACATCATCCCGACCGGGGTGCCCTACCGACTCCTGCTGAACAAGATCGACACCCGCCGCGGCGGTCGGCGACTCGAGGACTGGGAAGAGCAGCTCGACACCGTCGAGTTCATCGAGGGGCAGATCGGACTCCCGCGTTTCCAGCGTCACATTCGTCTGTCCGCGAGCGTCGAGGACGCTCCCTTCGACGGCAAGGTCGTCACGCAGTACACCGATTCCCGCAAGAACCAAGCAGCGATCTCCGACTACACCAGTGTCGCGTTGGAGCTCACGTCGCTGTGGGCCAACCAGATGAAGGAGGCCTGACATGGCTCGTCAGGATCTCGGAAAACTCACCCGCCGCACCGCGCCGACGCCGGCTCCCGCAGAACCCGTGGAGCCCCCCGTCGACCAGGCTCCGCCCCCGGAGCCCGCCCCTGCAGCGGCGGTCGAACCCGCGGCCGCTCCTGCGAAGAAGCAGGCGCCGCGCAAGCAGCCGACTCGCACGACCCGCACGGAGGACGAAGACGGGGGAGAGGGGGAGGAGCGGGAGACCGCGACCAAGGGCGTCCCCGTCCACCTTCCGGTCCCGCTGAACGACCGCCTGCAGGCGTACATGGCCAAGACGCGCAAGAGCCACCAGACGGTCCTCCTGGACGCCGTCTCGGCTACCTATAAGCGTCTTCCTGAACTGATCCGCCAGGCCACCGCCGGCGGAGAAGAGACTGACGAGGACTGGACGGATCTGTTCAACAGGCAGAAGCGTCCCGCCCCCGTCTCCGACGCGGGGCCCCGCGTGAAGCACACCGTGCGCGTTGCCCCGTCATACCGCGCGATCCTCGATCGCGTCACCGCTGAACTCGATGCTCCCTCCCGGAACTTCGTCATCATCACCGCCTACGAGGCATTCCTTCCGCCTCTCGACTAGACGGTGCGGTGTCCAGCTACAGCAGAAGACCAGCTGTCGCTACAGCGGTATATGAGACACTCACCGGACTGCTTAGACACCTACCCCACATCCGCCCCACGATGAAGGACTGACCTCCAATGACCACCACCACTGACCGCAAGAGCAAGCGCACGAAAGAGACCACCGAGCCGGGCGAGCAGAAGCAAGGACTCACTCCTGCAGTCCTGCAGCCGACGAAGTCTCGCCGGCGCCCCGCGATCATCGCCCTCGGCATCGCGCTTGTCCTCCTCGGCGGAATCGGCGTGTGGTGGGTCACCACGAACCTCACCCGCACCGTCAGCGTCATGGCGACCAGCGTCGACGTCTCGCGCGGGGAGACGATCACCACGGACGACCTCACGACCATCCAGCTCGCCGGCGGGCAGCAGGTCGACGCGGTCTCCGCCGCGGATGCCGCCGACCTCGTCGGAACCACCGCGCTGGTCGACCTGCCCGCCGGCACCCTCATCACGTCGGCCAACACCGGCGACACCCTCGCGGTGCCGGCCGGCTCCTCGATCGTGGGCGTCACGCTCACCCAGGCGCAGATGCCCGGCTACCAGCTCGCAGCAGGCGACAAGGTCCGTGTCGTTGAGACCCCCGTCACTCAGGGAGACCCGCCCGTCGAGACCCCCAAGAGCTTCAACGCCACGGTGTTCACCGCCACCTACGACACTGAGACCCAGGTGTGGGTTGTCGACCTGGTCGTGCCGAACCGTGAAGCACCCGACATCGCCGCTCGTGCCGCCACCGGCCGCGTCGCGCTGGTCATCGACTCGACGGGGGAGTGACCCCGCATGGCGATCATCTTCCTTGCCAGCGCGTCCGGCGCTCCCGGCGTGACCACCGCCGCCGGCGCCCTGGCCCTCAACTGGTCCAAGCCCGTGATCCTCGTCGAGGCCGACACCACCAAGACCAGCAGCATCATCCCCGGACTCATCCGCGGGCAGGTCTACCACAGCACCGGACTGACCGAAGCGGCCGTCGCCGACCAGTACGGCGCTCTGACCCCTGACAAGCTCTGGGAACAGACCGTCGAGCTCAGCCCCCGCTCAGTGCTCATCCCCGGCTTCAAGAGTCTGCAGGGCGCCGCCGGCGCGGGCCCCCACTTCTGGCGGGCACTGCTCGACGCGCTGCGCCCCTACGAGTCCGCCGGGTACGACATCCTCGTCGACGGCGGGCGCCTCCACGTCAACGACCCTCGCCTCCCGCTGCTGCGCGAGGCGGACAGCATCACCCTGTTCACCGATCGCACGCTGCCCTCCGTGGCAGCCGTGCTCGCACACTGGCGCTCCCTCGACGAGAACCGCAACACCGTCCCCGAGTGGCTGCTGAACACGCTCAACGAGATCGGGCACGCCAGCTACGTCGATCTCCTCGTCACCGAACGCCCCACCACGCAGGAGACCTGGCCTCTCAAGACCGTCACCAAGCAGATCGGCATGAACCTGCTGGGCACCATCCCCTGGGATCCGAAGGGCGCCGCCATCTACTCGGTCGGCGCACCCACCCTCGGCGCCCAGCGCACCCCCTACGCGCGGGCCATCGGCGCGCTGCTGCACAGCTACAGCGATGTCCTCAACACCCGCACTTACACGACCACCGACTGGGAGGGACAGCAGTGAGCGACCCCACGCCCGACCCCGCAGACCTGGGAAACATCCCGTTCTTCACCGCGCCGGCACCGGCCACCCCGCAGGCGCCGACGACCGCACCGGCCGACACGGGCCTGCGCAACCTGGGCCACGCCGCCGCGCACCTGACCCGCGCGGCACAGCGGAACGCCCCGGCCGAGGCAGTCCCCACGGCACCCGCAGCTCCGATCGTGCCGGCACCGCCCACCATCCCCGAGCGGCCGGCACCCGAGGTCACCCCGCCAACCACCCTCGACGCGCGCAGCGATCTGCCCTGGGCCGACATCGCCGCCATTCGCGACGAGGTCTCCCGTGAGCTCGCCGCAGTGTTCAGCGAGTCCATGGACATCACCGCTGAGCAGCGCGAACAGACAGCGCAGGACCACATCGTTGACCGGGTCCGAGCTCGCGTTGACGACCAGATCCGCCGCCCCGGCGAGGGGCGCTGGCCGGCCCCGATGCAGACCGCCATCCGGCAGGCCGTCTTCGACCAGCTGTTCCGCCTGGGTCGGCTGCAGCCGCTCGTCGACGAGCCCGACGTTGAGAACATCCACATCAACGGGTTCGACGACGTCTGGATCTCCTACGCGGACGGCCGCGTGGTCAAGTACCAGTACCCGATCGCCGAGAACGACCGTGAGCTCGAGCGAGAGATCAACCTGCTCGCCGCCCGCTCGGGGGAGGGCGGCCGATCGTTCACGAGCGCCCGGCCGCGACTGCACATGGACCTGCCCGGCGGGGCGCGTCTGGCAGCGATCGCCGAACCCGTCGCCACCCGACCGACGATCGTCATCCGTATCCACCGCCTCGTCGACGTCACCCTCGACCAGCTCGTGGAGCGCGGCACCATCACCCGCCAGGCGGCAGCCTTCCTCCGCGCGGCCGTCATCGCCGGGGTCTCCGTCGTCACCAGCGGCTTCCCCGGCGCAGGCAAGACCACACTGCTGCGCGCACTCGCCGACTGCATCCCGGCCGAAGAGAAGATCGTCACGATCGAGATGGAGCGTGAGCTCTACCTTCACAAGATCAACGACCGCCACCCGCGAGTGGTCTCACTCGAGGCGAAGCCGGGGGAGGGGGAGCGTGGCGCCGATGGTCGGCTGCCCGGTGAGATCACCCCCGAAGACCTGGTCTACGACACCCTCCGACTGGACACCCAGCGCTTCATCGTCGGCGAGGTCCGTGGCCCTGAGATCTACGCCATGATGCAGGCCATGCAGTCCGGTGTCGGGTCGCTGTCCACCCTGCACGCCGCCAGCGCAGACGACTCGATCGACCGCATGTCGGCGCTGATGCTGTCCCGCGGCAACAACACGACCCCCGTGTACGCCTACCGGATGATCGAGCAGAACATCAAGATCGTGGTGCAGATCTCGAAGATCATCGACCCCGCGACCGGCAAGCCCCGCCGCGTCGTCACCGAGATCGCCGAGATCCTGCCCGGCGAGGAGCAGAACAACTCCCGCCCCGTGGCCTCTCAGGTGTTCCGCTTCGACCGATCCAGCGGCAGCCTCATCACCGCTGACATGCCATCGCCGCGGCTCCTCGAGGAGCTCAAGTTCTACGGCTTCGATCCCGCGAACCTGGGAGTGTGAGATGACTACCGCAACCCTCGCCCTGTGCATCATCGTCGCGGTCGCCGGCGCGATCCTGGTCATCCTCGGCGCCGCCCACAAGCCCAGCACCAGCGGACTGCCCACGCGCAGCGCGCTTCGCGGGAAGGCGACACGCGACTTCACCCGCACGCAGCAGATCCAGCTCGTCGGCGGCGCCGCGGTCGGTCTGGTGTTCGCGCTGATCACCGGATGGTGGCTGCTCGTGATCGCCGTGCCCGTCGCCGCTGTCGGCCTGCCATGGCTGCTGCAGAAGGGCCCCGAGGAGAACACGATCGCCAAGCTCGACGCCCTCGAGTCCTGGACCCGCAGCCTCGCCGGCCTCACCGTCTCCGGCGCCGGCCTCGAACGCACCATCGCCGCATCGCTGAGCAGCTGCCCCGAAGCGATCCGCCCGCAGGTCACGCAGCTCGTCGCGCGCATCAACGCCCGGTGGACCACCACCGCGGCGCTGCAGGCGTTTGCCGACGACCTCAACGACGAGACCGCGGACGTGCTCGTGATGCACCTTCTCCGCAAGGCCGAGCTCCGCGGATCCGGCCTCGCCGCCTCGCTCGAGGATCTCGCCAAGAGCATCTTCGAGCGGGTCAAGATGCGCCGCCAGATCGAAGCCGACCGCGCCACCCCGCGCAACGAGGCCCGGTTCGTCGTCTACTTCACCGTCGCGCTGCTCGTACTCCTGGTCCTCGCCCAGCAGTATTCCGCCCCCTACGGCACCCCGATCGGTCAACTCCTGTTCGCCGCATATCTCGTCAGCTACGCCCTCGTTCTGCTGTGGATGCGACGCATCAGCCGCGGCGTGCCGGCACCCCGTCTGCTCGTTGCCACCGAGAAAGCTGGTGAGAAGTGAACCTCGCACTGATCGTCCTCCCTGGCCTCGTCCTGGGGCTCGGCTTCGCGCTGGTCATCGCCGCACTGGTGCCCACCCAGCCCAGCCTCTCCGCAGCGCTCGATCGGATCGGCACCACCACCGTCGCCGCCGACCCCGCCTACGCCGCCACCCTCGAGAACCGGGTGGGCTCAGCCGTCCTCCGTCGCGTCGGCGACAGCCCCTCGCTCAAGATCCCCACCCGCGATCTGCGCCTGATCGGCATGAGCGTCAACCGGTTCCTGTACCAGAAGGTGCTCTCCGCCGGCCTCGGCCTCATCGCCCCCATCGCGATCGGACTGATCTTCCAAGTCCTCGGCCTGACCGCGTTCTACATCCCCGCGCTGTTCGGCATCCCCCTCGCCATCGGCGGCTGGTACCTGCCCAACCTGCTCGTCCGCGACCAGGCCGAAGCCGCCCGCAAGGAGTTCTCCCGCTCGGTCGCCGTCTACATGGAGCTCGTCGGATCCGAACGCATCAGCGGCGCCCCTCCCGGCAAAGCCCTCGAGTCCGCCGCCCAGGTCGGACGCAACTGGGCATTCGTCCGAATCCGCCAAACCCTCACCGAAGCCCGCTACGCCGGCACCGCACCCTGGGACGCGCTCGAGCAGCTCTCCCTCGAGATCAACGTCCCCGACCTGGGTGAAATCGCCAAGGTGATCAGGCTCTCGGGGGAGCAAGGAGCGTCGGTATATGAGACACTCAGGGCACGGGGGCAGAACCTCCGGGACCGACTTCTGAATGATGAAGTGACGGAGGCGAACAAAGCGACCAACAAGATGACCATCCCGATGACCCTCACCGGCGTCCTCTTCATGCTTCTGCTCGGAACTCCCTTCGTGCTCAACGCATTCTTCTGAGACGTTGGAAGTCGATTGTCCGCGAAGGCCCCAAACCGAGGCCTATACCTAATAGACCAAGCACCACCCACCCAGAGAGAGAAAGGAACCAGGATCCTATGTCGACCCTGAGCCGAGAGTTCCTGTCCCGCATGCGCGGGCGGGCAGCTCGCTTCACCGAAGAGCCCGAACGTGGCTCCATCACCCTCGAGCAGGTCATCTGGACCGCCGGCATCGCGCTCGCCGCCGTGGCCGTCGTGGCGATCATCGTCACCGCGATCAACGCCTACGCCGGCCAGATCCCCACCGGCTGAAAGAGCCACCCGCAGATGGTCCGCACCTCCAACACCGGTCACCGGCAGCGCCTCAGAGAAGCGCTCGCCGGTGATCGGGGTGCGGCCACGCTGCAGAACACGATCATCGCCCCGGTGCTGCTGCTCGTCCTCGCGGTCTTCCTGCACCTGGGCATCATCCTCCACGCCAACAACCTCGCCCACGCCGCCGCCACCAGCGCCTACAACGCCGCCCGCGCCTACAACGCCAGCGGCACAGACGGCTCCACCGCCGGCCTCGCAGTCCTCAACCAGTCCGGCTCACCGATCAGCGGCGCATCCGTCGCGGTCGACCGCGGCGCCAACACCGTGACCGTGACCGTGACCGGCACCGCCCCCTCCTTCGTCCCCGGACTGACCACCAACATCGACGTCACCGTGACCGGCCCCACCGAAAGGTGGGTGAACTGACCATGCGCGCCATCCGAACCCTCATCGCCAAGCTCCGCGACGACCGCGGCTCCGCCGGCCTCGAGATCGCCATCCTCGCCCCGGCCCTCGCCGCGGTGCTCGTGCTGCTCGCAGCTTCCGGACGTCTCGCGCTGGCCGGCAACGCCGTCGAGTCCGCAGCGTCGGCCGCGGCCCGCGAAGCATCGCTCGCGCGCACCACGGCCCAGGCGCAGGAAGCAGCCGAAGACATGGCGCGGATCTCGATGGAACAGTCCGGCGTCAACTGCACGACCCTCTCCGTCAACATCGACGCCTCCGGCCTGAGCGCCCCGATCGGCACCACCGGCCGAGTCAGCGCGACCGTCTCCTGCACCGTCGCACTCAGCGACGCCGCCATGATCGGCCTGCCCGGCACCCGCGTCCTCACAGGCACCGCCGCCTCTCCCGTCGACGCCTACAGGGAGCGGCGATGAACACCATGGTCCAGAGGCTCCGAGCCAAGTTCCGCGACGACAAGGGCGTCGCGACGATCTACTTCGTCATCATGACCGTCGCGTTCCTCGCGATCGTCGGACTCGTCGTCGACGGCGCCGGCAAGGTGCAAGCCAACCAGCAGGCCTACACCACCGCAGCCAGCGCCGCCCGCGCCGCAGCGAACGCCGTCAGCGGCCAAGCGATCATCGACGGCACCACCGCGATCGACAGCAGCCGAGCCGTCAGCGCCGCCAACGGCTACCTCGCCGCCGCCGGCGTCGGCGGAAGCGTCGCCGTCAGCGGCGACCGCATCACCGTCACCGTCGACACCGACTACTCGGCCACCTTCCTCCCCGTGCCGTTCCCCGTCCAAGCCACAGCCACCGCAGAGCTGATCACCCAATAGGAGCCCCCACCATGAGCATCAAGCGCCTCGCCGTCGCCGGCATCATCGCCGCCGCACTGACGCTGACCGCATGCACGGGCACCGGCAACCCGACCCCCACCGGCAGCCCCACCAACACCCCGACCCCCACGCCGACTGTCACGCCTATCACCGGCGAAGCACCCGCCGACGAGGATGAGGCGATCACCAAGGCACAGCAGACGATCACGCTCCTCCTCGATGTGTGGGAGCAGGTCGACGCCACAGGTGGAAACAACCCCGAGCTCTTCGACATCGTCGCCACTGGTCGCGCACTCACGGAGGCCCAGAACGACGCCGCACGCACTGCAAACGGCCCCATTCTCAACGAGGACGGGGAGAGCATCGAGGGACAAGCCACAGTCACGGGCAAGCTCGTCTTCGAGCCCATGACCGCCTACGGGCAGGAGTACGAGGGAATCGCTAACGGCCTCGTCATCGTCCCCGGATGTCTCGATGGTTCCGGTCGGATCACGACGACCGCCGATGGCAAGCCCGCCATGACGAACCCTGAGCCGCGCAATGAAGTTGAGTTCCACGTCATCTACGACGCCGAGTCGCAGCGCTGGCTCGTCAACGACCGCATCAGCCTGGGGACCACATGCTGAGGCGAGGGGTAGCCGCACTCGTAGCAGTCGTTGCACTGGTAGCGGGTCTCTTCGTCGCGTCTACTCCCGCTCCTGCACAGGCCGCGGACGGCGTCTACTGCGACGATCTGAGCCGCTGCTACCTCACGATTTCCAACATCCCGTCTGACCCGGCACCGAACCCCGACAGCAATGGGTGGACCGCTGGCGCTCCGACTTGCTTCTATGAGAACTCGCAGTCGGCGCTTCTGCAGCTCGGGTGGACCGAGGCTGACATTCGAGTGTTCGACGGCGGCACCTACCAGCGCTTCTACGCGATCATCGACTGCGGCGGCTCGACGTCGTACTGGTCGAACACACGCCAGTGCTACGTCTACATGAAGGACGGCGTCTGGCCGGCTCGCCCGCCGGGCTACTCGCAAGAGGCCGGCTACTACGGGTGCATCATGTTCGCGGCCGGCACCAACGGGTCCCCTAATCTCCCCGGCGAATCAACCTTCTGGAGCGAGACTGTTCCGCCGGGACTGCAGGTTCTCACCCCTGGCGCCGCGGCCGAGAAGCTGATTTCCACGTTCGCGCTGCGTGGCATCGACATCGGCATGGCTCCCGAGGTCAACCCGGAATGGGGTCACCGTCGCGGCTACGTCGGGGTTCCGATCTGGCTCTGGGTCAACAACCCCGAACCGCTGACCTGGGGCCCCTACACGGAGACCGCGACGCTGGGTGGGCAGACGATCACGGCGACAGCTCAGGCCACGTCCGTTCGCTGGCAGATGGGCGACGGTGCGTCGACGACCTGCGGCAACACTGGCACTCCGTACAACGTCGGCTACGGCATGACGACGTCGCCGACCTGCGGTTACCAGTACACGTCGACATCGAGCCGGAACCCCGGCGATCGCTTCACGGTCACGGCCACGACGAACTGGACCGTGACGTGGACCTCTCTCGCCGGCCCCGGCGGCACCATCAACCTGACCACCAACAGCGCAGTCGACCTCGAGGTCAACGAGCTGCAAACGGTCATCGTCCCCTGACCCCCAAGGAGGCATCATGAACCGCATCGGAAAGGGCCTCGGGTCGCTGATCCTGCTCGCCGTGCTCCTGGTCGGTATCCCCGCCGGGCTCGTGTTCTTCGCCGGCAACCCGCTGCCGTCGTGGGACGAGCTCGTGGCCGGGTTCACGATGCGCGACTACACCGGATCCTTCCTGATCGGGACGATCATGCCGATCGTCGCGTGGATCGCGTGGGCGACCTTCGCTGTCGGCTTCCTCGCCGAGCTGCCCGCGCAGCTGCGCGGTGTGCCGCGGCCTCGGATCCCCGGCCTCGGCGTCCAGCAGAAGGTCATGGGCGGTCTGCTCGCCGCAGTCATCGCGCTGTTCTCGCCTGCGGCCGCGTTCGCGTCAGAGGTACCCACGCAGCCTTCGGTGTCCATGAGCGCCTCCGTCGTCTCGGTCGCGACCACCGAGGCCGCAGCTGAGGAGGCCCCTGTCGTCGAGGCAGGCCCGCAGTACGTGGTGACGGGCACGGACACACTCGCCCGGATCGCGGAGAGCACGCTGGGCGACCGCAGCCGCGCTGCGGAGATCTCCGCGCTCAACCTCGGCGTGCAGCAGGCCGATGGGGGAGCGCTGACCGCGTCGGGATGGCTGCAGGAGGGATGGGTGCTCACCCTGCCGGCAGACGCCGTCGTGCCGGCCGCAGCGGATGCCGCGGCCGCGCCTGCCAGTGCCGAAGCGGAGACGGTCACCGAGATCACCTACGAGCAGCGTGACATCGTCTCCGGCGACACCCTGTGGGACATCGCGGCCGAGGAGCTCGGCGACGGTGCCCGCTACCCCGAGATCTTCGAGGCCTCGAAGGACATCGCTCAGCCTGGCGGCGGCACCATCACCGACCCGAACTGGATCTACCCCGGCCAGCAGGTCAACATCCCCGTGGCCACCGTCGTCCCCATCGCTCCGACCGACGACGCGGCGGGCACCACCGGCAGCACTGGCTCGATCGACACGGACGAGGGCGCTGCCGGCGCCGGCGACGTCGACGCAGACGAGGGTGCGGGTGCCGCGGGTGCTGGCGGCGGCGCTGACGAAGGCGCTGGCGCGTCGGGTGCGGATGCCGCGGCCGAGGACGAGGCCACGAGCGGTCTGGGGTTCACCACGGATGCCACCCAGGCGCCCGCCGACGAGGCGCCCGCCGACGAGGCTGCAGCTCCGGCCGCGGCCGTCGACGTCGACGAGGACGACACGAGCGGCATCGAGGACTACTTCCAGGTCGCCACCATCGGAGGCATCGGCGCCACACTCGCCGCCGGCCTCCTCACCCTCCTCGGGTGGCGGCGTCTCAAGCAGCGCCGCGACCGCAAGCCCCGCCAGCGGATCGCGATGCCCGACGAGACGGTGTCCTCCGTGGAGCTCGAGCTGCGCGCCGTGGAGAACCCGCTGGGTGCCGAGGCGGTCGACACAGCCCTGCGCCACCTGGCCGTGTGGGCGCAGGAAACCGGCAGCCGGCTCCCCGCGCTGTACGCCCTCCGCCTCGATGAGAGCTCGGTCGCCGTCTACCTCGACGAGCCGACCGACCTTCCGGCACCGTTCACCCAGTACGACCCCGAAGACAAGCTCGCCTGGATGGTCGCGCTGACTGACCTCGAGCCTCTCGACACGGTCCCGTCCGCGCCGTACCCGGCGCTGGTCATGCTCGGCCACGACGACAACAACGGGCACATCTTCGTCGACCTCGAGCGGATCGGTGCGCTCAACGTCACCGGCGCCACCGGAGAGCTGCGCCAGGGCGTGCTCACCGCCATCGCGATCGAGCTCGCCGCGAACACCTGGTCTGAGGACGTCCAGGTCACCCTCGTCGGCGTCGGCGATCGCCTCCCGCTCGCGCTCGGCAGCGGCCGCGTGCGTCACGTCGAGGACACCGACACGCTGCTGCGCAACCTGCACGGACAGGCCGCGGCGGTCGAAGCTGCTCTCGCTGAGCTTGGCGTCGACGGGCTCGAGCAGGCACGCACTACCGGAGCGGATGCGGAGGCCTGGGCGCCGGAGATCATCATCCTCGGCGACAACCCGGACGAAGCCACCCGTGAAGCCATCAGCGAGCTGGTCACCCGGATCCCGCGTGTGGGCATCGCAGCTGTCAGCGCCGGCCACCTGACAGGCAGCTGGAACCTGGCACTCACCGAGGACCGCCGAGCCCAGCTCGAGATCCCCGGCACCGGCGTCGCCATCCCGATCACCCCGCAGCTGGTCGGCACGCGCGAGTACAACGAGATCCTCGCGCTGTTCGACGTCGCCACAGAGGGCGCCGCTACCGGCGTCGCGCTCGACGACGAACTCGAGCTCGACGAGATCCCCGCCGCCGCAGTCGAAGCCGACGAGGTCGAAGCCGAGCAGCTCCCGCTCGTCGACGAGCCCGACGTCGAGATCTCCGAGCCCATCGCCGCCGAGACGGAGGCGGAGATCTCCGAGACGGTCGAGGCAGCACCCGCCGCCGTCGACGAGGAGCCGGCGGAGACCGTCACGGTCAACCTGGTCGACGAGGAGGCCGCGGCCGAGCACGACGAGCCGCTCGCGGCGATCACACCGCTGCACCGTGGGCCGTACCTGCAGCTGCTCGGACCCGTCGAGGTTCGCGGCGCGCGCGGAGAGGCGCCGGTGAACCCGAACACCGCCGCGCAGTGGCGATCGGCAATCCGCAAGGGGACCGAGCTGGTCGCGTTCTTGTCGGTGAACCCGAACGCCACCGCCGAGCAGGTACACGCCGTGTTCTGGCCCGGCCAGATCGCCTCGGGCAAGAAGGCCAACGACGACCGCAACGGGCTGACCTCCAAGACCCGCCGCTGGCTCGGACAGAACGATGACGGTGAGCTCTATGTGCCGCTCGTGACGACGGGGGAGTACCGGCTGCACGAGGACGTCCGCTCCGACTGGCAGGACTTCCTCGGTCTCATCGGTGACGAGATCTCCGACACCCCCACCGACCGGCTGCTCGCTGCGCTCGAGCTCGTCAAGGGACAGCCCATCAGCGGCGTCCCCGACAAGCGCTACGTGTTCGCCGACCGGCTGCGCAACGAGATGATCGCGACCATCGGCGACGTCGCCCATGAGGTAGCCACCCGCAGCCTGTCCACCGGCAAGGTCCGCCACGCACGCCTCGCCTCCGCGATCGGCCGCATGGTCGACCCCGTCAACGAGGTCTTCTGGCGCGACGGGCTGCGCGCCGAGCACCAGGCCGGCGACCACGCCGGCGTCGAGCGGCTGATCACCCAGCTCGAGCAGAGCCTTGCCGCCGTCGACGAGGACTACGAGCCCGAACCCGAGACGCAGAAGCTCATCACGCAGCTGCGCCAGCGGCACGCGATGGCCAGCTGATCATGACCACGACCCGCGAGGCTCCCCAGAGCGTGCGTGCGCGACGATACCCGGCGTTGCGGTACCCGCTCGCAGCTCTGGGGGGCTTCGCGCTCTCAGCGGCCCTCACAGCGCCTCTGAGCCCCGATCTGCGCCTCACGGTGGGCGGTTGGGCCATGATCGCCGTCTACGCCGCCTATGGGGCGTTCCTGACGCGCACAGACCTGCAGGAGCGTCGCCTGCCGGACACGCTCACCCTCACCCTCGCCGCGGTCCTCACCGGCGCCGTCCTAGCCCTTGCTCTCACCGCCGGCGCCGGCGCCGAAGCGATCGCCGCGATCAGCGGCGCGATCGGGCTCGCCATTCTGCTGGCCGCGATCGGACTGGCCGGGCAGGTCGGGTTCGGGGACGTCAAGCTCGCCCTCAGCGTCGGACTGCTCACCGGCTGGCACACCTGGTACCTCCCGTTCGTAGCGATCGCGCTCGCCTACGTTCTCGCGTTCCCGCACGCGGTCATCGCGGCAGTGCGCCGCAGCCGCGGCCACCAGAGCACGGATCTCCCGTTCGGCCCCTACATGGTCGCCGCCGGTGCGATCGTGGCGATCGCTGCGGCGATCGCCAGCTGAGGGGGGCACCGTCGTCGCCTCGAAGAGGCCCTGTCTACGGTGGTGATGTGATGAGCGACCTGGTGCCCGACGACTACGCCTCGACGCTCGAGGAACTCAAGCAGCGTGTGCACGCCGCACGACTGCGGGTACAGCGCAGAGCCAACAACGAGCTGCTGCAGCTGTGGTGGCATCTTGGGCAGACGATCCGTGCCCGACGATCTCAGGAGGCCTGGGGCACCAACGTCCTGGATCGGCTCGCGAAGGATCTCCGCGCCGAGTTCCCCTCGATGAAGGGGTTCTCGCCGGCGAACTTGCGGTACATGCGCCGCTTCGCGGAGGCGTGGCCGGACCTCGATTCAATTCGCCAACGACCCGTTGGCGAATTGCCGTGGGGACACGTGATCGAGCTGCTCGACAAGCTCGACGACCAGGAGTTGCGCGATTGGTACGCCGGAAAAGATGCGCACCACGGATGGTCGCGGCCTGTGCTCGCCCACCAGATCACGACTCGGCTGCATGAGCGGGAGGCGGCAGCACCTACGAACTTCGCCGGCGCGCTCGAACGACTCGACTCTGACCAGGCGCAGGAGATCACGAAGGATCCCTACGCGCTGCAGTTCCTCGCCGTCGACGGGGATGCATCGGAACGCGAGCTCGAGCAGCGCATGGTCGACCGGATCCTGCAGACCATGCAGGAGCTCGGGCCCGGAGACTGGCATGTTGCGGAGTTGAAACTCGCGCTATTGCCGTAGTCGGAGGTGCGTGAGCGACCCGAAGTCAGCCCCTCGTCCATCGGGTTGCCGGGGTGTGAGATCCTGGCAGGTTGCTCTCGAGGGAGGTTGCCATGACGGAGGAGTCGACGGTTCTGGTGGAGTTTCTGCTGGCCCGGATCGAGGAGGATGAGCGGATCGCGGGTCATGTTGCGTCGGTGTCGCCGACGGCCGATTCCGGGTTCTGCGTGTGGGCGACGCAGTTCGCGTTCGACTCGGAGCGGATGATCATCGCGATCGACTATCAGCGCGTGTTCGCCGAGTGCGCCGGGAAGCGCCGGATCATCGACGCGTTCCGTGTCGCTGGGCCCTCAACGACGACAGCCGAGACCTTGGAGAGGGTGCTGCGGGAGCTCGCGTCCGCGCATGCCGACCACCACGACTACCAGGACGGCTGGCGAACCTAGCGTGAGAGAACGCTCAGTCGGTCAACGGGTCGTTGACCGACTGCCGCGACCGCGGGAACAGGACCAGGGTGAGGGCAATCGCGGCGCCGGCGCCGAGGAGCTGGGCGGCGAGGAACGGGAGCACTGAGGCGGGTGCGATGCCGGCGAAGGTGTCGGTGAAGACGCGGCCGATGGTGACGGCGGGGTTGGCGAACGAGGTGGAGCTGGTGAACCAGTAGGCGGCGCCGATGTAGGCGCCGACGGCGGCGGCGATCACGGGTGCGGGCCGGCCGGTGCGGGCGAGCCCCATGATGAGCAGCACCAGGCCTGCGGTAGCGACGATCTCGGCGAGGAACGTGGCCGGGGTGGCGCGGTCCGTGGTGGAGATCGCGGTCGGGGTGGCGAACATCGCGTTGGCGAGCACGGCGCCGGCGATCCCGCCGAGGATCTGCGCGGGCAGATAGACCGCGAGGTGTCGTGGCGGCAGGCCGCTGCCGGTGCGGCGGTGGAGGACAGTGTCGGCGAGGGAGACGACGGGGTTGAAGTGCGCGCCGGAGACCGGGGCGAGCAGCAGGATGAGGACGCCGAGGCCGAGCGCGGTGGCAATCGAGTTCTCCAGCAGCTGCAGGCCGGTGTCGGTGGAGAGCCGTTGCGCGGCGATCCCGGAGCCAACCACGACGGTCACCAGCAGTCCGGTGCCGAGGAACTCTGCGAGGGCGCGCCGCCAGAGCGGATGTCCCGTCACGACCGGGTTGCCGTGAGACCGGGCGTGAGCTCGGTGAGCAGCTGCTCGACGTGCTGCTGGATCTCATCGCGGACCGCGCGGATGCCGTCCAGATCGAGCTCGGCAGGGTCATCCAGCTGCCAGTCCAGGTAGCGCTTGCCCGGATAGAGCGGGCAGGCATCCCCGCAGCCCATCGTCACCACCGCGTCCGCGGCGCGCACGACGTCGTCGGTGAGCGGCTTGGGGAACTCCTCGCTCACGTCGATCCCCGCCTCCTGAAGCACCGTAACGACGCCGGGGAGGAGGCCGGCGGCGGGCTGGGAGCCGGCCGAGCGGACGTGGACGCGCTCTCCGCCAAGGTGGCGGGTGATGGCGGCGGCCATCTGGGACCGGCCGGAGTTCTGGACGCAGACGTAGAGGATCTCCGGGGCCGGCTTCGCGATCAGCCCGCGCGACTGCGCGAGGGCGACGAGCCGGTCGCGGGCGAACTTCTCCGCAACGGTGGGCAGGTGGGTGGAGACGTTCGCGGTGCGTGCCAGGGCGGTGTAGGACTCGAACACGACCCGTTCGACGGTCTCCTCGCTGACCATCCCGGCGAACTGCTGCGCGAGGCGCTCGGCGGCGCGGTGCAGCACCGAGGCCGGGGAGAGCAGCCCGTACTGGCCGCGCTGCGGGTTCATGCCGCCCTCCCCGCGGGGAGCAGATCGGCGATCAGCGACTCGACGCGGCCGCGGATCTCGTCCCGGATGGGGCGGACGGCGTCGATGCCTTGACCGGCGGGGTCGTCTAGCTGCCAGTCCTCGTAGCGTTTGCCGGGGAAGATCGGGCAGGCGTCGCCGCAGCCCATCGTGATCACCACGTCCGATTCGCGGACGGCGTCGACGGTGAGCAGTTTCGGGGTGCCCCCGGCGATGTCGATGCCCTCCTCGGCCATCGCCTCGACGGCGATCGGGTTGATCCGGTCCTTCGGCTCGGACCCGGCAGAGAGCACCTCGATTCGGTCGCCGGCGAGGTGCTGCAGGTAGCCGGCGGCCATCTGCGACCGGCCGGCGTTGTGGACGCAGACGAATAGGACGGTGGGCTTCTCACTCATGACGGGATCTCGCTTTCTCTCATCAGAAAGCATAGACCACCATCTATCGGTTAGGTGACGGGCCTACCGATCAGGTCGGCGAGGAGGGTGCGGACTCGGCTGTCGATGTCGTCGCGGATCTCCCGAATCATGCTCAGGGGTTTGCCGACGGGGTCGGCGAGGTCCCAGTCCAGGTAGCGGCGGCCGGGATAGACCGGGCAGGCGTCCCCGCAGCCCATCGTGACCACGACGTCCGCCGCCTTCACGGCCTCGTCGGTGAGCGGTTTGGGAAACTCTCCGCCCAAGGTGACGCCGATCTCATCCAGCGCGGTCACGATCGCCGTGCGGACCTCGGCCGCGGGCGCGGATCCGGCGGTCCGGACGATCACCTGGTCACCGGCGAGCTGACGGAGGATGCCCGCAGCGAGCTGGGAGCGGCCGGCGTTCTGGACGCAGACGAACAGCACCGACGGTGTGCCCGCCGGGCCCTCTTCGGTGCGGTGTAGGTCGTCGAGGCGGGTCGCCGTGAATGCGGCGGTGCGGGAGGCTAGCAGCGGGGCGGTGCCGCGGGCAGCGAGCAGCGTGCGGGAGTCGGTGAGGTAGCGGGCGACGGTCTCGCGGTTGAAGACACCCTGGTAGCGGGCGGCGAGGTCCTCGACCACGCGGTCCCAGTCCGGCTCCTCCGTCGCGAGGGCGGGCGCGCCAAGCAGGGCTGTGACGCGGTCGGCTTCGTCGGGGTTGATCGAGTACCAGACCCGCCGCCCCTCGGGCTCGCGGACCACGAGGCCCTCGGCGTGCAGCGCCGCCATGTGGTGGCTGACGGTGGGCTGTCGCAGCCCGAGCTGCTCCGCGAGCCGGCTCACCATCGCCCGACCGCCCTCGGCGTCCCGGATCAGTTGGACCATCCGGGCGCGGGTGGGGTCGGCGAGCACCGCCAGCGCGGGAGCCTCCACCACCGAATCCATAGACCGCAGTCTATCCTCCATTGCGGGTCAGGTGCCGTTGCGGGTGGAGCGGCGCTCGATCAGGATCGTGTCGCGCCATTCGCCGGCGTGCGGGCCGAGCCGTGAGCGGGCGATCCGTTCCCGATGGCCGACGACGCGGAACCCGGCCCGTTCGTGCAGGCGCAGGCTGGCGGTATTCTCCGGGAAGATGCTGGACTGGATCATCCAGTAGCCGGCGTCCTCAGCCGCCGCGACGAACGCGGCGAGCAGCTGCCGCCCGATGCCGTGGCCGTGGTGGTCGGGGTGGATGTAGACGGAGTGCTCGATCACTCCCCGATAGACCTCCCGCGACGACACCGGGGACGCGGCCGCCCAGCCGACCAGCGTCCCGGTCTCGTCGACGGCGACGAGCCGGGCATCGGGGATCTTGCCGGCTTCGAACTGCGCCCAGGACGGCGTGGTGGTCTCGAAGGTGGCTTCGCCTGCCTGAATGCCGGCGGCGAAGATGGCCTCGATCTGCGGCCAGTCCGCCGCCGTCATCGCCCGGATCTCGGTCACGAGCAGCACGAACCCCCGCCGGAGCCGACATCGGTTGAGCAGACCCCGGTCGCGGGGAGGGTGAGCTGGACTTCGGTGGCGGCGGGCATGTCGCCGTCCAGCCAGGCGGTGATGGAGCGGACCTGCTCGTAGCCGGTCGCGAGCAGGAACGTCGGCGCGCGGCCGTAGGACTTCATCCCGACCAGGAAGAACCCCGGCTCCGGGTGCCGCAGCTCGGTGAAGCCGTGCGGGGAGACGGTGCCGCAGGAGGAGTGCAGGTTCGGGTCGATCAGCGGCGCGAGCCGTCGCGGCGCTTCGACGATGTCGTCCAGCTCGAGGCGGACCTCGCGCAGCATGCTCAGGTCGGGGCGGAACCCGGTGGCGTTGACCACCACGTCGGCATCCAGGAACGCGTCCTCACCACGACGACGTCCGATCAGCCGGACCCCGCCATCGCTGTTCGGTTGCAGGCGGGAGATCTCGAACGAGTCGACCAGGGTGATCTGGCCGGTGTGAACGAGCTGGTCGACCCGGGAGCCGAGCTTCGCGCGGTCTGCGAGCTCGTCGTCCTGGGAAGAGGAGACGCGGATCGCGGAGGGGTTGCGGATCAGCCAGGTCACCCGCGTCCCCGGCTCGCTCTTGGCGAGCTCAGCGAGGGCGATCAGGGTGTTCGCGGCCGAGTGCCCGGCGCCGACCACGACGGTGTGCTTCCCGGTGAACGATGCCCGGTCGGCGCCGAGGACGTCGGGGAGGGCGTGCAGGACGAGGCCGTCGACGTCGGCGTCGCCGATCGGGTCCAGTCCGGTGGAGGCCAGCGGGTTCGGGCTGGTGTAGGTGCCGGAGGCGTCGATCACCGCCCGCCCAGTGATCTCCTCGACGGACCCGTCGTTGGTCTGGATGCGCAGCAGGAACGGGGTCTTCTCGCGCCCGGCGGTGCGGGTGCGGTCCATGCCCTCTCGGGTGACCGCGAGCACGCGGGTGCCGAACCGGATCCGCGACCCGATCTGCGGCAGCGCCGCGAGCAGCTCGAGGTAGTCGTCGACGAGCTCCCGCCCTGTAGGTGCGCGACCCTCGTCGGCCGGGCCGGTCCAGCCGACGGCATCGAGCAAGCGCCGGGAAGCGGGGTCGATCAGATGCCGCCACGGCGAGAACAGCCGGGTGTGCCCCCAGAGCCGGATCGACGCGCCGACCCGGTCGCCGGCCTCGACGATGGTGAAGTCGATGCCCCGCTCGGCCAGGTTCGCCGCGGCGGCGAGCCCGATCGGGCCGGCGCCGATGATCAGCACCGGCAGCGTCGCCAGCCGGTCGCTCGTCGCGGTGCGCGGGGTGAGATCGAGCAGCGTCATGGTCAGCCTCCAGAGGGATATTGATGAACGTCGATGTTCAGTATGAGCGCATCTACCGAAACCTGTCAATATCGACTATCGTCGATGCATGGTCACGATGCTCGAGGTCACCGACGTCACCCCCGGGGTAGTGTGCTGCGCGCCGCTGGTGCGGGAGCCGCTCGGGCAGGCCGACGCCGAGCAGCTCGCCGTGACCCTCAAGGCCCTCGCCGAGCCGCTCGGGCAGGCCGACGCCGAGCAGCTCGCCGTGACCCTCAAGGCCCTCGCCGATCCGGCCAGGTTGCGGCTGCTGTCGATCGTCGCCTCCAGTGAGGATCAGGAGGCATGCGTGTGCGACCTGATCGACCCGATCGGACTGTCCCAGCCGACCGTGTCCCACCACCTCAAGGTGCTCACCGAGGCCGGGTTCCTCAGCCGCTCCAAGCGCGGGACGTGGGCGTATTACCGGCTTCTGCCCGACGCGCTCGAGCAGGTCTCGGGGCTGCTGGTGACCGCTTAGCCTCGATCCACCGACGAGCCGGGGATGAGCGGCGAGGTCCCGATCCGGGTGCGTTGTCGGTGTCGGAGCAGGCGTGAGTTCCGGGCGTCGCATCCCGGTCGTCCACTGAGTTCTCTTGGCGTGCCGTGGCGCGGCGATGGTCAGCTGGTCGCGATCGGTGGTGGCGCGTGCGTCTCGGTGAACAGTCGCGCGAACGCTGTCTCCCAGGGCCATGCCGCCGGGAGGTGCAGGGTGATGCGGCGTGCGGAGCGAGCCAGTCGCGCCGGTACGTGGATGAGGGTGCGGCGGATCGTCGCGGTGGTCGCTTTTGCCAACCGTCCTGCCCGATCGGCGACCACGCCCGCGGCGCGGGTGAGGTTGAACGCGATCACGGCGAGGACGAGCCAGGCGCTGTTCGCGGTGAACACGCCGGAGGGCAGGTGCGCAAGCGGCCCGTTCTTCAGGTCGGCGTGCACTTGCTCGATGATCGCGTGACCGCGGTGGGTCTTATCGGCCTCGACGGTGTCCATCATGTCGGCAGGCGTGGTGGTGAAGAACGCGTGGTGCCGGTAGGTGTCGGACAGTGTCGGCTGCTCCAGGTTCTTCGGGTTCAGGTCGGGGATCCGGCGAACGACCAGCCGCCCTTCGACGCGCTCGGCCTTCTTCCTGGATCGGAACGCGGTGAAGCCGATCTCGGCGACCTCGGCCCTGGAGATCCATTGCCCGGTGGCCTCGTCGCGGATCGCGTCGGTGTACTCGATCTTCGTCCACGCGTCGGCTTCGATCGTCGCGATGGCGGCTTTCACGGCAGGGTCCATCCGGACCGTGACCGAGACGTCGGCGCCGGCTTTGATCGCAGTGCCGACGGTGGCGTGACCGTAGAACGCGGAATCCGCCCGCAGCAGCGGCCGCTCCCCGCCCGTGTGGGTGCGGCGCAGGGTGGCGAGGGCGTCACCGACGATCCGGGCGGCGCCTTTCGGGGACCCGGTCTTCCCCTGCCGCAGCCGCTGGCTCAGGATCACCGGCGCTGACGAGGTGGTCGACGCTGTGGCGAGCAGCGCGTTCAAGCCCCGGACGCCGGAGTATCCGAACCCGGCGCCCTGCTTCTGGTATCCGTGGACCTCGATGATGGTGTCGTCCAGATCCACCATCACCCGCTCTCCGGCCCGCGCCTGCAGCAGCGACGCCTGCCCGGCGACGGTCGTGAGGACGCGGGACGCGACGGCGTCGAGTTGACGGACATGCCCGAACCGGAACTCCCGCAGGAACGATCCCAGCGTCGACGGCGCATACGTCCGGTCGAACAGCCGCCCCATCCCACCGTGGCGGAGCAGGTTCATGTCGTCGATCGAGTCCGCCCCGGCGAGCATCCCCGCGACCAGCGCAGAGACCTTCGCTCCGGCGTTGGAGCCCTTGTCGGTCGGGACGCTCAACCGGTCTTGGGCCAACTCCGCCAGTCCGGCCCGCTGCGCGAGTCGCAGCATCGGGACCAGACCTGCCGCCGACACCAGATTCGGGTCATCGAAGACCGCTGACACCGCAGCGGGGGCGTGCTTGAATTGCATCTACGAGATGCCTCTCGTTTCTGGAAACTAGAACCTTAGACAAGCTCTATTTTCCCTGATCCGAGGGGCATTTCCGTGTCACGACGCCCGCTCGTCACCCAGCTTCATCGGTGGATCGAGGCTTAGTAGCGGTCCTTCTCCCAGAAGATGTATTCCTGGTCGTCGTCGGTGATGCCGGACTCAATGCCGATCGACCGTAGCCAGGCGTTCATCAGCCGGCAGAGATCGGCCAGCACGGCGCCGAGCTGATCGGTGGTCATGGGTTCGTCGACCGGCCGCAGCCGGTGGAAGGTCAGGCTCCAGGCGTCCCAGCTGTCTTCGACGTAGTCGGTCCAGCCCTCGGGGAGCGGGTCGGGGCGGCGGGGCTTGCCGTTCTCGTCGAGGCCGAGTTCGGGGGCGAGGTAGGCGAGGACGCGGACCAGGCCGTTCGCGGCGTTGAGGGTCCGGTAGGCAGCCTCGCCGATATCGGCGCGCCAGGTGCGCTTGGCCTCGTTGAGCTCTGAGCGCAGGTGCGCGATCGCGTCGGTGAGGTGGTCGACGTGGTGCAGCGGCGACGGCGCGTGGATGGCGGTGTATTGCTCGATGCGGTTATCGTCGACGTGCGCCGCGAGCGGCTTGCGGCAGGCCGCGTCACTCTTGCTCAGGCCCTCCACGTCCTGGTAGGCGTCCGCGTCCTCGCCGCGCAGCCGCAGTGCGGCATGACCGGCCTCGTGCCGGCTCAGGTGCTCGGCCGCGGCGATCACGTGGGCGATGAGCGCCTCGACAGACTCGACGTCTTCCCGGGTGGCGAACAGGACGTTCGCGGAGACCACGATGTCGAATGTGCCGTCGTCGTGCGGGAGAGTGATCGCTCCGGCATGACCGGCGCCGCGGTCCGTGGTGTAGGGGTTGTCTTCGGCGCGTTCGGTGACCCGGTTCACGGTCGCGACCATGTCGCCGGTGAGCGTCAACCGCCAGAGCGACGTGTCCGGGAGCAGCTCGACGATCCCGGTCACCAGGGTCTGCAGCAGTCCCTGCTGCTCGATCATGAACGACAACGCGCCGGCCAGCTCCGGATCGTCGTAGTCCTCGGAGAATCCGTCGAGCGAGACGCTGATCGGTGGGGCAGGAGTGTCGGTCATCACGGTCACCATAGACGACCCCGACGACACCGCTGCCGGCGCGGCCCGGACTGGGGCTCGTGCGTCACTGCCCCCGCAGCGGGTCGATAGTGCGTTCGATGAGACCGTGGGAGGGGCAGAGCCAGACCAACTGCAGCGAGTCGTCGATGTGACCGGGCTCGAGCGGCTCACCGCAAACCGGGCAACTCCGGCCCGGTGGGAATCCGTCGACGTCGACGGGCTTGGCGGCCATCACAACGATACCGGTGGATCCGCGGCCAGCGAGTCAGGCTCGTTGATGAACGCCAGGAACCGCCGCCCCTTCTCCGAGGTGCGCGGTGCGAACACGCCCTGCGAGGTCATCATCGTAGTCAGCGGGATGGAGGCGAGGCCCGCCCGTTCGAGGTCCGCGGCGGCCTGGCCGACCGGGCCGCGCCAGACGCTCTGCGGGACGCCGAGCGCGGTGCCCAACGGTCCGTCGATGCCGCCCATCATGATGTTCGCGTGCTGGGCGTAGAGGTCGCGGGACTGCAGCCAGCCGGTGGGGTCGGTGAAGTAGTGCAGCAGCCAAACGTGCAGCTCGTCGAACTCGTCGACCAGCCGCGTGAACTGCTCACGCTCACTCGCCGAGAACGGCGCCCAGGACCCGCCGTTGGCGACCGCGGCGGCCAGACGCTGCCGCTTGTGCTGGCTGGCGGTCTCAGCCGCGGCGCGTTGCGCCCGGGTGACCGCGGCGATGAACTCGTCCGACCCGACGATGTCCTCGTTCGTCGCAGCCTCGTCCAGCCGCGAGGTCGCGTCGGTGAGTGCCCGTGCGATCGCGACGTTGAACTCATGCTGCCGCTCGGCCTGCCTCGTCTCCAGCGCGTGCGCGAGCGTCTCGGCGGCGAGGGGGCCGACGATGGGAACCAGCGAGAGCGCGGCCTTGCCCGCGAAGGCGAGCGTGTCCTCGGCGGGTTCGTGGGGCGGGACGAGCGCGTCCAGATCGGTCATGCAATCCATGATGGATCAGCCAGCCGACATCTCGGAGGGGTTCGTCCGCTGCTGTGCGTGCGCGGGGCAGAGCGTCCAGACCGACCCGCGGATCGTGACCTGCTGGGCGGGCTGGCCGCAGTCCTCGCAGGGAGTCGCGCTTTCGTCCGCGGCATCCCGGATGATGTCCGAGAACTGGGCCGCGTCGGGGTGGTCGGCGTCTTCGGGGCGCGCGTAGTAGCGAAGGGTGCCGAACTTCGTCTTGCACTGCTCGATGACGTAGCCCGGCGAGATCTCGGCGAGCTGTCGATCCAGCCGGGCGAGAAGCTCGAACCATCCCGGGCCGACGTCGATGGTCTCCGCCCAGCCGTCCGCGATGCGGCCGGCGATCGCCTGGATCTGCGGGGGAAGCTCATCGTTCATGCTGTCGAGTCTGCCGTGGCCGCGGATTAGCGTGTGAGCGCGCTGTAGCGGGCGTTGCTGGCCACGACGGCTTCCGCCCAGCGGGTCGCGGCGACGATATGCAGGCCGGTCAGGCGTGCGATCACTGGGGCGGGGAGCTCCTGGGCGAGGGAGGCCAGCGCGCCGGCGCGGGCGTGACGGGCTCGGATGCCGAACTTCGCCAGCCGGTCGGTGAGGGAATCGCGGGAGAGCGGGGCGCCGTGATGCTGTCCGGGGAACAGCCAATCGGATTCTCCGGCATCGGTGAGCAAGCGTGGCGCGTCGCGGTGCTCGCGAGCGGCGATCGCCAGCTGCCCGATCGCCTCGGGCAGCTCCAACGGGTCCGACCCGAGACGGATCATCACCGGGTCTGGTGCGGTGATGTCGGTCACGCGCAGCAGATGCAGCCGGGCCACCGGGATCCCGAACAGCAGCAGCAGTGCGCCCGCGAGCCGGGTGCGGGGGTCGCCGTCGTGCGCGCTGAGCACCCGGCCCAGCAGTTCCCAGCGTTCGTCGACGCTGGCGCCCGTCGGCGTGTTGGGGGTGCGGGTCAGGGAAGGGACGTGCAGGCGGGGGCAGGTGCCGTCGCGGGCGGCCCACTCCAGGAAGGCCGCGACGCGTCGGCGAAGCCTGGGGCCCTCGAGCAGCCAGAGATCCAGCCGCGCCTGGTCGAGCATCGTCAGCGATTCCGAGCGTGCGGTGAGCCAGCCCAGCAGGCCGAGGACCTGGGTCAGTTCCTGCCGTCGCCCGTCTGATTGCCGCCGCCCGGTCTGGCGGTCCTGCTCGCGCAGCTGCCGCAGATGACGCCAGCGGACGAATCGGTCGAACAGGCGGCGATGGTCCGGGTCGAGGATCTGCGCCGACCGGTCCTGGCACCAGGTCTCGAACCGGACCAACTGCTCGTCCCGCGCAGGGAGCAAGCCATACTCGGCCAGCAGCGCCCGGACGGGGGCAGTCGACCCAGGCGTGCCCAGCCGGTCCAGCAGCGCGTGGCTCAGCGGCTCCGTGCCGGAGACGGCCTCCCGCAGGATCGCGACCGTCGTGTTGCGGCGGAAGGCGTCCAGGGTGCGTCGCTCGTCCGCGGCCAGGAACCGCTCGCGCAGTGTCGCGAGCATCGGAATGGCTGCCACGACATCGTCCGGGAGCAGTTCGCGGATCTTGTCGTCGGCGTAGCAGCGGTCACACCAGCGGCGGTGGTGCAGCCGTCCGTGCGTCCCGCAGCGACGGCAATCGCGGAACATCAGCGGGCTGGTTCGGGCGCAACGCTGGCAGAGCGGCCCCTGGTCGGTGCGTGCGCTGACCCGCGCTTCGCGGCCGCAGCCGATGCATGCCTCCACGATGTGCGGGGCGCAGTTCCAGCAGAGCGGCTCCCCGTCCGGGGTGTGCCGGATCGGGAGCACCACCCGGGCGCAGACCGAGCACGGTTTGCGGGGGAGCGCGCAAGGCGTGCAGATCGCCTTGGGTGTGCCCGCGAACCGGCATTCCCGCTCTCGCCCGCAGCGGTGACAGATGTCCACCCGGGCGGCGGCGTAGCAGGTCAGGCAGATCGCCTTCTCGGTGCCGGGGAACCGACACGGACCCGAGGTGCCGCACACCGTGCAGACATCGGTGCCGGGCGCGGTCCGGCAGCCGGAACACATCGGCCCGTCCGAAGTGCGCACCGCGATCAGCCGGTGGTTCCCGCAGCCGATGCACTCCGCGGAGGATTCGGGCAGCTGGTTCGTGCAGGCCTGGCAGAGCCTGTCACCGTTGGGGCGGCGTAGCTCCAAATGGGCCGTGTTGCCGCATCCGTCGCAGACCGCCCGGTGCGTGGCTTTGTAGCAGGCGCCGCAGCAGATCCGCCCCTCGAGTCGGTCCGGGAGCTTCCGGACCCGGCCGCAGTGCCCGCAGGTCAGGGCTGGCAGCTGGGCGCCGAGCTCACGCAGCCGCTCGTAGAACGTGGCAAACAGGACCGACGATGCCGGCGGGTCGGCGATCCAGTCGGCGCCGAACAGCTCGCATTCCAGCGCGAGTCGCAACGTGCGATCCGCCTTCAGTCCCTCGGTCGCGGTCAGCATCATGTAGAGAGTCCCGCCGGGAATCCGCTCGGCGACGAACCTGTCCAGGCGCTCGTCGGCGACGTCCTGCAGCGCCCGCCAGCAGGAGCGGCAGTAGGCCCGGTCGCCCACTTGCGCGTGCCGCAGCTGCCCGCTCCGCTCGCATTCGACGCAGTCGATCAGCACGTCCAGGCGCGCCCGCCCGCAGGCCGCGCAGATCCGATCCTCACCGTCCCGGCAGACCAGCAACTCCACCCGGCCGCAGCGTGCGCAGCCCGGCGGGCGAACCGTGCTGCCGCCGGCGTCGGCGAGATCGAGCAGGATGCGATCCAGCAATCGCGGGATCCGCGTCGACCCCGACACCAGCATCCCCGGATCCTTGGTCAGCTGTGCGAGCAGACGCCGCCCTGCGGGTTCCCGGACGATCGTGCGGTTCACGATCTGACGGATGACATCTCGCGTGACGGTCGTCTCGACCTCGGCGATGACCGCGACCAGGACGTCGCGGACCTCGTCACCCATCCGTCGGGATCACGCGCGCCCGCGGCGGACGCAGACCCTTCTCCCGCAACGTCGCCGCGCCGCCCGCGGACCGGTCCTCGCCGTCGGTGCCGGTCGCCGCCGCTGAGGCTCCCAGGTCGACCTTGCGGACCAGGTCGTCCGCGCTGCACTCGAAGATGTCCATCAGCGCGACAAGCACGTGCATGTTCAACCGTTCCGGCTTCTCAGTCGCCAACCGATAGATCTGGCTCGCCGACAACTCGATCCCGCGCTCACGCAGCAACGGCACCAGCTTCGACGTCGCGAAGATCCCCGACGCCGCCATCACCTCACGCAACCGCCACTCATACCCGATCACCTTCATCGGCCCGCTCCTTCCTCCTGCGGCCGCAGCCGCTCCAACGCATCCCGCATCATCTTGTTCGCGAAGTCGCCGCTGACCCCGGTGTAGATCGACGTCGTGGACTGGTGCTGATGCCCGACCTGCCGCTGCACGAACACCGGATCCACGCCCTCCTCGATCAGATGCGTCACGTAACTGTGCCGCAGCGCGTGCGGAGACAGCACCCGGTCGAACCCGAGGTCGTCCCGGTAGGCGGCGAACCGGTCCGACAGCTCCCTCGTCCGCAGCCGGGTGCCGCGCTCCGAGAACCACAGCGCCCGCTCACCATCCGGCCGCATCAGCGGCCAGACGTTCTCCAGATAGTCCTGCACCGCCTCCACCGCCCAGTCCCGCAGCGTCACCACTGATCGCCGCTTGGGTGGGCCGCCCCGCGACGACTTTCCGTAGCGGACGTGCAGCATCCCGAACTCGCCGAACTCCGGGGCGTGCGCGTTGCGGTAGAAGTCGGTCACATCCAGATGGACCGCCTCGTTCGCGCGCAACCCCCAGGCATACGTCACCCGCAGCAGCACCGCATCCCGATACGCCGGCAGCGCGCCCTTGCGGCCGCTCTCCAAGCACCGCTCGACCTCCGCATCGGCGCGGTCGAACAGCGCCTGCAGCTCGTCTCGCGTCAACGGACGCCGCCCTGGCCGGCCCTCGTAGTCCTGCAGATGCCGGGTCGTGTTCCAGTCGTGGCAGACCTGCACCGGGTGCGTCCCGAACCGCAGCTCGCACTCCGCCACCCAGCCGTAGTGCTCCGACGTCAAATAGTCGCAGAACTGCCGCACCGCCTGCTGATAGCCGCGGATCGTCGACGGTGCCAACTGCCGCACCGACACCAGATCCAGCATCCACTCATCGAACAAGCCCGCCGACCACAGCCACGGCCAAGAGACCGCATGCGCATGGAACTGCCGCACCGCGCGCACCGTCCCGGTCACGTAGTCCTCGCGCAGCCCGCGCCCGCCCAACTGCTGCGCCCGCCAGCCCGTCAGCATCGCCTCGAACACGGACTCCTCGGCACGCAGCAACGACACGCCAGAGGCCAGATACAACCCCGCAACACCGTGCGCCACCTGCCCTGAAACCACCCGAAACACTCCCATCAAACGCAGACAATATGCATCTAACGCGAAGAAGCAGACTGAGCGCAAATTGGTCCCCGTCAGGAAGCGGCACCCACGGGGCTCGCTGTACGATCAACGACACCTAGCACCCCACAGAAACCTGCATCAGACGCAAAAGGGCGCGCTTTTCGCGTTCGTGGGTCGCCAGGTGCACGTCGAGATCGACGGCGATGACTTCTACATCGACCTGTTGTTCTTCCACGTCGAGCAGCTGCGATACGTCGTCGTCGAGCTCAAGACCACCAAGTTCACCCCGGCAGACGCCGGCCAGCTCGGCTTCTACGTCGCGGTCGTCGACGACCTCTACCGCATCCGTGAGAAGCACCTTCCCACGCTCGGGATCCTGCTGGTCGCCGGCAAGAACGACACAGTCGTCCGCTATGCGCTCGCCTCGACAACGTCGCCGGTCGCAGTCAGCCGGTACCAGCTCGACGAGGCCGACCAGAAGGCGCTCCCCGACGAAGCGGCGATCACTCGGGCCTTCGCCGACGAGCTAGCCCGTGACGCGGGGGACGAGTGAGTGTCGGGCGAGTACTACAGCCCCGAGGGGGAGTACCTACGGCGCGTGCTGGATCGCCGGCATGCGCGGCGCGAGGTCGCGGCCGCGGGCTGGTGGTCGCGTCGACGAGCGCTCGGCCGGCTCCGCGAGCTCGAGGAGAGCGATGGCCTCGAGTCGGTTGCGCAGCGGTGGGCGCGCGAGCTGCTGCGCACCGAGATCGCGAACGCTTGGGCCCGAACCTCCCGACACTCCAACGAGTGGCATCCGCGCCTGCTCGAGCGACTTCCCGGCCTCGCTGAGGAAGCCGCGGCCGAGGCGGTTCTGCAGGCCGGTGACGATGAGCTGCTCCACCCGCTGCTCACCGCCGCGGCCGCGGAGCAGATCGCGCGCGAGAACGTCGACCGGGTCAGGCGTGTGGTCGACGACCCCACGATCTACTTGCTGCGCACCACGACGCCGGACGGGGATCCGATGGTTGTGCTGCAGCATGCCGCGAGCGGGCTGCGCGGCCGCTTCGCCGTTGATCCTGTCGACGGGTTCGGCGACGTGTTCTCCAAGCCCTACGACATCCCGTCGATCAACCCCGACAACCCCCACGATGACGGCAACCGATGGGAGCTGTACGCGGGTCTCGGCATCGGCCGGCGCCTGTACCTTGCCGCGGCCGAGATCCGCCCGCACATCCGGTGGCGCGCCGGCATCCAGAGCCCCTACGCGGTGCCGCTGCGCACCAGGCTGCACAACGCCGATCCGTACCACTGGGCAGGGCATTGCGCCTGGTGCAGCGAGCGACGGATCATCTGGCGTGAAGCCGGGCCGGCCGAGTTCAGCGAGCACCCGATCACGCCGGCGCCGGCAGCGATCGCCCCCCGTCTCATCGAGGTCACGACGAGCTCGAGGTAGGGGTCACCCTCCATGGATGCTCGCGCCGACAAAGACCGGGGGAGCGGGAACCGTTCGCAGCACGTCCTCGCGGCTGCACACCACGCACACCAGCACGCCGGGGCGATCGCGCATCACTACGCCGCAGCAGTGCGGCTGAACGCCGATCGCCAGTCCGTCGTCGACCATTCCGCGACGCTACGCCCCCGGCCCGATCGCGCGGGCTATCTCTCCACAGGCGACCTTCCCTGGGGCTACGTTTTGTGGCACAATACCTGTATGGGGATCGAGTGGCCGAAGTCAGCTGACAAGCACGACATTCCCCACGCCGATGCGCTCTACGCCATGCAGAACGCGATCTATACGAGCACCAAGGTCAAGATCAACGAAGGAGACTCCCGCAACCAGCGTCGCGTCTTCGTCGGCCCGCAACACGCGCAGACTGATCGGCTGATCGAAGTGCTCATTGAACTCAAGCCCGGCGGCAACTTCGTCGTCTACCACGTCATGCCGCTGGGCGCCTACTACCGCCGACAGATGGAGGAGGAGATCGGATGACCCTCAACAAGAAGGACCAGGAACGCTACGCCGACCTCGCGGCGCTCGAGGAACAGCCCACCGGCGCGTCGACGCCGGGGGAGAGCGCCCACGGCGCCGACGCGGCAGCCATCGGGCAGCAGATGCTCCTCGACGCCCTCGGAAGCACACAGGCCGTCGCACGAGCGGTCGGCGGACGGCCCCGCGTGGGAGGGACGGCAGCAGGCGCCGGCTCCTCCCCGACGATCCGCACCCGCGTCACCCCGACCCGCAAGCGCGAAGTCGACCAGCTGCGCGCCCAACTGGGGATGAAGAGCGACTCCGACGTCGTCCGGGCAGCACTCGACGAGTACGTGCAACGGCATCTGCAGGCCAGCGCATGAGCCGCCGGGGACCGCTCGAGGCCGAGCTGTACGAGCAGTTCATCGACCAAGGCCTGGACGGGATGAGCGCTGAGATCATGTCATCCGAGATCGCGGCCGACTCTGGCGAGCGGGTCTCGGAGTACGAGCGCGTCGATGTCGGAGACACCGACTAAGGTCCGCGCCATGCGTGTCATTGGGACCATCCGCAGCACCGCCACCGAGCGGATCACCGTCGAGGCAAGCAGCTACCAGGAGGCGCGCGAGCTGCTTGAGACACAGATCCCCGAAGGCCACGAGCTCATCGCCATCCGCACAGACACAGACGCCGACACCTGACCATGGACGCACTCGCCACCGACCCGATCCCTGCAGCTCACGCGCGAAGCGCCTGGGCCGCAGGGATCGAGCCCCTGCGCGAAGCATTCCCCCTCCACGCCGACAGGCTCATCCGCGCGATCGCCTACTCACACATCGAGCCCCTCCCCACCCCGATCTTCATCGTCGGCGGAACACCATCGACAAGAGACACCCTTGCCGATGCGCTCGCCGAGCTCGCCGGTGAAGTCGAACGACCACGCATCGACCCACTCACGTTCGCCGGGATCCGCCGTGCCGTAGTCCCCAACAAGCCACTCGTCCTCAACAGCGCCCCCCACGTCAGCCCCCGCTCTCCCCTTAGCGGGCTCGACGAGATCGAGGTAGAGAGCTTCATCTCGTTCTCAACCCCACTCAGCAAAGCATCCGCCCTGATCGTCGCCAGCTCTCAGACAATCCAGCCACTCAGCGCGAATCGCTCCATCACGATCGAGCTGCCCCAGAGACCGCGCAGCGTTCAACCGCTACGCGCCATGTCGAGCGAACCTGCAGCCGCCGGCCGACGCATCATCGCGAGCTACCTGCAACAGAGCACACGCCACCTGGACCTCAACGAGCACGCGATCAACATCGCCCGCCATCCCGACTACGACAAGCCCCGCCGCCTCGGCGCAGCGTTCTACCTCGGCGACACGATCCTGCGCTCCCTCGGGCTCGACACCCCAGCTGCCCCGGCGACCTCATGGCTCAGCCCAGACGACCAGATCGTCTGGGCTCTGCGCGATGCCGTCAGGTATCTCCTCGCAAACGGCGGAGAACTCACCGACAACGCCAGCGACAGCAAGGAATGGGTGATCGGCCGTGCCGATCGCGACTACCTGTACATCCGGCCAACCGAGGCGCTGCCATTCATCCGAGCCGCCCACGGCGACCCGAATCTCAGTATCAAAGCAATCACCGCGGCGCTGCGGCGCCTGTACCTGATCACATCCAAGACCGGGACTGTGAGCGTGCGGATCGGTGGGGAACCGACCCGCGTCTGGAAGATCCCCACCGACCGCGAGCTCTAACGCGACACGCCGAACAGCAGGGCGGGATCTCTCCCCGACGGGGCCAAAGAGCCCCTCTCGAAGCGACGCCGTCGACATCCCCACGGATCCCGTGCGAACGTAGACGTAACGGGAACCTGCCCCGCCACGCGCATCGGTACACTTTTGAGGTGTACCAACGAATAAGCCATTGATCTGGGGTTTTTCTTCTCGCGGTACACCTGTGATCTGGCAAGGTGTACCAGCAATTTTAGACTCTTGACCAGGCTATTTTCCGTCTCCGGTACACCTGGTACACCTTTTCAGCGCAAGCCCTCACACATGCGCGCCCGCGCGAGGCGAGAAAGGTGTACCAACGGCGATGTCGAACTTTTTCCGGGAACCGATGTCCGCGAAGGGTCCGAGGTTGGGCCTATACCTGACATGGGCGAGAAGACACGGCGGCGGGACACTTCGCGGCAATCCGTGATTCTGATTCAGGATCGTGCTAGAACGGGGACATGCCAGCGACAGCTAACAAGCCGGGACGCCGCAACTACGGCCCTCGTGCGACGAGCACCGTGCGGTACCCGCAGGCGTATCAACCGATTCTTGAGCGCCTCGCCGAGGAAGCAGGAATCCCTCTCAGCAGCTGGCTCGCGCTGGCTGTTTCCAAGCAGGCCGGCCTCGAGATCCCTGACTACGTCCAGGACGAGCTCAAGAAGGCCGAGCATGAGCGTGCTATCCGTGCGACAGAACAGGAGCTTGAGTTGCCACGATCGGCATAAACGACTCGACCCCCTCTGGTCTGCAAACCATCGGGGGTCTTGAGTGCTTTTGGGTCACAGCCTCCTGCAAGAGGCTGATCAGATTTCTGATGCTGCATCAGAGTTCGTCAGTTAGGACGTTCATGATTATAGCCGCGATATTGCGGATGTCTAGCGTTGGTGTGGCCGTCGTGTCGCACCCGCTGGGCGATGCAGCGTGCACCCGAGGGGGTGTGCTGCAGCGATGACGCTTGAGTACACCGGCACGGCGACGGCTACGAACTCCATGGACCGCGTTCTCGAGGCGCTCGAGCGCGGTGGGTGGAAGCCTCGCCGCAACGGGAGCCAGCACATGGCGCTGTGCCCCGTGCACGGTGACGCGATGCCGTCGCTGAGCATCCGTTACGACCGGGCCGGCGGCAAGGTGATGATGCACTGCTTCGGCTGCGGTGATGCCTTCGACCTCCGTGACGTGTGCGGCGCGATCGGCCTGACCGTCAGTGACCTGTTCGACGCGCCACTGCCCGCCGACCGCCGCACCAGTCAGCGCACCCCGAGGGCGAAGCGGCCTTCGCTGCCGCCGCGGCTGACGCAGGATGAGCTCGCCCCCAAGACCCCGGACCTGACGGGCGCGACGTGGCGCCAGGTGAAGGTCTACGAGTACGTCGACGACAGCGGCGTCGTCCTGCAGCGGGTCCACCGCGAAGAGACCCCCCTGGACGGGCAGCGGCACAAGCGGTTCACCCAGAGCTACCGCGGCGCCAACGGCCGGTGGGTCAAGCGCAAGCCGGAAGGCTTCGCCCCCCTGCTCTACAACCTCGCCGCGATCCGCGCAGCGGTCGCCGCCGGCGGGGATGTGTGGCTGCTCGAGGGGGAGAAGGACGCGGACAGCGCGATCGCCGAGGGCCTGGCCGCGACCACGAACGCTGGCGGCGCTACGGCTTTCCCCGCCGAGCTGCTCGAGCACTTCCGGGGCGCCTCGGTCAACCTGGTCGTCGACAACGATCCCGCCGGCGCACAGCGTGCTGCGGGTGTCGGTGCGCAGCTGGCCGAGCTCGGCATCCCGGCGCGGATCTTCCTGCCCAACCTCGACGATCGCAAGTCGGACTTCACCGACCACATGGACGCTGGTGGAACGGTCGCCACGCTCGTCGAGATCACCGTCGACGACGCCCGTGCGATCGTCGCCGCGGCCGAGGCCGACAAGCTCGTGCACGGGCGCACCGGCGTTGCGGTGTGCCTCAAGGAAGCGACCGCACAGCTCGAGCAGAGCCAGCAGGACCGGGCGACTTCCGAGCAGCACGCCGAGGCATGGGCGCGGGAGTCACTCAACCGCCTCGAACGGATCAAAGCGATCGACCCGGGCCTGGATGCGGAGCAGCTCGGCGACCGCGGCCGCACCGCCCTGCAGGAGTACGCGGCCGCGGTCGCCGAGGGTGCGCGGATCGCCCGCGACACCTACATCGTCGCGGGCCTCGACGTGCCCCAGGCGGTCGCTTCGTCGATCGTCGCGATCCGTCCCGACGTCGACGAGCAGCCGCCGGCTGAGACCGTCGAGATCACCCCTGCCGCACCCCGCACACAGACCGGCAGCGGAGGCGGCAACGGGGGAGTGTTCTTCGGGAACGACAACCCCGAGGACCAGCCCGAGAAGCGCCCGTTCATCCAGGGCAACCACTACGACGTCGTCGAGGGGCAGACCGTGCTCATCAAGCACACCCCTGGCGACGAGGACGACAAGTACTTCCGAGTCATGCGCGGGTGGGCGGAGGTCCAGACCGTCGCCATCGAGGACGACGGCACCGACAATGAGATCGCCCGACCCCCGCACCTGTACGTGATCAAGTTCTCCCGGTGGGTTCCGAACGACCGCGGCTACCCGACCCGCGACCCGGACACGGGCCAGTTCAAGACCGAGTCGGTCACCCTGAAGTACACCGAAGACCAGATCCGCGACGGGTCATGGTCAAAGGCGATGCCCTGGCCGGGGTTCCTCGAGTCGAACAGCCGCCGCGGCGCGGATCAGGCGTGGGATGCGATGAACGCGATCAAACCGCCGCGGAACAACAGCATCGTCCACACCACGGTCGGATGGCGCACCGCCGAAACCGGCGACTACTTCGTACACGCCGCAGGCGCGATCGCCAAGGGCGGCGCGGTCGACGTCGACGTGGACGTGGCAAAGACCTCCGACATCTATGCAATGCCCGCCCCCACCACAGACCGCGACGCGCTGCGTCAGGCATGGATCGACGGCACCGTGGCGCTGCGCGAATCTGAGCTCCCGGCCCGCGTGATCGCCCCCCTGCTCGGCCACTCCTGGACCGCCCCGGTCCTGCCCGGCCCGATCCTGCTGCACCTGGTGGGCGGGTTCGCGTCCTACAAGACCTCCCATAGCCGTCTGGCCGTGCAGTACTTCGCCCCGAACCTCACCCACAACACCAAGGGCCTGATCTCCGGCGCTGCCGGCGGATCCACCGCAATCGGCCTGCAGCGCACCCTCTCCGCGATCAGCAACGTCCCGGTGATTGTCGATGACTTCGCCCCGGACGGCAACGCCAGCGACGCGATCCGCCGCATCAGCACCCTCGGCCGCACCGTGTTCAACGGCATCGGACGCATCCGCGGCAAGCAGCGCGGCGGCGCCGAGGCCGACCGTCCGATCCTTGCCAGCATCATCACGTCCGGCGAGCTGTCCGCCCAGGGCTCCGCCGACTCCCGCATCGTCAACCTGCCGTTGGACCCCGCCACTCTCAAGAACGGCGGCGAGATCTTCGGGCGCCTCGAGTCCCGCCGCGCCCGCCACGCCCGCGCCCTCATCGGCTCGTCGCTCGTGCAGTGGACCGCGGCGCGGCGGCAGCAGCTCGTCAAGGACTTCACCGAGGCCGAGGAGGACAGCGATCACCGCCTGTGCACGCAGGCATACTGGCGCAAGACCATCCCCAGCCAGAACGGGCACGCCGGCCTCCACGACCGCCTCGTGCAATCCGCCGTGGTCCTGGACCGCGGCATCGTGATCATGCTGATGATGCTCCGCGACCTCGACGTCATCACCGCCGAAGAGGCCAAGGACTTCTACGCCTGGGCGCGTGCCGGCATCGCAGAGGCGATCAGCCTGCAGGACTCGTCCGCATCCGACCCCGCCGAGCAGCTGATGGAGTACCTGCGCGAGGCGATCGCCAACGGCAACGCCCACCTGGCCGGCATGGACGGCGCAGTCCCCGAAGACGCGAGCTCGCTGGGATGGACCGACCAGTCCACCGGCATGCACCCGCAGTGGCGCCCCAACGGCCAGCGCGTCGGCATCATCCGCGACCAGCGCCTCTACCTTTTCCCGACCACCGCCATCGCCGTCGCCCGCCAGATGTCACAGCGCGCCGACGAAGCATTCAGCGACACCAAGACCTCACTGTCCTCGTCGATGCTCTCCCACGGGTGGCTCCTCGTCGACGGCGCCGGCAAGCGCAGCGTCGTCCGGCGCACCGGACGCTCAATGCAGCACCGCGTGTGGGACATCCCACTGTCAGCCCTCACCGGCAGCAACCCCGATGAGCCCTCCGGCGGACCCACCAGCGGAGACGGGGGAGCAGGCCCGGACGACTCGCCCGTGGACTTCCCGGCGCTGTTCGACGCCCCGACCGTCGACGAAGCGCCCACGCCCACTCAGCCGGCGGAGCAGACCCCGCAGTCGGCACCGCCGGCCCCGGCCGAGCCCGAGCCCGAGCCCGAGCCCGAGCCCGAGCAGCCTGCAGCTGCAGATTCCCCCGTCCCGACCGCGCCCGCACGTCCGAGCACCACGACGTCGGCCGAGGACTTCCGTGCACCGCTGGGCGTGCTCCACACGGACGGGCTCTGGCTGTCCACGGGTGAGCTGATCACCATCCGCGGTCAGCTCGAGCACGCCGGCCAGCTCGCGCAGCTGGCCACCGACCTGAACCTGGGCACCCGCATCAACCAGGGCACGAACGGTGCACGCAAGACCGAGCGCGGCCAGATCTACCTCACGATGGAAGCCGCCCTCGCGCTCGGCCTCCCGCTGGACACCCTGCCCGAATCCACCGACTCCGACTACGGCAAGCTGCTGCGCGAGGCCACCAAGGGGCACCCGTTCATCACCCTGGCGACCGAGGCCGGATTCTCGCTCAGCGGTGACGGCTCCATGACCGGCAGCATCGACGTGTGGCGCGAGGACAACCGCGGCATCGGTGCGCACATCGCGCTCCTGCCCGCCCAGGACTTCCGCTTCATCAGCACGATCCTCGACGGCGACCCAGACCCGGCCACGATCGCCCGCCGCCTGGGCAAGTTCACCGCGGCGCTCAAGTTCCCCTACCGCAGCAGCGCTGGCACTACCGGCACCAAGCTCATGCGCGCACTGCTGCCCCGCGACAAGCACGACGAGATCTACTACCCGCAGGACCGGCCTGCGCCCGTCAAGGACCAGATGATGGCCGAGGGCGACTTCAACTGGCAGCGCAAGCTCTTCGGCGACGAGATCGAGCAGAAGTGGGCGCACGGGTTCGACCGGGGAGGTTCCTACCTCGCCGCTGCAAGCACCGAGGTCGGCGTCGGCGCGCCCACCCACTACGACGGGCCGCTGCAGTTCACCAAGGCCACGAACAAGCCCGGCTACTGGCTGATCACCGCCCCCGAACCGGGCAGCTGGCTCATGCCCGACATCTTCGCCGCGCAGGGCATCGTCCGCGAAGGGTTCGCCGGGTCTCAGATCTGGGCCAGCACACCCACCCTCGAGCTCGCGAGCGAGATGGGCCTCGAGCTCGAGATCCACGAAGCCTGGCTGTGGGATCGCAAGGCCAAGGTCTTCGAAGCCTGGTACAAGCGCATCCGCGACGCCCGCACCACCCTCGACACCACCGACGTTGACGACCAGGCCGCCCGCGACCTGCTCAAGATCGTCTACGCCGCCGCGATCGGCATGCTCGACTACCGCGGCGACCACGACACCCTCGCCGTGTGGGCCCCGCACCGCCACGACATGATCGTCGCCAAGTCCCGCGCCAACATCATCCGCCGCGTCCTCGCCAACGCCGAGCGCACCGGCCGGTGGCCCGTCGCGATCGAGAAGGACACCGTCGTCTACACCAGCGACCACATCGACCCGCTCGAGGCCTGGCCGGGAGACCCCGCCTGGTTCGGCCGCGGCCTGGGGCAATACAAGTACGAAGGATCCGACCCGCTCGCGCATCACGCCGAGTTCCTCAACTGTGACGGCTCCTACAAGGGCAAGAAATACCTCGAGGAGCTGATCTGATGGCAGTGAGCAAGGGCGCCCAAGCCCGCCAGATGAAAGCGATGTTCGAGGGCCTCACCGGGCAGAAGATCCCCGACTACACCGCCGAGCACCCCGACACCCGCGCCATGCTCCGGTTCCTCTTCCCTGGCAAGAGCGACCGCTTCCCGATCGCGACCGGCCTCGCCGCCAAGAAGCTCGGTGTCTCCCAAGGCACCGTCCAGCGCTGGATCCGCGGCGCGCAGAACCCGCGTGCCGCGATCACCAAGGAGATCACCAAGCGCGTCCGCCAGTCCGTGACCACCCAGCGCGGCCGCGGGCAGCTCGCAAAGCGCGTACAGGCGCAGCTCCCCAACCGGCAGCGCACCATCCGCATCAACGCCCTGCAGGGCCCCTCCTCCGACCCCAACGACAAGAAGTACGTCGCCGAGCGGTTCAGCAACCTCGACATGTCCCCGTTCGAGCAGCAGCAGCTCTACGACGCATGGGTGCAGGGCGGCGACGCCGGAGCCACCGACTACCTCACCGGCATCTACGACACCCGCTACGTCGACGGCTGGCAGTTCCACGGCATCAAGGGCGTCGAGTGGCGCTGATGCCGCCGGCCTCCGCGAGGCGATCCATCCCTCCCACCGCCTAGCTCCCACCCGCGCCGTTGCTCGAATCCGTCGACCCGCGCGATACGCTCTATGTAGTGAATGTCACGCTTTTATCAGGCGTGACCGGACTGACGATCAGAGAAAGGACCAGCCGATGGCAGCCACCATGCCCGAGCTCGTCGACTACGCCTACATCGCCGAGAAGCTCAACGTCTCTCAGCAGACCGTGCGCGTCTACGCCACCGGCACCAAGCAGCGCAAAGAAGGCTTCCCCAAGTCCGCGCTCCCCGAGGGCGCACGCTCGCCGCTGTTCCACAAGAAGGATGCCGACGCATTCATCAAGCAGCGCCTCGAGGAGACCGCCGGCAACACCGAGCAGGAGGAAGCCGCGAAGCAGGCCTACGTCGAGCTCGGCCGCGAGATCAACCTGCGCAGCCGAGAGCAGCTGCAGAGCGCCCTCTTCGACGACCTCAACCTGCCGAAGACGGAGAACCTCTCCGTCTCCACTCCGGCGCTCAAGAAGCTGTACGACGAGACCGGCTCAGCCTTCGTCGGGCACGTTCTCCGGTTCCGCGGAAAGTAGGCCGCAGCGACAGCACGGGCACCCGCGCGTCGTTGACCACGACTGCCGACGTCGCCTATGCTGTGAATGTCACATTCACTAGGTAGGAGGTTGGTCATGGACGTCTCGTCGACCTACATCGACCCCGCCCCGCTCTGGTTCACCCCCGAAAGCGCCAACGTCGAAGCACTCGAGAAGGCCTGGGGCGCCCGCAAGCTCGGCCAAGTCATGGGCGCAGCCCTCGGCAGCTTCAACCGACTCGGCCACGTCGACGCTGGCACCGCCTCGGAGACGTTCGGCGTCTCCGAGGGCACCATCCGCCGATGGATCCGTGACGGCGTGCCACCGCGCCGGATCGGACACGTCATCAGCCTCGTCCGCCCCCCACAGGGCGCCTTCGAGCAGGAGCGGAAAGATCTCGTCTACGCCCGCAGCGCCGTGACCAAAATCTCATCCGACCCCAAGAACGCCGTCGCGCTGTGGGGATACAAGGGCTACCTCGAGCAGTGGGATCTCGCAATCATCAAGATCAAGGACATGCCGGTCCTCACCGTCCGCATGGCCCGCACCGACCGCGATCGCGCCGCCGACAAGCGCCTCGCCGCCGGCGGCAAGCTCGTGGAGATCTCGACCTTCCCGAGCTACTGGGCCGCGGTCGTCGCCCGCAGCGAGCTCCTCGAAGACGTCTACCCTTACCGGGTCC
>NZ_QFPF01000045.1 GCF_003248605.1 Microbacterium sp.
TTGCGCTCGACGCGCAGGTACGTCGCGAACACGAACGTGCTGCAGACGACCTTCACCACCCCGACGGGCCGCGCGACGGTCACGGACGCGCTCGTGACCGGAGTCGCCGGACGACTGCCCTGGGCCGAGCTCGCCCGACGCGTCGATGGCGTCGAGGGCGAAGTCGGCTTCGCGTGGCGTGTGCGTCCCGGCACGGTGCTCGGCACGGCATCGCCCTGGATCGAGCAGAGCGCCGAGGGCGCGATCATCCGCTCGGGCGAGGCCACGATCGCGGTCGTGGGCTGCGAGCACGGACCGCACGAGCCCACCCCTGATGGGCCGTCGGGGCCCGAGCTGTCGGGCGGGTTCACGGCGACAGCATCCAGCCGTCATCTGCTCATCGTCGTGGCGACGCACGACGAGCCGCTGCACCTGCCGGATCCGGGCAACGTCGATCGCGGCATCGATCGCACCATCGAGAACTGGCGGCACTGGTCGCGCGAGTTCTCGTACGAGGGGCCGTGGGCGGCGCAGGTGCAGCGCAGCGCGCTGGCGCTGAAGCTGCTGATCTACAGCCCCACCGGCGCGATCGCCGCCGCCGCGACGACGTCGCTGCCCGAGAGCCCGCGCGGGGGCAAGAACTGGGACTACCGGTTCGCCTGGGTGCGCGACCTGGCGTACACAGCGCACGCTCTCGTGCTGTTCGGCCTGCGGGAGGAGACGCACGCGGCGATCTCGTGGCTGCTGCGCACGATCCGCGCGCACGGTCCCGATCTGCACATCTTCTACGCGCTCGACGGCGATCTTCCGCACGGGGTGCTCGAGCACGAGGGGCCGGGATGGCGCGGCATCGGCCCGGTCGTCAGTGGAAATCCGGCACAGGGACAGTTGCAACTCGGGGTCTACGGCGACCTCTTCGCGATCTGTCGCACGTACGTCGACGCCGGCAACGTGCTCGACGTCGAGACGGGCCGCATGCTCGCCGGCATCGCCGACCGCACCTGCGATCTGTGGCGCAGCCCCGACGCGGGCATGTGGGAGCTACCCGACGAGGAGCACTACACCTCGTCGAAGATGGGATGCTGGCAGGCGCTGAACGATGCCGTTCATCTGGCCGAGGCGGGGCAGGTCGCCGGCAGCGCCGACCGCTGGCGTGTGGAGCGCGACCGCATCCGCGAGTGGATCGAGCAGAACTGCTGGTCGGAGGAGATCGGCGCGTACGTGATATCCCCGGGGTCGTCGCGGCTCGACGCATCGGTGCTGCTGCACGCACCGAGCGGATTCGACCGGGGCGAGCGGATGTCGTCGACCATCGATGCGATCACCGCCGAGCTGGCTGCCGGCTCGCTCGTCTATCGCTACTCGGGCGCGCGCCGCGAGGAGCACACCTTCGTCGCCTGCGCCTACTGGAGGGCCACGGCCCTCGTCTGCGTGGGTCGGCACGCCGAGGCGATCGCGCTCATGGACGAGCTTGTGCAGCTTCCCAACGACGTGGGGTTGCTGGCCGAGATGATCGCCGAGGAGGACGGGGCCTTCTGGGGCAATCTGCCGCAGGCGCTGAGTCACCTGGCCTTGATCAATGCGGCGCTGACGATCCGCGACCTCACGGACGCGGCGGAGACCCGTGGGCACTGAACCGGCCCCGCGCCGATCCGTTTCCCGCAGGACGAAGGAGTAGACACATGGACCTCGGCATCGACGGACGCATCGCCCTCGTGACGGGCGCCGATTCGGGTATCGGATGGCACACCGCGCGGCTGCTGTTGGAGGAGGGCGCGACGGTCGTCGTGAGCGACCGGGACCAGGACGCCCTCGACGACGCAGCTGCGCAGCTGAAGGCGCCGAAGGGGCGTCTGCACGCGTTCGCCGCCGACATCACGAGCCTCGACTCGCTCGCGGAGCTGCACGAGCAGGTGACGGATGCTGTCGGCGACATCGACATCCTCGTCCAGTCGGCGGGGGTCACGGGCGCGCAGGGGCTGTTTCACGAGATCAGTGACGAGGGCTGGACGAAGACGATCGAGACCGACCTCATCGGTCCGGTGCGGCTAGTCCGTGAGTTCCTGCCGTCGCTGCGCAGGGGCGGGTGGGGGCGTCTCGTGCTGCTCGCGTCGGAGGACGCCGTGCAGCCCTACGACGACGAGCTTCCGTACTGCGCGGCGAAGGCCGGCATCCTGGCCCTCGCGAAAGGGCTCTCGCGGTCGTACGCGTCGGAGGGGCTGCTGGTGAACGCCGTGTCGCCGGCGTTCATCCATACGCCCATGACCGACGCGATGATGCAGAAGCGCGGCGCGGAGCTGGGCGTGTCGCCGAAGCAGGCGATCGAGTCGTTCCTCGCGGAGGAGCGGCCCTACATGGAGCTCGGCCGTCGCGGCGAACCTGAGGAGGTCGCGAGCGTCATCGCGTTCCTGTGCTCGGATCGGGCGTCGTTCGTCAACGGGTCGAACTATCGCGTCGATGCCGGCTCGGTCGCCACGATCTGACCCGCCGTGCGGCGTCGCTGTGCGCGGGGCGTTCCGCGACGTTGGGGCGTTGAAACGACGTTGGGGCGCGCTGCAGCACGCCCCAACGTCGCGCCGACGCCCCAACGCCGGTAGGCAACGTCGCGCCGACGCCCCAACGCCGGTAGGCAACGTCGCGCCGACGCCCCAACGTCGCGCTGACGCCCCAACGCGGGTAGGTCACGGGGGCGGAGCGCAGCGCGCGTCAGCGCACGAGCCGGTCGAGCTCCGTCAGCGCCGCGGCGATCGCGCCCTCGAGCACCTGCTCGGGCGGCCCCGCGAGCATCACGAGCCGGCTGCCCGGGCCCGAGGCATCGCACCAGCCGACGTAGACGGTGCCGGGGTCGTGTCCGTCCTGCGGGTCGGGTCCGCCGACACCGGTCACGGCGATCGCGAGGTCGACGTCGAGCAGGCGATGCATGCCCGCGGCGAGCTGCTCGGCACACGCGGCCGACACGGGATCCAGCCCCTCGGCGACACCGAGCACCCTCTGTTTCGTCCGCGTCTGGTAGGCCACCACGCCGCCGGCGAACCATTCGCCTGCACGCTCCGCGCGTCCGATGCGCGAGGCGAGCAGTCCGCAGGTGAGCGACTCCGCGACGGCGACACGGATGCCGGCATCCCGTGCCCGCGCGCCGATCCGATCCATGTCGATCATGCGCCCATCCTCTCGCCCGCGGCCCGCGCGAGGGGGATCAGCTGCTCGCGCAGGTACCCGGCATACCCGCCGGCGGTGCGCCCGACGGGCCGTCCGCTCGTGCGCACCCACGCGAGATCGGATGCCGTCACCCGCCCGCCCACGGCGATCGCGCGCTCGACGAGCGAGACATCCTCGTGCTCGCAGACGGGTTCGAACCCACCCGCGGCCGTGAGGATCGACGCGCGCATCCCGAGATTGGCGCCGTGCACGTGCCCGTTGGCGACGCCCGGGGTGTGGGTCGCGCCCCAGGCGGCGACCTGCTCGGGGGTGAGGTCGCGGAAGTCGGGGCGCACGGTGCCCACGACGATGTCGGCGCCGGCGCGGGCGAGGTCGAGCTGGTGAGCAAGCCAGTGCGCGGGCACGACCGAGTCGGCGTCGGTGTGCGCCGTCCACAGGGAGGCGAGCGGTGTACCGGCGTGGCGTGCGAGGGCGGCTGCCACCCCGGCCGCGCGCGCGGCGCCCACGCAGCGCGCCTCGACCACCAGCACCTCGAGATCATCGGCGGCGTGCGCCCGCGCGAGAGCCGCCGATCTGTCGGTGCAGGCGTCCAGCACGAGGTGGATCGACGCGCACAGCCCCGCGCCGGCGACGGCGTCGACGGCGGCACGGATCGAGACGAGCGCGTTGTCGAGCAGCTGTTCCTCGTCGTGGGCGGGCACGATCACGGCGATCGCCTCGACGCGGTCGGATCTCACGCGATGACCCCGCTCTCGCGCGCGACCGAGCCGGTCCCCTCGCGGACGAGCACCTCCAGCACGAAGTCCTCCTCTTCGTGTCGCGCGAGTGTGCTCACGAATCCGGCCTCGAGGATGTCCTGGTGCACCTCGTCGCCGGTCGCCGGGTACTCCGCGACCGGGTGCCGCCAGTGACAGGTCACCAGCACGCCGTCACGGGTGAGCGAGCGGTCGATGCGCTCCAGGGCGGTGCGCCGGTCGCGCGGGCTCCAGTAGTAGCCGACCTCGGACAGCACGATCAGATCGAACGAGCCGGTCGGCCACTGCGCCGGCAGGGCTGCGCGCCGCACATCCACATGGGCGCGCTCGCCGAGCCGCTTCCGGGCACGTCGTACGGCCTCGTCGGCGACATCGACGGCGACGAGGGCGTCGCAGCGCTCGGCCAGGCGCGCGGTCAGGATGCCGGTGGCACAGCCGATCTCGAGGGCACGAACCGCGCGGGGTCGGGGCAGAGCCGCGATCAGCAGGTCGCGCTTACGCTGCTCGTACCAGCGCGTCTCGAATCCCCACGGGTCGTCGTGGCGGGCGTAGAAGTCGTCGAAGTGCGCGGCCGGGGTGCTCTCGCGGTCGCCGCCGGCGGGTTCGGCGACGGCCGCGCGCAGCGACCCGGTGGCGCCGCCCTCCGTCGGGGGACCGACGAAGACCTCGACGTCACGCTCGAAATGCGCGCGCATGCCCGGATGCAGCACGGCCTCGTCCCCCGGGGCCGGAGAGAGCGGCCGGATCTGCGTGGTGTGCACCGAGAGTGCGCGCCGTTTCAGCGCGGTCGTATGCGGGTCCAGGGGCAGTGTCAGCCAGCGGTCGGCGGCGATCGCCTCGGGCTCGTCCGGGTCGCCCCAGTGCCACATCCAGATCGGGTATTCCACAAACCTCGCGCCCCGATCGCGAGCCACCTCGGCGGCGACCTCGCCGAGCACGCGATGGTCCCGGTGGCCGTCTCCCCGCCAGGTTGCGGCGACGAGCACGCGGGCGGGGTCGTGATCGGCGGCGACGGCCCCCAGCATCCCGGCGAGCAGCGTCGACAGGCGCGAGCGTCTCTCGCGCAGGGCGCCGTCGGCCACCCCGAGAAAGATCAGCGCGGCGCCCGGGGCGAGCATGTCGAGGGCGGCGGCGACCTCGAGCCGGCGGGCACGGGCGAGCGCGCGTGCCGGAAAGGTGGGCGAGGCCGGGTGCGAGGCGTCGCCGTCCGTGGCGACGATGACGGTCACGGGAATGCCCCGCGCCGCCGCGAGCGCGATGAACCCCGCCGCGCCCAGCGTCTCGTCGTCGGGGTGGGCGGCGAGCACGACGAGGGCGTCGATGTCGGTGTCGAGCGGGGCCGCATCGCGCCAGGGTCGGATGCTGCGCCAGCGGTCCTCCGACGTTCCGGCATCGCGATGGTCGAAGGTGATCGTCACGCGCGTGTTCCGACCCCGTCGGGGGCGGCGGCCAGTGCCATGCCGAGCCGGGCGAGATCCCGCTCGCCGTGGTGCTGCCGGAGGTAGACGCGGAGATCTGCCACGCGGCGGGCGTGCGCCTCGTTCGTCGTGAGGGGACGGGGGCCGAGTGCGCGGTCGGTGAGATCCAGCACGCGCTCGACGGCGTCGGCGACGACCGCCCGCGTCCGTTCGACGAGGATGCGCCCCTGCGTCCGGGTGAGCGGCGAATGGTCCGCCGCGGCGTCGATCATCGCCGCCGCGCGGGCCAGGGCGGACTGCGCGGCCCAGAGGCGCGCGTCGGCGTCGCCGAGCGCGATCGCGGCGAACTGATCGGCCCGATCATCAGCAGCGGCCGCCGCCAATGCGTCGCGCAGGGGCAGGGCCCCGCCCCACCATGCCGCGGCGACCCCGATGCCGCCCCACGCGAATCCGGGACGCTCGAGGTACCAGCCCGGCTCGCCGATCGGTGCGGCCGGGACCTCGTCGAAGTCGACCGGCGCGCTGACGATCTGGGCGAGCCCCCGCGAGAACCAGGGCGCGCGCTGGGCGTGCACGCCCGCGTGCCGCAGCGGCACCGCGAACAGTGCCCGATCGCCGGGCGAGACCCACGCGGTCACGAGCGCGTGGGTGAGCCGCGCGGCGAGCGAGCACCACGGCTTGGTTCCCGACAGCATCCACCCACCCTCCGGCGCGGGCGATGCCTCGAGGCGGGTTCCCGGGCCCTCCGCGGCGAAGACGCCCCACGACGAATCCCGTCCGGCGCCCATCGTGTGCAGCGCCGCGTCGACGTCGACCCCGTGCGCGCGAGCCTCGCTGAGGATCGCGAGGGCGTCCAGGTGCGGCTCGATGACGCGGGCGCCGGCGACATCGGCCCGGGACGCGGTGGCGAGGGTCGACCACAGGTCGGCGGTGCGTCCCGCGGCGGGCGCGGGGGCGCGGCGCCCGAGTTCGACGGCGAGGTCGATCGTGGCGTCGACGTGCTCGCCGAACCAGATCAGGGTCTCGAGCTCGTGGGCGAACGCGGCGGCGAGCGGGTGCTCGCCGCCGGCATCGAGGACGACGGGTGAGACCCCCGGCGGCGCGCCCGCGGGCGCCTCCGCCGGGGGCATGGACACGGTCGTCACCGTGCGGGTGTGCGCTTCTCGGCGCTCACCATCCACGAGAACTGCTCGAGCCCCTCGAGCACCCCGTGCAGGATGTCGGCGGTCGTCGGGTCCTCGTCGTCGATGGGGTCGTGCACCTCGCGCACCGTCGAGATGACGGCATCCAGGCGCTCGGTGACCAGATCGATCGTCTCGGCGGTGGAGACCTCGCCGTGCGGGAACTCGGGCAGCGTCGTCGTCTCGGCGACGGTGTCGGAGCGGCCGTCCGGGAGCGCATGCAGCGCGCGCATGCGCTCGGCGACCTGATCGCTGTAGGTGCGGGCCGCCTCGATGATCTCGTCCAGCTGCAGATGCATGTCGCGGAAGTTCGCCCCGACGACGTTCCAGTGCGCCTGCTTGCCCTGCAGCGACAGCTCGATGAGGTCGACGAGCACCCTCTGCATGTTGTCGCTGAGCTCTTTCGACGCGCGGAAGCCGCTTTCGGCGTTCTGCTCCGTGGTCAGCGCGGCGCCGCGGCTCGGGCGACGCCGGCCCTTGGTGGATGCGCCGTTGGTGGGGGTCTTCGTGGTGGTGGCCATGTCTTGATCTCCTTCCGCGGCGCGCCGGAGCGGGCGCCGCATCGTGGTCGGCTCCACGGTATGACCGCACAGATTCTCGCTCCCGGGGATTGTCAGTCACGCCGCGGGGTGGTAGGACGGCAGCGTTCTACGCCCGGTGCGGGGTGGCTGTCAAGTGCCTCGGGAACCGGGACCGCGGCTCGTAACGTCGATGACCGATGACCTCGCAAGGAGACCCCATGTCGAACGACGACAACGCCGCCACCCACGACCCCACCGACAAGCACCGCAGCGACGGCTTTCCGCCGCAGGAGCAGGAGCAGCCCGGGCTCACCCGCGCGACCGATCCGATGCCCGATCACGGCGAGGCGTCGTACACGGGGCACGGACGTCTCGCGGGACGCCGCGCCCTGATCACGGGAGGCGACTCCGGCATCGGACGGGCCGTCGCGATCGCCTTCGCGCGCGAAGGCGCCGACGTCGCGATCGCCCACATGCCCGAAGAGGCCGAGGATGCGGCATCCACCGTCTCTCTGATCGAGGCCGCGGGAGTGCGGGGGGCGGCGTTCGCGGGCGATGTGCGCGAGGAGGTGTTCGCGACGTCGATCGTCGACGACACGATCGACCGTCTCGGCGGACTCGACATCGTCGTGCTCAACGCCGCCTACCAGAAGGACCGCGAGAGCTTCGAGAGCCTGCCCACCGACGAGTTCGACCGGGTGTTCCGCACGAACCTGTACGGACTGCTGTTCACCGCCCGAGCCGCCGTGCCGAGGCTGCGCGCGGGGGCGTCGATCATCGTGACCTCGTCGGTGCAGGCGTTCTCGCCTTCGCCGGGGCTGATCGACTACGCCATGACCAAGGCGGCGCAGGTCGCGTTCGTCAAGGCGCTGGCCGAGGAACTCGGCGAGAAGGGCGTCCGCGTGAACGCCGTGGCGCCGGGGCCGATCTGGACACCCCTGATCCCGGCGACGGGGTGGGACGCCGAGCGCCTCGCGACCTTCGGGCAGGACGCCCCGCTCGGCCGCGCCGGGCAGCCCGCCGAGCTCGCCGGCGCCTACGTCTACCTCGCCTCGGAGGCCGCCTCCTACGTCTCGGGCGCGGTGCTGCCGGTCACCGGCGGCAAGCCGCTGTAGGCGGCCCACGATGGCCGGGGTGCGGGCGGGGCGGGCGGGTGCGCGGCGTGCACGCCGGGTCCTCGCCGCTCTTCTCGCGGGGATGCTCGCGTTCGCCCTCGCCGCGTGCGGCCTCACCATCCCCGCCGATCCCGACGGCACGCTCGACCGCGTCTCGGGCGGCCTCCTGCGGGTGGGAGCCTCCCCGAGTGCGGGACTGATCGCCGAGGACGACGGGCGGATGTCGGGGCCCCTTGCCGACCTCGTCGGCTCGTTCGCGAGCGGCATCGACGCGGACCTCGAGTGGTTCACAGGGAGCGAAGAGGACCTCGTCGCCGATCTCGAGGCGGGACGGATCGACCTGGCCGTGGGCGGGATGACTGATGCGACTCCGTGGACCGATCGTGTCGGTGCGACCCGCGGGTACCCCCAGATCCCGGGAGCCTCGGGGCGTGCGATCGTGATGCTCGTTCCTCTCGGCGAGAACGCGTTGCTCTCTGCGCTCGAGCGGCACCTCGACGGGGAGCTCGGCTCGTGAAGACCCTGGGCCGCACCGACCTGCCGGCCGAGCAGCGCCAGGCGCTGCGCAAGGCCGTGCGCCTGGAGTGGTTCACGATCGCCTACACGACGGTGACGATCGCCCTCATCGCCCTCGTCGTGGGCAATTCGCAGGCGATGAAGACGGCCTGGATCGAGGACATGCTCTCGCTCGTCCCGCAGATCTCGTTCCTGGTCGCCCTTCTGCTGATCCGGCGCCGGCCGACGCGGGCCTTCCCGTACGGTCTGCACCGCGCCATGGGCGTCGGGCATCTCGTGGCGGGGGTCGCGCTCTTCGCGATCGGCGGGAGCCTCGCGGTCGAGTCGATTCTGGGACTCGTGCGGGCTGAGCATCCCACGATCGGCACGGTGCAGGTCTTCGGGGTCACCGTGTGGCTGGGTTGGTTCATGGTGGGAGTGATGGCTCTCATCGTCGTCGGCCCGCTCTTCTACGGCCCCGCCAAGGCGCGTATCGCGCCCGTGCTGCACAACAAGGTGCTCTTCGCCGACGCCGACATGGCCAAGGCGGACTGGACGACGAATGCCGCCTCGATCGTCGGAGTGCTGGGGATCGGCATCGGCTGGTGGTGGCTCGACGGCGTCGCGGCGCTGTTCATCTCGATCGGCATCGTGTGGGACGGCATCAAGAACTCGCGATCGGCGGTCGTCGACCTGATGGATCAGCGCGCCCGCACCTACGACGAAGGCGAGCCCGAACCCCTCATCGGTGAGATCCTCCGCGCGGTGAACACCCTGCCGTGGGTGCGCGAGTCCGCGCTGCGGATGCGCGACATGGGCCATGTCTTCCACGTCGAGGTCTTCGTCGTTCCGCGCTGGGCGCGCGTATCGGTGGCGCGGATCGAGCGCGCTCGACGCGGCGTGGTCGAGTTGGACTGGCGCGTGCAGGATGTCGTCATCATCGTCGTGCCGCGACTGCCCGACGAGGCCGCGCGAGAATGACGCCATGAGCGATGACTCCCTCGAGGCGGTGGCCGCACGGCTCTACGGGCTCCTGCCGGGGGAGTTCACCGCGGCGCGAACGGCGGCGGCGGCGGACGCGGGGCGCGGGCGGGCGGGCGAGATCCGCGCGCTGCGCAAGCCCTCGACGGCCGCCTGGGTGGTGAACGCACTGGCGCGCGAGAGCGGAGCGCGGCTGTCCGAGGCACTGGACCTCGCCGACCGGCTGCGCGAGGCGCAGGACGACCTCGACGCCGCCGCGCTGTCGCGACTGGGTCGGGAGCGTCGCGCGCTCGTCGCCGCCCTCGCCCGTGACGCCGCGGAGCTGGCCGAGGCGCGGGGCGTCACCGTGAGCGCCGCCGTCGCCGCCGCCGTCGAGCGCACCCTCAACGCGGCGATGCGGGATGCCGCGGCCGCGGCCGCGGTGAGCTCGGGCCGACTCGTCCGCGCTCTTGAGGCCTCGGGCCTCGACCCGGTCGACCTCGACGGCGCGGTCGGCGGCGGCCTCGATCTCCCCGCGTTGGGGCGTCAGGGCGACGTTGGGGCGCGCTGCAGCGCGCCCCAACGTGATTTCAACGCCCCAACGCCGGCGGGGGGCGGGGATGGGGGCGCGGGCCCAGCGGGGGCCGGGGCCGGCGCCGGGGCTGGGGGCGGGGCCGGGGCCGGCGCCGGGGCTGGGGGCGAGGGCCCAGCGGGGGCGGGGGGCGGGGCCGGGGGCGATGAGCTCGCCGAGCGGCGCGGCCGGCGCGAGGCCGAGCGTGCCGCGCGCGCCGCGGAGAAGGCGGCGCGAGAGGCGGAGCGTGCACGAAGGGATGCCGAACGCGAGCTCGCGCGCATCGATTCCCGCCTGCGGCACGCCCAGGAGCACGCCGAACGCCTGCTCGAACGGGTCGAGGGTGTGGAGCGCGACCTCGATCGGGCGCGCGCGGCCGCCGCCGACGCGGTGGCCGAGGTCGAACGACTCGCCGCGCAGCGCCGGGAGGCGGCATCCACGCTCCCAGTGACCTCGTAGGCGCGCGACCTACCGTGGCGGGCATGACGATCTCGTTCGATGAGTCCTCCTTCTCCGCGACCCTCGACGAGATGCGGGCTCTGCGCGACGAGTTCCAGCGCTTCCTGCTGGAATACCGATTCGGGCTCCAGGAGGTCGAGACCAAGATCGCGATCCTGCGGGACGAGTTCCAGCACATGCACGACTACAACCCGATCGAGCACGTCTCGAGCCGCGTGAAGACGCCCGACAGTCTCGCCGAGAAGGTCGCGCGCAAGGGCATCGATCCCGACTTCTCGGTGATCCGCGAGCAGATCACCGACGTCGCCGGCATCCGGGTGACCGTGAGCTTCGTCGCCGACGCGTACCGCCTGTTCGATCTGCTCACCGCGCAGGATGACATCACGGTGCGCACCGTGAAGGACTACATCGCGCATCCCAAGGCCAACGGCTACAAGAGTCTGCACGCGATCGTCGAGGTCCCCGTGTTCCTCTCGACCGGCCGGGTGGACGTGCCCGTCGAGGTGCAGTTCCGCACGATCGCGATGGATTTCTGGGCCAGCCTCGAGCACAAGATCTACTACAAGTTCGACCGGCAGGTGCCCGAGGGCCTGCTCGCATCGCTCAAGGACGCCGCCGACAGCGCCGCCGAGCTCGACACGCGGATGGAACGACTGCACCGCGAAGTCCACGGCGACACCGCGCCCGCGGATGCCGCCCCACGGCGGCCCCTCGCCGTCTAGGGCTGCAGACCCCGCACCCCCGCCCCCGCACCCCGCATCCCGCGTCGCCCCGCGATGGGATACGGTGACCGCGAGGGGGAGCGATGAGCCGACGCGCGGCGGGGCATCATGTGTGGCGCAGCATCCGACGGGGGCTCGCGACGGGGACGGCGGCCCTCCTGGCGCTGCTGGGCGGCGGCATCCTGGTGCTCGAGGCCCGAGCCATCGGCGATGCCCTCGAACGTCCCGGCCTCGCCGCGTTCTACGCGCTGCCCGATCCGGTGCCCTCGGGGTCGCCGGGCGAGATCCTGCGCGTCGAGGAGCTCATCGGCGTCCCCTTCGACTCGCGCGGGTGGCGCGTGCTCTATCACTCCACCGACCTCGACGGCGAGGATGTCGTCGTGTCGGCGATCGTCGTCACCCCGCTCGGGCCCGCCCCGACGGAGGGGCGGCCGGTGCTCGCGTGGGGGCACCCCACGACGGGCGTCGCGCGGGACTGCGCGCCCTCGCTCGGCGCCGATCCGTTCCTCGACATCGAGGGCCTGCGCCTCATGCTCGACCGCGGATATGTCGTCGTGGCCACCGACTATGCGGGGATGGGGGTCGAGGGGCCCGACTCATACCTGATCGGTGCCACGGAGGGCAACAACGTGCTCGATGCGGTGCGGGCGGCGCAGGCGATCCCCGGTTCGCGCGCGGGGTCGGACGTGGTGCTGTGGGGGCACTCCCAGGGCGGTCAGGCGGTGCTCTTCGCCGCCGAGCGTGCGGCGGACTACGCCCCCGAGCTCTCGATCGCCGCGGTCGCGGTCGCGGCCCCCGCCGCGGATCTCACCGCGCTGCTCGATGCCGACATCGGCGACATCTCCGGAGTGACGATCGGCTCCTACGCTTTCCCGGCCTTCGCGGCGGTCTACGGCGAGAGCGTCGAGGGTGCCCGGCTCGAGGACATCCTGACCCCCGCCGCGCTCGCCGCGGTGCCCGAGGTGCAGGAGCTGTGCCTGCTCACCCACACGGCTCAGCTGCACGAGATCACCGAGCCGCTCATCGGCGACTTCGTCGTGAGCGATCCGACGACGACGCAGCCCTGGAGCGATCTGCTCGCCGAGAACTCGGCCGGGTCCGTCGGTTTCGATGCGCCCCTGTTCATCGCCCAGGGCCTCGCCGACACCCTGATCCATCCGAGCGACACCGAGGCGTTCGCGCAGCACGAGGCTTCTCTGGGCATCGATGTCACCCTCGAGCGCATTCCGATGGCCACGCACGCCACTATCGCCTACCTGTCCCTGCCGGCCCTCGCGCAGTGGCTCGACATCCACGGACCGCGCTGACGCTCACTCTCGCAGCCGGGAGTGCGGGAGGATGGGGGGATGCCGAAACCCGCCGCCGTCCCCGAGACCACACGCCCCGCGTTCCTGCCCGGGATCCTCGCGGCCGCGGCCCTGCTCTCCGGCATCCCGCTGATCGGAGCGGACTGGTACCTGCTGATCCGATTCATCGTCGCGATCCTCGCGCTGATCGTGGCGTGGTTCGCCGTACAGGCGGGCCAATGGTGGTGGACGATCGTGTTCTTCGTCGTCGCCATGGCCTGGAACCCGCTGTTCCCGGTGCCCTTCGACGGCCCGTGGTGGATCGTCGCCCACATCGCCGCGGCGGGCCTGTTCGCCGCCGCGGGCGCCCTCATCCGGGTGCCGCTGCCCTCGGAGTCGTCGCCGAAGAAGCGACGCTGATCGCAGGCGGTGCGCGCGGAGGTGCCGACGAGCGCGAGACGGCGAAACACCCGGAAAGCTATGGTGAAGCGGTGAGCCTGAATCCTCCCTTCCGCGCCGACATCGTCGGCTCGTTCCTGCGTCCCGAAGCACTCAAGAAGGCCCGCGCCGACCGGGCCGCCGGCGTCATCGACGACGCCGCCGTCCGCGAGCTCGAGGACGAGCTCATCGGCGACCTCGTGCAGAAGGAGGCCGACAACGGCCTCCGGCTGGCGACCGACGGCGAGTTCCGCCGCTCCTGGTGGCATTTCGACTTCTTCGGCATGCTCGATGGCGTCGAGGTCGTCGAGCTCGACCACGGCATCCAGTTCCAGGGGGTGCAGACCAAGCCCCGAGGCCTGCACCTGAGCGGGGCGATCGGGTTCAGCGACACCCACCCGATGCTCGAGCACTACCGCTCGCTCGCGCAGATCGTCGGGCGCACCACGGGCGTGCTGCCCAAGTTCACGATCCCGTCGCCCACGGTGCTCGACTTCCGGCTCGAGCCCGACCACATCGACCCGCACACCTACTCGGGACGCGATGACTACATCGACGATCTCGTCGGCGCGTACCGCGCCGCGATCGACGCCTTCTACGCCGCAGGCTGCCGTTACCTCCAGTTCGACGACACCGCATGGGCGTACCTGTGCAGCGACGACGAGCTCGCCAAGGCCCGCGACCGCGGCATCCGCACCGATGGACTCGGCGAGCGCTACGCCGACCTGCTGAACCGCATCCTCGAGGGCAAGCCCGACGACCTCACGATCACGACGCACGTCTGCCGGGGCAACTTCCGCTCCACGTGGATCTCCTCGGGCGGGTACGAGCCCGTCGCCGAGCAGCTGCTCGGCCGGGTCGCGTACGACGGCTTCTTCCTCGAGTACGACAGCGATCGTGCGGGCGGCTTCGAGCCGCTGCGCTTCCTTCCCGAGGGCGACCAGACCGTCGTGCTGGGCCTGATCACCTCCAAGAGCGGCGAACTCGAAGACGTGGATGCCGTCATCCGGCGCATCGACGAAGCCGCGCAGTACGCCCCGCTCGGGCAGCTCGCGCTGAGCCCGCAGTGCGGGTTCGCCTCGACCGAGGAGGGCAACGTGCTCACGGAGGACGAGCAGTGGGCGAAGATCCGCGAGGTCGTCGCGATCGCCGACGACGTCTGGCGCTGATCGCGCCGCTGGTGAGCCCGGACCGATGGAGCTGAGCGAGATCGACTTCGTCGTCATCGCGCTCGTGGCGGTGGCGGCGCCGCTGATCGCGCGCGCCCTCGTGCGCTGGGTGCGCGTGCCGATCGTGGTGTTCGAGCTGTGCCTGGGCATCGTGATCGGACCGAGCCTGCTCGGCTGGGTGCAGCCGGGACTGATCAGCGAGCGTCTGGCCGACTTCGGCCTCGCGCTGCTGTTCTTCGTCGCCGGCAACGAGATCGACTTCGCCGTCGTGCGCGGCCGCTCGGGGCGGCGTGCCGCGACGGGGTGGATCGTGAGCCTCGCGGCGGGCATCGCCGCGGGGCTCCTGATCGCACCCGGCGAGGCCGCCGTCGTCGTCGGCATCGCCCTCAGCTCGACGGCGCTCGGCGCGCTGCTGCCGATCCTGCGTGACGCGCGGATGCTGCCCACCCCGTTCGGGCGCGCCGTGATGGCGGTCGGCGCGGCGGGGGAGTTCGGGCCCCTCGTGGCGATCTCCCTCTTTCTCGGCGGGCGCGACATCGGGCTGGCGAGCATCGTTCTGGCCCTCTTCGTCGCCGTCGCGGGCCTGGCGGTGTTCGCGGCCGTGCGAGTGCCGAACGGGCGCCTGCACGAGATCGTCACCTCGACGCTGCACACCTCGGGGCAGTTCGCGGTCAGGGTGATCATCCTGATCCTCGCGGCGCTCGTCGCGCTCAGCCTCGTGCTCGATCTCGACATGCTCCTCGGTGCCTTCGTGGCGGGGGTGGTCTGGCAGCTGATCATGCGCAACGCTCCCGAACCCGACCGCGCCCAGGTCGAATCGAAGGTCGAGGGTCTCGCGTTCGGGGTCTTCGTGCCGATGTTCTTCGTCTACACGGGCGTCACGTTCGATCTCCAGGCCCTCGTCGAGGACCCGCGTGACGCGCTGCTCGTGCCGGTCTTCCTGGTGCTGCTGCTCGTGGTGCGGGGTCTGCCGGCGCTGCTCTCGATCCCCGCGGGAGCGTCCGGGCGCGAACGCGGCGCGATGGTGTTCCTCGGCGCGACGGGGCTTCCGATCATCGTCGCCGTCACGGCCATCGGCGTCGATGCGGGCATCCTGCGCGAGGGACTCGGTGCCGCGCTGGTGGGGGCCGGGATGCTGTCGGTCCTGCTTTTCCCGCTCGTCGGGATGTCGCTGCGGGGCGTCCGGGAACGGGACCTGGCCCGTGAACCCGCCGACGACGACGCGGTGTGAGCGTGAGTATCCATCCGCGGCTACCCTGAGGCGGTGGACTTCTCCTTCGCCTTCACGCCGGATCTGATCGCCGTCTTCCTCACGCTCTTCGTGCTGGAGGTCGTGCTCGGTGTCGACAACGTCATCTTCATCTCGATCCTCGCGTCGAAGCTGCCCAAGGAGCAGCAGGCCAAGGCCCGCAACCTCGGCCTCACGCTCGCGATGCTCATGCGCGTGCTGCTCGTGCTCTTCGCCGGGTGGATCATCACCCTCAAGGACGACATCATCGAGATCGCCGGCATGGGCTTCTCGTGGAAGGACTTCATCCTCATCGCGGGTGGGCTCTTCCTCGTCTACAAGGCCGTCACCGAGATCCACCACAAGCTCGAGGGCTCCGAGGAGGAGCACGGCGGCGGGCGCAAGGCCGTGACCTTCGGATCGGTCATCGCGCAGATCCTCGTGCTCGACCTCGTGTTCTCCCTCGACTCGGTGATCACCGCGGTCGGCATGACCGAGAACCTCGTCGTCATCATCACGGTCGTCGTGCTCTCGTTCGGCATCATGCTGTTCGCGGCGCGCTTCATCTTCGAGTTCGTCAACAAGCACCCCACGGTCAAGATGCTGGCGCTGTCGTTCCTGCTGCTGATCGGCGTCTTCCTGATCGCCGAAGGCTTCGGCTTCCACATCGACAAGGCCTTCATCTACGGCCCGATGGTGTTCGCGATCCTCGTCGAGACGCTGAACCTCACCTATGCGGCGCGCAAGGCCAAGCGTGAGAAGGCGCGCAGCGAGGCCGTGCGGCTGCGGCCGCGCTACACCGACATCGATGAGCAGGTCGCCGTCTCGGCGGCACTGTCGAAGGGGCCTGACGCCGGGTCGGTAGGCCTGTCACGCAAGCCCGTCGAGGGCGCCGATCACTCGCACGAGACCCGGCACGGCCTGGGCTGAGCCCACGAGCCGCGCGCGACGAGGACACGATGACGGATCACGGGGCCTCAGCGCGCGTGGCGGCCGCGCGCATCTTCGACTCCGCGCGGGGCGCGCTCGCGGGGGCACCGCGGGAGCGGCTGGGCGAACTCGTCACGCCCCGTTTCTTCGCCGCCGCGCGGGGGCCGCGGATCGTGCCGCGAGCCCAGGCGTGGCGCCTGGGCGTGCTGCTGCTCGGCGAGGACGAGGTCTACGCCGTCGGCGAGGTGGTGACGGCCCGCGATCCGGGACGGCGCGGGTTCACCGCGCAGTCCTCGCGCGAGCGCGCGGAGCGGGGTTTCGCGGCTCTGCGAGGCGGCTTCGCCGCGGGCGAAGCCGTACACGTCGGCTGGCAGGTGATCGACCTGGACGCGATGGGCGCGCCGGCGGCATCCACACCCCTCGCGGTCGTCGACGGGGTGCCGAGCGTGCGCTGGAGCCCACGGGGCGGATTCGTCGCGCTCGAGGGCTATGTCGAGGAGCGGATCGAACTGCTGCGCCACCCGCCCGCGGGCGCCTCCTGACGCAGCCTTGCAGCCGCGCGCCCGCGGGTTATGCTCGGCCCATGGGCCGCTTCATCTACGACACGATCAACAACTCGGTCGACATCGAGGACCGCACGCTCGCCCACCTGCGCATCGTCATCATGAACAAGCTGCGCCGCAGTGAGTCGTTCATGTTCACGATCGACATGGACAGCGAGGGCATCTCGCGCCGCAGCTTCTGGGTGCACCCGTCGGTCCCCCTGCAGTTCGCGTTCCACGGCAGCCGCGAGCCTCGACTCAATCGCGCGTGGATCGATGCGCTGATGACCTCGGCCTCGAGTCCGAACGGCCTGTTCGTGGTGCCCGAGCCGCCCGAGGAGTCCGCGGTGCCCGCGGACTGACTCAGTCGGCGTTCTGAGTCTCGCGATCGAGGCTCGAGGCGTCGGCGTCGACGACCGCGATGGAGCCCACCGTCGCCGAATCGACCTCGACGCGGTCGATCGCGACGACGTTGTCGTCCTCCTCGGAGGGTTCGACGTCGAAGTGCTCGGCGATGAGCATGATTCCACCCGAGGAGTTGGCCGACTGGGCCAACTCCTCCATCCACTCGCGACTGAGCGAGGCGGGCTCGGGATCGTCGAAGACGAAGCGCAGCGGAATCGAGGGGTGCAGCCAGATCGTGCTGCGGCCCCGGGGCTGGTCCTCCGGGTGACGCCAGCTCAGTGTGAAGCTCTCGCCGCGGCGCAGCTTGGTCGCGATGACCACTTTCAGGTGCGCCAGAGCGCGATCCTCCACCTGGATAGGCGTGTCGGAACCGCCGTAGTAAATCGTGCCCACATGCCCACTGTATGCGGTCACGGGCTCAGGGTTCTACGCGACGCGATGTGCCGCGTCAAGACCTCACTCCGCAGCGACGAGCGTCGGACGTGGGCGCTATGGTGAGCCCGTGCAGACCTGGCCTGGATCCACCTACCCGCTCGGTGCGACGTTCGACGGGAACGGCACCAATTTCGCTCTCTTCAGCGAGGGGGCAGAGCGAGTCGAGCTCTGTCTGTTCAGCGAGCGGGGCAAAGAAACGCGCGTCGAGCTGATCGACGTCGATGCGTACGTCTGGCACGCGTACCTCCCGCAGATCGGCCCCGGTCAGCGGTACGGCTACCGGGTGCACGGGCCCAACGACGCCGAGAACGGCCAGCGCTTCAACCCGAGCAAGCTGCTGCTCGACCCCTACGCCAAGGCCGTCGCCGGCCAGGTCGACTGGGGTCAGCCCGTGTTCGGCTACAACTTCGGCGACCCCGACTCGGTCAACGAAGAGGACTCCGCCAAGCATCAGATGATGGGCGTGGTCATCAACCCGTTCTTCGACTGGGCGGGGGATCGGCAGCCGAAGACCCCCTACGCGTCGTCGTTCATCTACGAAGGACACGTCAAGGGACTCACGAAGCTCCACCCCGGCATCCCCGACGAGATCCGCGGCACGTACAGCGGCATCGGCCACCCCGCCATGATCGACCACCTGAAGAAGCTCGGCGTCACCGCGATCGAGCTGATGCCGGTGCACCAGTTCGTCAACGACTCCACGCTGCAGGACAAGGGCCTCTCGAACTACTGGGGCTACAACACGATCGCCTTCTTCGCCCCGCAGAACACCTACGCCTCGACGGGCCACCTCGGCAACCAGGTGCAGGAGTTCAAGGCGATGGTGCGCTCGCTGCACGCCGCGGGAATCGAGGTCATCCTCGATGTCGTCTACAACCACACCGCGGAGGGCAACCATCTCGGCCCCACGCTCTCGATGCGCGGCATCGACAACGCCGCGTACTACCGGCTCGAGGACGACGACAAGCGGTACTACACCGATTACACCGGCACCGGCAACAGCCTCAACGTCGGCAATCCGCACACGCTGCAGCTGATCATGGACTCGCTGCGCTACTGGGTGCTCGAGATGCACGTCGACGGGTTCCG
>NZ_QFPF01000130.1 GCF_003248605.1 Microbacterium sp.
GGTGACCAAGGTGGGCGAGAAGTACTACCTGATGCACGCGGCCTGGGCGTGGCGGCCGAGCGCCGCGACGGGGCCGACCTACCTGGCGGGTACGGGCGTGCGCGAGAACTACGACGCCATCGTCGCGGTGGCGGACTCGTTCGAGGGCCCCTATTCCGCGCGTTACACCGCCGGCGTCGCGGCAGGACACAACAACATGTTCGCCGATGAGTACGGCGACATGTGGATGACGTTCTTCCGCAATCCCGCACACGGGTACTGGGCCGACCCGTCCCGCGTAGACGAGTCGGCGGTGCCGGGCATCGTCCGCCTCGAGCAGAACGGCCCGCTCGGGGAGGTGCTGACCGTGGCGCGTCCCGACTGACCCGACCGTCGGGTCAGAGGACGATCGTGAACACCCAGAACGCCACGACGACCACGACGGCGGCGATCGAGAGCCACGAGACGCTACGCGTGAGCCGACGGCCCTCGCGGGCCACGCCGGGCGGCGGCCTCAGCTGAGCTGCCGGCAGCGGGAACGAGGGACCGGATGCTGTGACCGCAGCATCCGGTCCCTCCGGCGTGGGCCCGGCCGTGACCGGCGCAGCGGTCGCGGGGGTGAGGCGATCGTCGCGCCACCGTGACCACTGGTCGAGCTTGCCCAGCAGTGCACGGACGACCGAGAACAGCCACGCCCACGTCGCGGGGTCGAGGGTGGAGAGATCGCGCTTGGCGTAGAGGAACAGCCAGTCGTCGACGATCTCGACGTCGAGTTCGGCCGCGTGATCGATGAAGCGGGCCATGATGTCGGGAGTGAAGAGGTACAGCGCGTCGCGCTCGTAGCCGCGAGGGCAGAAGAGCGAGAAATAGCGGTCGAAATCGCCCTCCAGGCGCAGGCGCTGGTCGCGGTCGAAGCTCGTCGGCAGATTCGAGCCGAAGAGTCCGTTGTTGCCGGTCGCATCCAGGAGGATATGCGGCAGCGGGGTGTCGAGGCGGACGGCGACATAGCCCCAGCGGTGGGTCGTGCGGTTCTTGCCCGACCCGGTCGTGTACCCGTAGTTGGCGAACTCCACGAACCGGGGTCGCATACCCCGGACCAGATCGCTCGCGTGACGCGAGCTGCCGACCCCGAAGATGATCCCCGGCAGCGCGGGCGCGGCCAGGGCGGACACGTAGGACATCGCGTTCGTGGACGCGAAGCGGTCGAGCCGGTACTCGCGTTCGCCTCGGCCGCGCAGCACCCGCACGATGACGAACACGATCACCGCGGCGATACCCAGGACGAAGACCAGCGGCAGCAGCACGAGGGCGCCCGAGGAAACCCCTGTCGAGACCATGGCGGACGCGATGCCCACGGCCGTGCTGATGAACACCCCCACGACCCCCAGCGCGAACACACCGAACACGATCAAGACGATGACGCCCTGCACGGTCGATGCACCCCAGACCGAACCGCCGCGCCCCTGCGCGCGCATCTGCTGCAGGTGTGCACGCATCGCGCGTCGGTCGATGGAGTCGGTGAGCGGGCGGGCGTCGAAGGCGGGGGCGCTCATCGTTCCACGCTAGGCGTCGTCGCCGCGCCGTGCCACGCGCGCGGGGGTCCAGGCCCGTGTCACCCGCCCGAAACCGTTCGGAAACGTAACGCCCGTCGCGATCGCGATACAGTCAAGGCCGGACGACGGCAGATGCGGGAGGCGCGGTGAGCGAGATCCTCGACGACATGGACTCCCGCCCCGGGAGTACGACGTCTCTGCTGCGCACCATCGTCGGCATCTACGTCCGGGAGCTCGGCGGATGGGTGTCGGTCGCCGACCTGCTGGAGCTGATGGACGCCCTCGGGGTGCCCGATCCCCGCACCCGCACTGCGATCGTGCGGGTGAAGAAGAAGGGCCTGCTCGTGCCCGAGACCCGCGACCGCGTGGCCGGCTACCGGCTGGTGGACGAGGCCGTGCCCATGCTCGCCCGCGGAGACCGGCGGGTGTACTACCCCCGCAGCATGAGCGCCGACAGCGCCTGGTGCCTGGTGTCGTTCTCGATCCCCGAGGAGAACCGGCACCTTCGCCATCAGCTGCGCCGGCGCCTGCACTGGATCGGCTGCGGCACGGTGTCGCCCGCCCTGTGGATCTGCCCGGCCTACCTGCTCGAGGAGGTCGAGGAGATCCTGGCCGAACTCGAGGTGAGAGAGCACGCCACCGTCTTCGTGACCGAGCGCCCGAGAGTCGCGGGACCCCTCGCCGCAGCTGTCGCGCAGTGGTGGGACCTCGACGAGATTCGCGGCCATCACGAGCAGTTCCTCACCGAGCACGGCCCGGACGGCGCGCGGGCAATGGATGCTGTCATCAGCCCCCGCGAGGCGTTCTCGATCTATATCCGCAGCATCGACACGTGGCGCATCGTGCCGTACATCGATCCCGGCCTGCCCGCGGATCTGCTCCCTCCCGATTGGCCGGGAGATGACAGCAGTGCCCTGTTGCACACCCTGCGCGCACGCTTCAGCGGCCTTGCGACCGACTTCGTCTCGCAGGTCACGGGCACACGCATCGACAATCCCGGGCGTGACGCGATCCGCCCTCTGAGCGGGAGCGCCCGGCCATGACGAACACCCCCCATGCGCTGATCCTCGACGGCTGGCAGCACCGACGCGACGGCCTGCACTGGCAGGGCTGGCTGGCCGAGCGGCTCGTGGAGCGCGGGTGGAGTGTGGACTATCTCACGCTGCCCGACCCCGAGCATCCCTCGATCGAGGCGTGGTCGGGCGCGATCGCCCGCGCCCTGGAGGGGCGCGATGACGTCATCGTCGTCGCTCACGGGCTGAGCGTGCTGCTGTGGACACAGCTGGCCGCGGACACCCTCGCCGAGGGTACGGTGCGCCGCGCGCTGCTCGTCGCACCACCCGCCTCCGGCGCGCATGGAGGAGACGTCTCGCGCATCGAGATCGCGCGCCTGGACGCCGGCGCGGTGCGCGCCGCCCACTCCGAAGGGATGCTGCTGGTCACCGCCGCGGAGGATCCCTACCTGCCCGGTGGTGCAGAGTCGTACGCGGCGCACCTCGGCATCCCGTGGATCGAACTCGCCGAGGGCGCTCACCTGAACGCGGCCTCGGGGTTCGGCCCCTGGCCCGAGGCTCTCGCCTGGTGTCTGGACGGCGCCTGGCCCAGCCGGGTGCAGGGTGCGGATGAAGCGATCGAAGCCTGGATCGACCGCACCTATCGCCCCTTCGGTCATCGCCTCGGCGTGCTGTCGGCGGGCGAGCTCGCCCTCTCCGATCTCGACGCGCTCGATCGGGCCGTCGTGGCGGGCGGCATGCGACCCGAGCGTCGCCACGCGCGCCTGCAGCCGCGACCCGGCGAGCACGGATTGCGCGTCGAGGACGTCGCCGACTTCGCGCGGAAGTACGGCCATGAGTATCAGCTCGCCGTGATCGACACGGCGCTGGGTTCGCGGGCCGACGGTGCGGAGCAGTCGCTGGAGTCGGCCCTGCGGGGCGCCGGTATCTCGGTCCGTTGGGCTGCGCGCGTATGACTCTTCTTTGACGTGAGTCAGAGAAATGAAACATGGCGGTAACGCGCAGACATACCGCCGGAACATCGCTTCAGTAGGAATGGCAGAGGCAGGTTGGCACCACGGGGCCTGCACCCCTTCCAACTGATCGATAAGGACCAGACATGCGCTCCGCCCCCTTCGCAGCATCACGTCGCGCTCGGTTCGCGCTTCCCGCCCTCGTCGTCGCTTCGGCGCTCGCGCTCGCCGGCTGCGCCGGCGGCTCGGCCGACGCCACCGACGAGGCATCGGCCGAGGCCGAGAACGACCTCTTCATCCAGGAGCTGCACGACATGCTCCCCGAGGCGATCCAGGAGGCCGGCGTCATCTCCTTCGGCGCTCTGTGGGAGACGCCTCCCACGATCGGGGTCGACACCGCAGACCCCTCGACGCCGGTGGGCATCGCGCCGGATCTCGCCGCGCTGTTCGGCGACATCCTCGGCGTCGACGTCGAGTGGCAGAACCTGCAGTGGCCGGCACAGCTGCCGGGCGTGCAGGCGGGTAACGTCGACGCGCTGTTCGGCCAGGTCTCCATCACGGGCGAACGTGAGCAGAGCATCGTCGACCTCGTCGCGTGGCAGAAGACGACGCAGTCGATCCTCGTGCCCGCGGACAACCCCGAGGGCATCGAGCGGCTGGACGACATGTGCGGCCTGACAATCGCCGTCCCCGTCGGATCGAACCAGGTCGAGCGCGTCAACTCCGCCAACGAGCGCTGTGTCGAAGCCGGCGAGGACGAGATCGCCATGCAGGAGTACCAGGGGGCGGCGCCCGCCATCCAGGCGCTGCGCGCAGGAACCGTGGACGGGTGGCTGAACTCGACCAACTCGCAGGACGAGGTCGTCGCGGCCGACCCCGACGTGTTCGAGGCGGTGCTGGTCCCGGAGGACGAGGTCGCCACCGAGTTCGGTGGCATCGCGGTCTCGAAGGACCAGCCCGGCCTCGCCGAGGCGCTTGCCGGAGCCCTCACGCTGCTGGTCGAGGACGGCACGTACGCCGAGATCCTCGAGGAGTACGGCGTGACCGCCACAGCCCTCACGGTCGACGAGGTCGTCATCAACCCCATCACCGGCACCCCCGTCGGCGAGCTCGCCTCCTGACACCCCGGTCCCGCGGCGGCACCCCCCGGCCGTCGCGGGACCGCTTTCCGCACCACGTCCCGATCGGAGTCTCAGCATGGAGCGAATCCGCACGAGCGTCCGCCTGCCCAGCGGCACGCCGATCGAGACGTTCCGCGCGGCCGCACGGATGGCCGAGACGGCGGGCTTCGATCAGATCTGGACGGGCAACGACCTCTTCCGGCGCTCGGGCATCGTGCCCGTCGCGATCGCGCTGGATTCCACTGAACGCATCTCGATCGGCTCGAGCGTGCTGAACCCCGTCTCGTTGCACCCCGCAGAGATCGCGATGATCGCAAGCAACCTGCAGGAGCTCTCCGGAGGGCGCTATCTGCTGGGCATGGGTGCCGGGTCGGAGGTGTTCCTACGCTGGGCGGGCCTCGAACCGGACGCCCCGGTCACGCGCACCTCGCAGGGCATCCGCGCCGTCCGCGCCCTGCTGGATGGGCTGAGCCCGGCGGATCGTCCGCGCACCGGCGGCGGGTGGATGCCGCAGGCCAAACTCAAGGACGGACCCGCCCGGCCCACCCCCATCTATCTCGGGGGCATGGGCCCGAAGATGCTCGAGCTCGGTGGCAGGCTGGCCGATGGCGTGCTCGCCCTCGCGCTTCCTCCCGAGCGGTACGCCTGGATCGCCGAGCGCGTCGAGGCGGGCGCAGCGGGCCGCGAGATCGACATCGCCTGCTCGATCTGGATCGCCATCGACGACGACCCCGCCATGGCCCGGGGCATCCTGGCCGAGAAGATCGCGATCTACGCCGGATCGCTCTCGCGCGACGCGCTCGAGCAGGCCGGTCTCGACGTCGACCGCTTTCAGGATGTGCAGCGCCTGATGAGTGCCGGCGACACCGCCGGGGCCGTCGCGCTCGTCGACGACGGGATGCTGCGCCTGGGCATCGCCGGCGATGCCACGACGGTCATCGATCGATGCGCCGAACTCGTCGCCGCGGGCGTGCGTCACCTCAGCTTCGGGCAGCCGCTGGGTGCCCGTCCCCTCGACGCGATCGCCTTCCTCGGCGAGCGCGTCCTCCCCCGGTTCGCGAAGGAGTTCGCATGACCCTCACCGCGCTCGCAGATGTCCCCACCGTGCTCGAGGGGTGGACTCCCCGCGACCCCGTCGACGCCGACGCGATCCTGGCGAACGTGCGCGACATCCTGCCCATCGTCGACGCCGAGGCCGCGACGACGAGCGCCCAGGGGTTCATGACGACGCGCATGGGCGAGGCGCTGCGGCAGGCCGGCGTCTACCGTGTGGGGTTCGCGTCATGGCGCGGCGGGCCGCAGCTGACCCTCACCCAGCAGACCCGCATGGTCGAGATGATCGCCGCCCGCGACGCGTC
>NZ_QFPF01000046.1 GCF_003248605.1 Microbacterium sp.
AACACATGTTTCACGTGGAACAGTCGCTTACTGACGAACAGGCAGGCATATTGGTCGGTTCAAAGCCGTTGGAGTGATGCAAACATGATTACGATAGCAATCGCTAACCAGAAAGGTGGGGTTGGGAAGACCACAACTGCGGTGAACATCGCGGCCGCCCTGGCCGCCATCGGCGCACGAGTGCTCGTCATTGACCTGGATCCTCAGGGCAATGCGTCGACGGCGCTCGGCGTGCCGCACACTGCCGACATCCCGAGTGTGTACGACGTGCTCATCGACGAATTTCCGCTGAGTGACATCGTGCAGGTGAGCCCGGAATCCCCGAATCTGCTGTGTGCGCCGAGCACGATCCACCTCGCGGGCGCCGAGATCGAGCTTGTGTCGCAGGTCGCCCGTGAGCATCGGCTGCGCACAGCACTCGACGATTACCTCGCGGCCAGCGAAGAGCCGGTTCACTTCGTGCTCATCGACTGCCCACCCTCACTCGGGTTGCTGACCATCAACGCGTTCACCGCGGCCGATGAGGTGTTCATTCCGATCCAGTGCGAGTACTACGCCCTCGAGGGACTCAGTCAGCTTCTCGGAAGCGTGCGCATGATCCAGAAGCACCTCAACCCGCCGCTGCACGTGTCGACGATTCTCTTGACCATGTACGACGGACGCACTCGACTCGCGCAACAGGTCGCAGACGAGGTGCGCGAGCACTTCGCAGACCAGGTTCTCCGGACTGTCATTCCACGCTCGGTCCGCGTGTCTGAGGCGCCGAGCTTCGGGCAGACGGTCGTCGCCTACGACGGAGGGTCTGCGGGAGCCGTCGCCTACCGCGAAGCCGCGGTCGAAATCACCCGGCGCGGAGCGGCCGATTCGCCGCGAGACGCCGTGAACCACGAAGGAGCACGCTGATGGCCGCGAAGAGGACCGGGTTGGGCAGGGGTATCGGAGCTCTGATCCCGACGAGCGATGCCGAGTTGCGGCCCGTGGATGTGTTCTTCCCCGGAAGCAAGCGCACTGCGGTCATTGCGTCGTCGGATGAAGGCGCTCCGACGTCGACGCCCGAGGAGACCGGGTCGGTGCTCGATGGTCCGGCCTCCGCGCCCGCCACCCGGGACTCGCACGACACCCTCGACTCCGATTCGGACACACCCGGGGGTGAGATCCTCGTCGAGGTGCCCGGCGCACGACTCGTCCACGTCGACCCGCACGACATCGTTCCCAATCCCCGGCAGCCTCGCTCCAATTTCGACCCCGACGATCTCGCCGAACTCGTCCACAGCGTGCGCGAGTTCGGCGTGCTGCAGCCCGTCGTCGTGCGCCCGCGCAGCGAGGAGACCGGCACCTACGAACTGATCATGGGAGAGCGGCGCACGCGCGCCGCGCGCGAGGCTGGCCTCGACAGCATCCCCGCTGTCGTCCGCGACACGCAGGACGAGCATCTGCTGCGAGATGCCCTGCTCGAGAACCTGCATCGTTCCCAACTCAACCCGCTCGAAGAGGCGTCGGCCTACGAGCAGCTTCTTGCGGACTTCGGAATCACGCAAGAAGAGCTGGCCAGTCGCATCGGCCGCTCACGTCCTCAGATCAGCAACACCATCCGCCTGTTGCGGCTGCCCGTGCCGGTCCAGCAGCGGGTGGCGGCCGGTGTGCTCTCGGCGGGGCACGCGCGGGCGATCCTGTCGCTCGACGACGGCGACGCCATGCAGCGACTGGCCGACAAGATCGTCAACGAAGATCTTTCGGTGCGTGCGGCGGAGGCCGTCGCGAAGGGGCGGGATGCGGGGGGCCGGCGCCTGCCGAAGCCGCAGGCCGGCGCGCGCCGAGGCCATCTCGACGACGTCGCCGAGCGGCTGGGCGACCGCTTCAACACACGCGTGAAGATTTCCCTGACATCACGAAAAGGCCAGGTAATCATAGATTTCGCGAGCGTTCAGGATCTGAACCGCATCCTGTCCGAGATCGGGGAGTCCGCCTACAGCGAGGGATGACCCGCGCACCGAAGCGACGAACGATGAAGGCCCGATCCCCACGCCGGAGTCGGGCCTTCATCGACGAATATGTGAGATCTCAGCCGATGAATGCGGCCAGATCCTGCTCGAGCGCGAACTTCGGCTTGGCGCCGATGATCGTCTGCTTGACCTCGCCGCCCTGGAAGACCTTCATGGCCGGGATCGAGGTGATCTGGTACTTCATGGCCAGGTCGGGATTCTCGTCGACGTTGAGCTTCAGGATCGTGATCTTGTCGGGGTGCTCGGACTGGATCTCGTCGAGGATGGGCGAGACCATGCGGCAGGGGCCGCACCACTCAGCCCAGAAGTCGACGAGGACGGGCCCCTCGGCCTGGAGCACATCCTGCTCCCACGAGTTCGAGGTGGTGGCCTTGGCGGTCATGGTGTCTCCTTGTCTAGGGGTTTCGCTGACGTCAACGCCCGCAGGCGTCGGGTTGTTCCGCTCAGGCAGCTGCCTGGCCTCCGCCGGCGTCGGTCAGCTGCGCGAGGGCGGCCAGGTAGTGCTCGGCGTCGAGGGCCGCGACCGTGCCGCTTGCGGCCGCGGTGGCAGCCTGGCGGTACGTGGGGTCGATGACATCGCCCGCGGCAAAGACGCCCGGAACCGACGTGCGCGAGGAGCGTCCGTCGACGCGGATCGTGCCCTCGGGGGTGAGTTCGAGCTTGTCGTGCACGAGGTGGGTGCGCGGGTCGTTGCCGATCGCGACGAACAGCCCGTCGATCGCGAGGTCGCGGGTCGATCCGTCGACGGTCGAGCGCAGGGTGACTCCCGACACCGCGGCCTCGCCGAGGACGTCAGCGACCTCGCTGTTCCAGACGAACTCGATCTTGTCGTTGGCGAATGCCCGCTCCTGCATGATCTTGGACGCGCGCAGGGTGTCTTTGCGGTGGATGACGTAGACCTTCGAAGCGAACTTGGTCAGGAACGTCGCCTCCTCCATCGCCGAGTCCCCACCGCCGACGACCGCGATGACGCGGTCGCGGAAGAAGAAGCCGTCGCAGGTCGCGCACCACGACACACCGTGGCCGGACAGGCGATCCTCGCCCTCGAGACCGAGCTTGCGGTAGGCGGAGCCCGTGGCGAAGATGATCGACGATGCCTCGTGAGTGGCGCCGCTGCCCAGCACGACGCGCTTGACCGGGCCCTCGACGTCGAGTTCGACGACGTCGTCGTAGAGCACTTCGGCGCCGAAACGCTCGGCCTGCTTCTGCATCTTCTCCATGAGCTCGGGGCCTTGAATGCCCTCGGGGAACCCGGGGAAGTTCTCGACCTCGGTGGTGTTCATCAGCTCGCCGCCGGCCTCGACCGAGCTCGCCACGACGAGCGGCTCGAGATTGGCGCGGGCCGCGTAGATCGCCGCAGTGTAACCGGCGGGCCCGGAGCCGATGATGATGACCTGACGCACGTGTGCTCTCCCTTGCAGTCGTCCTGGAGCGGTGGCATCCAGAGCGTGGAACACATCGTATCCCGCGCACATTCCCCGGCCCCGGCTGCTTCCGATCTGCGAGAAAGGTTCACGCGCCGTTCAGGTGACCCCACTACCGCCGAAGGCGACGGACCACCGAGCCCAGCACGGCGAGCTCCGGTGCGCGCAGCAGCGCGAGCGCGCCGACGTAGACCAGCAGGGAGACGGACCCGATCACCGCGGTGCCGGCGACGCCCGTCCACAGGGACTCCAGCATCCACCCCTGCAGGCCGCCCGCCCAGACGAAGACGCCCCACCCGGCGAGGGCGGCGGGTATCGCCGCGATGCCGAACCGCACGAGCGCGCGCAGCGATCCGGCCATGCCGAGGCGCCCGAGGCGCCGTCGCAGCAGCCACACCGCCACGGCGAGCTGCACGACACCCGCGAGGGACTGCCCGAGCGCGATGCCCGCCGCCAGGCGTTCGAGAGGAAGGATCGCGCCCGCGATCAGCGCGGTGGCGATGACCAGCACGGCCTGCACGAGCGTGAACAGGAAAGGCCTGATCGTGTCGTTGTAGGCGTAGAACGTGCGCTGCACGATGTACAGGATCGACAGCGGGATCAACCCGACGAGGTACGCGCCGAGCACCTGGGCGAAGGGCACCGCATCGGCCGCCGACTCGGTGAAGATGCGCGAGACGGGCAGGGATGCTGCAGCCAGCGCCGCGAGCGCGCCCACCATGAAGAAGCTCAGGCTCGTGACGCTGGCCCCGAGGTCGGCGCGCACGTCGTCGTCGCGCCCCGCGGCCGCGTGCTCGCTGAGCTGGGTGAAGTAGGGGGTGCCGATCGAGACGGCGATGACGGAGTAGGGGAGGATGAAGATGAACCAGGCGTAGTTCATTGCCGCGATCGATGCCCCCGCCTCGGAGGCCTCGGTCACGATGCGGGTCTGCACGAGGCCGGCGATCTGGCCGACGACGACCATGAGGAACGTCCACCAGGCGAGCCGTCCCATGTGCCGCAGGCCCATGCCGCGCCAGGCGAAGTCCGGTCGAACGCGGACGCCGGCACGTCGCCAGAAGAACAGCAGCAGGAGTGCCTGTGCGGCGATGCCGAGTGTGGCGGTGCCGCCCATGAGGGTGATCATCGCGGGGGTCCAGATCTCGACCGCGGTCTGGTGCGGGCCGAACAGCGCGATGAAGGCGCCGAATCCGGCGATCGAGACGACGTTGTTGACGATCGGCGCCCATGTGTACGGACCGAAGACGCGCCGCGCGTTGAGTGTCTCGCCGACGAGGGCGTACAGACCGTAGAAGAACAGCTGCGGGATGCACCAGTAGGCGAAGGCGATCGCGAGGGCGAGCTGGTCGCCTCGGAAGGTCGCGAACAGCTGCACGAGGAGGGGGGCGGCGAGGGTCGCCCCTCCGGTGACGACGACGAGCACGACGGTGCCGAGCGTCAGCAGCTTGGAGATGAAGGCGCCGCCGCCGTCGGCGTGCTTCGCGGCGCGGACGATCTGGGGCACGATCACGCCCGTCAGGATGCCGGTCGAGATGATCGCATAGATGTTGTTGGGCAGCTGGTTCGCGATCGCGAAGGCGTCCGCGACACCGGACCCCACCGATCCGAGGGCGGCCACGAGCACGACCGAGCGCACGAGGCCGGTGATCCGTGAGACGAGGGTGCCCGCGCCGAGGATCGCGCTCGCGCGGCCGAGGCTAGCCACGGGGCGGGTCTCCAGCATGCGGGTCGTCGTTCGCCGGCTCGGATGCGCTCTCCTGCGCCGGTCCCGAGTCGTTGCGTGCCGTGCGCCGGGCGCGGCGGCGACGCAGCACCGTGCGCACGAGGCCCGCACCGAGCAGCAGCACGACGAGCGTGCTGAGCACGACCACGCCGATGCCCTCCCAGTCGGCGCGCACCTGCACCTCGGCGTACCTGGTCGGTCCGATCTGCTGCCCCGACGCACTCTCGAGCCGCAGCTCGATCAGCACCTCGCCGCTGCCGACGCGAGCGCGGACGGGCACCTGCACGGTGGTGTTGACCCCCGGCTGCGACCGCACCGAGGTGGTGCGCTCGACCTCGAGCCGCAGATTGTCGGGAACGGCCTGCAGGTCGACGGTGACCGCCCACGGCAGATCGTTCTGCACGTAGAAGCGCAGGGGCGCCTCGGGGGTGATCAGCTGGATCGTGCTGGGCTGCGGGATGGACACGGCGGTCAGGGTCGCCTCGGACTGCTCCCCGTGCGCGGAGAGCGCCTGCCGCCACGACTCGGGGTCGCCCGGCCACGCGGCGCCGATGAGCTGCAGGATCGCCGTGTGCTCGGGCGCCGTCATCAGCGCGGGGTCGTCGATGATGATCGAGAACTCGTCGAGGCGCTGTTCGGTCGACAGCAGGTTCTGCAGGGCCGCGACGCCCTCGGCGTTCGGCGTGCCGGTGGGGGTCACGTCGGCCGGACCGGCCTGCAGCAGGTCGTCGAGCGAGGCGGGGGCGACACCGGGGGATCCCGCGACCGCGGCGAGCGCGCCCTGCAGTGACGTGCCGCTGAGACTGTCGAGGCGGCCCGTGGTCAGCAGCACGGGACCGGTCGCGTCGGCGGTCAGCAGCGCCAGGTGAGCGGTCAGGGCGGCCAGGGGCGCGGCGCGCGGAACGTCGCCGGTCTGCACCGCGTCACGCAGCGCCGCCGAAGCCGGCTGCTCGTAGACCAGGGTGCGGGCTCCGTCGGCCGTCTGCCCGGCCGCCTGCACGGACGCACGCTCGACGGCACCCGACGAGAGCAGAGTGGCGGATGCTGCCGCCCCCTCCTGCGACGACATCCATGCCGCGATGGTCGCGACCGTCTCTGCTGAAGCCTCTCCCTCCGCGGGCCAGCCGACCGACGCCTGCGCCCCGCTCACCGTCGTCAGCTCGTCGAAATCGGGCAGCTCGACCGGGTTCTGCTCGCCGGGGGACGCCGTCGGCGACGGGGTCGGGCTGGGCGACACGTCCGGCAGGCCGGAGCCTTCGTCCTGATCGGGGTCGTCGGCGGCGAAGTCGTCGGCGTCGACCGCATAGTCGAGGCTGGTCGGTTCGAGCGGTTCGGTCAGGCCCGCGTCGGCCTGCACGGACAGGTCGGCGTCGCCGAACTGCAGGGCGAAGCGCGGGTTGGGCAGGGCGTCGAGGCGCAGCATCCACTCCCGTGCGCTCGCGGGGGCCGAGGTGCCCAGCGCGCGGATCGAGGCGAGGATCGCGGGGTCGACCGCGAGGATGGCGGAGGTGCCGCTGACCCCGTCGACCAGGGCGGTCAGTCGGCCTTCGGTGGAGGTCAGCTCGGTGAGCTCGTCGGCGGTGAGGAGCCCCTGCGAGCGCGGGTCGATCGTGATCGGGACGATCACCCCGATGGAGGCCGCAGCGGGTGTGGCGGCCGGATCCTGCAGCACGATGACGCTTCGCGAGACCAGGCCGCCGGGATAGGTCGCGCGCAACGGATAGACGCCTGGCGCGCGACCCTGCCAGAGGGGCGAGTCGGCTGCGAGCGACACCGCGGCGGCGGCACTGTCTCCGGCCTCGACGGCGGGCAGCACCGGGCGATCGATCACCTGGGTGCCGCCCTCGAGGACGCCCGAGGTCAGCCAGACATCGAGGGCCTCGGTCGAGGCGACCGGCGCGTCGGCGAGTTCGACGGTCGCCGACGCCTCGGGCAGGGTCTCATCGCTCGGATTGTCGACGACGATCGATGCGGCGAGCGGCTGTCCCTGCTGCACGATGCCGCGGGAGAGGGGCACGAGGGTGAGAGTGGGATCGGCGGTTTCGGGGCTCGGGGACGGCGTCGCCTGCAGCGGGGGTGCGACTGCGGCCGCCGACCCGGCCGGCAGGGCGAGCATCAGCAGGATGGCCGCCAGCATCGCGACGAACACCCGCCGCGCGAGCGCACGCAGGGTCGGCGCGGTGGGCGGCGCAACGGCCGAGCGCGAGGGATCGTGCCGCACGCCGGAACCTATGCGGGGTTGCGTCACGGTGGGTCCGGGGGTGAGGGGTCGCGCGATGGGCACCGCACGCTGCGCTCGAGTCTACGGCGCAACCTCTGAACGACCCGGGAGTGCGGCACGGCGCGGCTCGGTCCTGCGCGCTCACGCCTCGCGGGGTTGAATGAGGGGGTGATCCCCGTGCCCGACCCGACGCTCTGCGCAGCGCTCGCCGCCGACCTCGCCGAAGCTTCGTACACCGCCGCGCGCCTACGGGGACTGTGGGGCGTCGCCGCCGACGAGGCATGGGGCCGCGGCCGTACCCTTCCCGCACGCCGCGCGCTCGCCGGATCGCAGGCGCCCGCCGCGACGCTCGCGCGCCTGTTCTGCCTCGGTGAGCCCGTTTCCCGAGACGACGTCGACGCAGCCCTGCCCCGCACCCGAGTCGCAGGGCTGCACGCCCTGGGACTCACGGCGCAGGGCGACGACGGGCTCGTGCACCCGCTGGCATCGGTGCGTCCGCAGGCCTATGTCGACGATCAGGGCGCGGGCGAGTGGTGGGTGGCCAGCGACCTCGACGAGAGCGTCCTGCGTGGGCCGCTGCCGGAGGATCATGTGCTCGGCGTCGGCGGCGCGTCGATGACCCTCGCGGGACTCCAGCTGCCGACCCCCGCGGCACGGGTGCTCGATGTGGGGACGGGATGCGGCATCCAGGCCCTGCGCGCTCGCCGGGTCGCCGACCTGGTCGTCGCGACCGACATCTCGGAGGGTGCGCTGCGCTTCACCCGGATGAACGCGCTGATCAACGGGATCTCAGGAATCGACACGCGCGCCGGGAGCCTGTTCGCGCCCGTCGCCGGCGAGGTGTTCGATCGCATCGTGTCGAACCCGCCGTTCGTCATCACACCGCGGCGGGAGGGCGTGCCCGCGTACGAGTACCGCGACGGGGGGCTGGTCGGAGACGCGCTCGTCGAGGCCTTCGTGCGCGGTGCGGGTGCGCACCTCGTCGAAGGCGGCACGGCGCAGCTGCTCGGCAACTGGGAGTACCGCGACGGGTCCCATGGCGACGGACTCGAGCGCGTGCGGGCGTGGGTGCAGGCGAGCGGCGTCCCGCTCGACGCGTGGGTCATCGAACGCGAGCGCCTCGATCCGATCGCCTACGCCGAGCTCTGGATCCGCGACGGCGGCACCGTCGCAGGCTCGGACGCCTACGACGAGCTGCTCGGCGCGTGGCTCGATGACTTCGCCCACCGCGGCGTGCGTGAGGTGGGCTTCGGCTACGTGCTGCTCCGGCGGCGCAGGCCCGGGATGCCGGCGCTCGCCCGTTACGAACGTGTCGCGACCGCGGTGTCCGAGGGTTCGCTGGGCGCGCATCTCGCCGCGTGTCTCGAGGCGCACGACCGACAGGTCGTGCTCGACGACGCCGAGCTGGCGGCATCCACCCTGCGGGTCTCGCCCGACGTCACCGAGGCCCGCCATCTGGTGCCGGGGGCACCCGACCCGAGTGTCATCGAGCTGCGTCAGGGCGGCGGATTCGGGCGCACGCTCTCGGTCGATCCGGCGCTCGCGGGAGTGGTCGGCGCATGCGACGGCGACCTGCCGCTGGGCGCGCTGATCGACGCGGTCGCCGACCTGCTCGAGGTCGAGGCGGGGATGCTGCGCGCCGATCTGCTGCCGAGGGTGCGCGGCCTGATCGACGACGGGATGCTGGAGCTCGCCGACGCCGAGGGCGCGGGCGGGTGAGTGCTCGTCGGTAGGCTGGGGGCATGGTGAGCATGGCCGAGGGCCTCGGCCGTCTCGGTGAGCTGGCGGCGTCCCCCATCGTCGCGAAGCTGGCGGACGCCTTCGCCGACGCGGGATTCGAGCTGGCCGTCGTCGGCGGACCCGTGCGCGATGCCCTGCTCGGCCGCGTCACCAACGATCTCGACTTCACGACGAACGCGTTGCCCGACGACATCCTGCGCATCGTCACCCCCCTGAGCACGGCACAGTGGGACGTCGGTCGCGCGTTCGGAACGATCGGCGCGCGGGTGCGCGGCGAGCAGGTCGAGATCACGACATACCGCGCCGATGCGTACGACGGCGAGACGCGCAAGCCGCTCGTGAAGTTCGGCGACACCCTCGAGGGCGACCTCGTGCGACGCGACTTCACGGTCAACGCGATGGCTCTGCGCGTGCCCGGTCCCCAGCTGATCGATCCCACGGGCGGCGTCGAAGACCTTCTCGCTGGGGTGCTCCGCACACCGACCGAGCCCGCGGTCAGTTTCGGCGACGACCCGCTGCGCATGCTGCGGGCGGCGCGTTTCGCCGCGCAGCTCGGCTTCAGCGTCGACGCCTCGGTCGCCGAGGCCATGGGCGCACTGCGCGAGAGTCTGTCGATCGTCAGCCCCGAGCGCATCCAGGGTGAGCTCGTGCGGCTGCTGCAGTGCGATGATCCCGATCCGGGGCTGCGGCTTCTCGTCGACACGGGGTTGGCCGAGCAGTTCCTTCCCGAAGTGCCGTCGCTGCGGCTCGAGGTCGACGAACACCACCACCACAAGGACGTCTACGAGCACTCGCTCACGGTGCTGCGTCAGGCGATCGCGCTCGAGCGCGAACGGCGCCCGGGCGAGGCGCCCGACGTCGCACTGCGGCTCGCGGCGCTGCTGCACGACATCGGCAAGCCCGCGACCCGCAAGCTCGAACCGCGCGGGGGCGTGACCTTCCACCACCACGACGCCGTGGGGGCCCGGCTCGCGCGCAAACGGCTGCAGGCTCTGCGCTTCGACACCGACACGATCGGGGCCGTGACGCAGCTGATCGACCAGCACCTGCGCTTCTTCGGCTATGCCGAGGGAGCGTGGACCGATTCGGCCGTGCGTCGGTACGTGCGGGATGCCGGAGCCCAGCTCGAGCGCCTGCACATCCTCACCCGCGCCGATGTCACCACGCGCAACGCCCGCAAGGCCGCGCGGCTGCGCGCGGCCTACGACGACATCGAGCGCCGCATCGCCGACCTCGCCGAGCAGGAGCAGCTCGACGCGATGCGACCGGCGCTGGATGGCAACCGCATTCAGGAGGTGCTGGGTCTTCGTCCCGGTCCCGACGTGGGCCGTGCCTATCGATTCCTGCTCGATCTGCGGCTCGACGAGGGTGTGCTCGATGAGGCCGAGGCCGAGCGCCGCCTGCGCGACTGGTGGGCCGAGCAGGGCTGAGCCTTCGCGCGGGGGATGCGGCGCAGCATCCTGCATGCTCGGTGTCGCGCGCCGGGGGCGTGTCCCGCGCCGGGTGTCCCCGATCTCGGCGTTGGGGCGTCGGGGCTGCGTTGGGGCGCGGAGCAGCACGCCCCAACGTGATTCCGACGCCCCAACGGCAGGGGCGGCAGCGACCGGCGCGGATCAGGGCACGACGACCGCGCGACCCCGGACGGTGCCCTTGTGCAGCTTCGCGTAGGCCTCGACGGCGTCATCGATGCCGTAGCGCTCGACGTGCACATCGACGCCACCCGAGCGCGCGAGATCGAGCACCTCGCGCAACTCGCTGCGGCTGCCCCAGTACGGCGCGCGCACAGCTGCACCCATGGGTGTCGCGAAGAAGCCGGCCTGCATCGTGCCGCCGCCGATGCCGACGATGTGCACGACCCCGTCGATCGCGACAGCGGCCTTCGCGGTGTCGATCGTCGGCTGCGCGCCCACGAAGTCGAAGACCGTCTCGGCGCCGAGGCCACCCGTGAGCTTCTTGATCTCGTCGGCGGTGTCGGGCCCCGAGATGAGCGTGTGGTGCGCGCCGACCTCTTTCGCGAGCGCCAGCTTCTCCTCATTCAGATCGACCGCGATGACCGTCACCGCGGAGATCGCGCGCAGGATCTGGATGCCGACGTGTCCGAGTCCGCCCGCGCCGATGACCACCGCGGTGGCACCCGGATACAGCTTGTGCTGGGCGGAGCGGATCGCGTGGTACGGGGTGAGTCCGGCATCCGTCAGCGAGACCGTCTCGACCGGATCGAGGTCACCGAGCGGCACGAGATGGCGCGCATCGTCGACGATGACGTATTCGGCCATCGCGCCCGGCGTTCCGAGTCCGGGCGGGGTGATGCCGAGCTCCGCGGCGTGCGGGCAATAGTTCTCGCGACCCTGAGAACAGGCGTGGCACTGACCGCATCCCCACGGTCCGTAGATCGCGTACGACCCGCCGAGTTCGACGCCCTCGACGCCGTCACCGAGCTTGTCGACGATGCCGGCACCCTCGTGACCGAGAGTGAGAGGCAGACCGTAGCTGTACTGGTCGGCAGGAAGATCCATGACGAACCAGTCGGAGTGGCAGAGGCCGGCAGCGGTCACTTTGAGTCGGATCTGGCCCGGTCCGGGTTCGGGGGTCTCGATCTCGACGACTTCGGGGCCCTTGCCGATCTCGCGGTACTGCACAGCCTTCATGGCGTTCTCTCCTTCGGTAGCGGTATCTCCAGCCTCCTCGATCCTTCCACCGGACGCGGGGGTTGCGCCCGTGCAAAATCCCGCGAGGGACCCCACGCTCCGACGGCGACCTACACTGGTCGCACACGCGCACGCGCTCCACCGATGACGATCGGAGCCCCATGACGTCGCCCTGGTCACCCCGCCGGGATGTCTCGCCCGAGACCTCACGCATGCTCATCGAGCGCGCCCACGACGAGTTCGTGCAGGGCAATCCCGCCGATCCGCGACTCCTCGACGTGCGCCCCCTTGTGCGCGAGTCCTGGCGACGATCGCTCGCGGTGCTCGTCGGAGCCGAGGTGCCCCCTCCGCTCGACCTGTCCGCGGCCGACCTCGAGGAGTACCGGCGAACGCACCCGCTCGCCGGGGTGCTCGAGATGATCCGCGCGCTGCTGCTTCCGGGCGACGTCGCCGACGCCGGTGTGGCCGTCGCCGTCGGCGACGCGGCCGGACGGCTGCTCTGGGTCGAGGGCGACCGCCACGTGCGCGCACTCACGGGAGAGATGGGATTCGTCGCCGGCGCCAACTGGTCGGAGGCGGCCGTCGGGACGGCGGCACCCGGCACCGCGCTCACCCTGGATCGCTCCGTGCAGATCCGCGGCGCGGAGCACTACAACCGGCTGGTCCAGCCCTGGAGCTGTACCGCCGCCCCCGTGCACGACCCCGAGACCCGGCGCATCGTCGGCGTCATCGATGTGACGGGCGGCGCGAGCGCCGTGACCCCGCAGGCACAGCTGCTCGTGGATGCCACGGCCCGGGCGGTGGAGGGCGAGCTGCTCGTCGCACGGCTGCGGGCGCGTGCGGAGCGGCCGTCCCCCGCCCGCGCGCGGTCGCGGCCGTCAACTCGAGCGATGCGATCGATGTTGCGCGTGCTGGGACGTGATCGGGCGCTGCTCGAGGTTGCGACCGAGGGCGGCGACACCGTCATCGAGCTCACTGCCCGGCATGCCGAGATCCTGCTCGTGCTGGCGACCCATCGCCAGGGTCTTTCCGCCGAGACCCTCGCCGAGCTGGTCTACGGACCGGATGCCGCCCCCGAGACGCTGCGCGCCGAGATGGTGCGGCTGCGTAAGGTCCTGGAGCGCACCGCACCGCACCTCGTGCCGGCATCCCGCCCGTATCGCCTCGCCGCCGAGCTCGAGACCGACGCGCAGCACGTGCTGTCGTTGCTGGATCGCGGGGCCCACCGTGTGGCGCTCGCCGCCTATCGCGGCGCCGTGCTGCCGGACTCGGTGGCACCGGGTGTCGAAGAGGTGCGCGAGGGCGCGCGTCTCGCGCTGCGCGAGGCTCTTATGGCCGAGGCGAGCGCCGAGGTGCTGCTCGGATACGCCGACACCGAGGATGCCGCTGAAGACGTCGAGGTGCTGCGACTGTGCCTGAGTCTGCTGCCGCAGCGCTCTCCGCGACGTGCCGGACTGGTCGCCCGGCTCACTCGCCTCGAGGGGTGAGCCGGGCCGCGTCAGCGGCGTGATACCGACAGCGGTGGATGCCGGGGCACGGCCTCGCAACCCGATGCAACGTCGCGCGGCCTAGCGTCGACGCACACGTCCCGGCGGGCACGCCGGGCACTCATGACACGTCGAAGGAGACAGACATGACCATCGTCGAAGAGGGCGTCTCGAGCGTCTACGCCGCCCCCGGCCAGCGCGGGGCGCTCGCCGAGTACCGCTCCCGCTACGGCCACTACATCGGTGGGGAGTTCGTCGACCCCGTCAAGGGCGAGTACTTCGAGAACATCTCCCCGGTCACCGGCAAGCCGTTCTGCGAAGTGGGGCGCGGCACCGCCGAAGACATCGATCGAGCGGTGGATGTCGCCTGGAAGGCGTTCGCGTCATGGGGCAAGACGAGTCCTGCCGAGCGCGCCAACATTCTCAACAAGATCGCCGACCGCATCGAGGCGAACCTCGAGAAGATCGCCGTCGCCGAGACCTGGGAGAACGGCAAGCCGATCCGCGAGACACTGGCCGCCGACATCCCCCTCGCGGTCGATCACTTCCGCTACTTCGCCGGCGTGCTGCGGGCGCAGGAGGGCTCGCTCAGCCAGCTCGACGAGGACACCGTGGCCTACCACTTCCACGAGCCGCTCGGTGTGGTCGGTCAGATCATCCCGTGGAACTTCCCCATCCTCATGGCGACGTGGAAGCTCGCCCCCGCCCTCGCCGCCGGGAACTGCGTCGTGCTGAAGCCTGCCGAGCAGACCCCGGCATCCCTGCTGTTCCTCTTCGACATCATCGGCGACCTGCTGCCGGCGGGTGTCGTGAACATCGTCAACGGGTTCGGGATCGAGGCGGGCGCGCCTCTCGCGCAGCACAAGCGCATCCGCAAGGTCGCCTTCACGGGCGAGACGACCACCGGTCGCCTGATCATGCAGTACGCGTCGCAGAACCTCATCCCCGTGACCCTCGAGCTCGGCGGCAAGAGCGCGAACGTCTTCTTCGAGGATGTCGCACGGGCCAAGGACGACTATTACGACAAGGCGCTCGAGGGTTTCACGTTCTTCGCGCTCAACCAGGGCGAGGTCTGCACGTGTCCGTCGCGGGCGCTCATCCAGCGCTCCATCTACGACGGATTCCTCGGCGACGCGCTCGAGCGGGTCGGCAAGATCGTGCAGGGCAATCCGCTCGACCCCGCGACGATGATCGGTGCCCAGGCATCGAACGACCAGCTCGAGAAGATCCTCTCGTACATCCAGATCGGCACGGAGGGCGGCGCGAAGCTACTGACCGGCGGCGAGCGGGTGGACCTCGGCGGCGATCTGGCCGAGGGGTATTACGTGGCCCCCACCGTGTTCGAGGGAACGAACGACATGCGCATCTTCCAGGAGGAGATCTTCGGGCCGGTGGTCTCGGTCACCTCCTTCGACGGATTCGACGACGCCATGTCGATCGCCAACGACACCCTGTACGGCCTCGGCGCGGGCGTCTGGAGTCGCAACGGCGACACCGCATATCGCGCCGGACGCGGCCTCGAGGCCGGGCGCGTGTGGACGAACACGTACCACCAGTACCCGGCGCACGCGGCGTTCGGCGGGTACAAGCAGTCGGGCATCGGACGGGAGAACCACCTCAAGATGCTCGATCACTACCAGCAGACCAAGAACCTGCTCGTGTCGTACGCCGAAGGGCCCATGGGCTTCTTCTGAACCGACGCCCCGGGGCGGGTGCCTCTTTCCCCCGGGCACCCGCCCCGAACCCACGAAGGAGGACCTCCATGACCGAACGCGTCGCGGTGACCGCGGCGGCAGCATCCCTGCTTCGGGAGTTGACCGCCCAGCACGGGCCGCTGATGTTCCACCAGTCGGGTGGGTGCTGCGACGGCAGTGCCCCCATGTGCTACCCCGTCGGCATGTTCGTCACGGGACCCTCGGACGTGCTGCTCGGCACGATCGACGCCGGCGTGGACGATCCGATCGAGGTGTACATGTCGATGTCGCAGTTCGAGTACTGGAAGTACACGCACCTGACCATCGACGTCGTACCGGGTCGCGGTGCGGGCTTCAGTGTCGAAGGGCCGACCGGGATGCGGTTCCTCATCCGCTCGCGGATGCTCACCGAGCACGAGCTCGAGGATCTGGCCCTCATGCCGTCCGAGTGATCACGGTCGACTCGCGACAAAAACTCCTTTCCGTCGGACTCTTGACGGAAAAATCCCTTCTCCCTTTGATGGAACGAACGACGCGCCGGCCACTCTCGGATGATCGGAAGCGTCGATGCAGGACGGGCGCATCGGGCGCTCGTCGCTGTTCGCGACGCATGCCCCGCATGTGTCGTCGTCGTGCGTGCGCGCGACGCTTCGATGGAGAAGGAGACGCACTTCGATGCGATGGAGATCCGTTCGTCCCCCGATGATCGCCGCATTGGCGGCGGCATTGCTGATCGGTTCGAGCCTGCCCGCGGCGGCCGCCCCACCGCCTGCGACACCGGCGCCACCCGAGCCCCCGGCGAGCGCCGGCTCGACCTACACCAACCCCGTCAGCGCGGGCACGGTCGACACATTTCCCGACCCGGCCGTGATCCGCGGCAAAGACGGGTCGTGGTACGCGTACGGGACGACGAACCCGATCTTCCAGTCCCAGGGTGAGACCGGCGAGCACATCCTGCCCGTCCTCCGCTCCGACGACATGGTGTCGTGGGACTACGCGGGCGATGTCTACCCCGCCGACGCCGCCCTACCGGGGTACTGGGCAGCGAACACGCGCCCGTGGGCACCCGACATCCGGTACATCGACGGCCTCTACCACCTCACCTACTCCCTCTCCAACGGAGGCGTGGCACTGCTGACGGCGCAGACGCCCGTCGGGCCGTGGACCGATCGCGGTCTGCTCGTGGGCGGCGCTCCCGTCGCGGGGTGCCCCACGGGAAACATCGATCAGGCGATGTTCACCGACACCGACGGCACCCACTACTTCTACTGGGGTAGTTATGACGTCATCTGCGTGTCGAAGATGAATGCCGACGCCACCGCGCTCGAGGGCGAGGTCACCCAGATCGCCCAGGGCAGGCGTATGGAGGGCGGCTTCGTGGTGCGCCGCGACGGCTACTACTACCTGATGTACTCCGACGCGGGATGCTGCGACGGAGCCTTCAGTGGCTACACGGTCAAGGTCGGGCGCGGCGACAGCCCGACCGGACCCTTCGTCGACGACGAGGGCATCGATCTCATGGCGCTCTCGTCGAAGGCCGGCTTCGTGCTCACCTCGAACGGCAACGGATTCGCCGGTCCCGGCCACAACGCGATCCAGACCGACCTGTCGGGACAGGACTGGCTCGTCTACCACGCGATCCCCACCGACGACCCGGACTTCGCACCGGTCGACACCCGCAACGGCCGGCTCACGCTCTCCAAGCGCCCGCTCATGATCGACAGGCTCGATTGGATCGACGGTTGGCCCGTCGTCCGCGCCGGCGCCGGTCCCTCGAACGGTGCGGAGCCCGCCCCGGTGACCTCGGGTCAGGTCGGCACGTCGTTCGCCGACGGGCTGGACGGCTGGAAACGCTCGGGTCAGGTCGAGCTGGCGGATGACGTGGACGCCGGCGCCCACGCGCGCCTCGCCGAAGCGACGGGCACCAGGCCCGGAGGTCCGGGCAAGCCCGGCAAGACAGCATCCACCTCGCTCTCGAGCACGACCCAGGTCCGCGGCGACCAGCGCGTGCAGGCCGACCTGCGTCTCGCCGCGGGCGACTCCGGAGCCGTCGGGCTCGTGGCCGGCGAACGGGGGGTCAACGGCGTGACGGCGTGGATTGATCGCGCCGCCGGAGAGCTGCGGCTCGAGGCGGTGCACGGCAGCCGTGTGACGGAGGGATCGGCACCGCTGCCCGCCGGATTCTCGTACGAGACCTGGCACACCGTCGTCATCGAGTGGCGCGGCGACCGGCTTCACGCCGAAGTGTCGGCAGACAACCTGCGCGATGCGCTGGCCGAGGTCTCTCTCGACGTGCCGAAGCAGGTGACGTCGCACGGCACCGTGGGTGCGGTCGCCGTGGGTTCTGCCGCCGACGCCGACAACATCAGCGTCGCCGCCCTGCACCAACCGGTGACCGAGCGGGTCGCCGATCCGCAGCCGGGCGGGCTCCTCGAGGACTACTCGGACGAGTTCGACGTGCAGGGAGCGCCCGAGGCGGGCGACGACGCGTGGAGCTGGGTGCGCCGCCCCGCGTCGGCACCCGCTGTCACGGACGGGTCGCTCGTGTGGCCCACCCAGGGATCGGAACTGCATCTCGCGAACAACACCGCCCCGGTGCTGCTGCGCGACGCTCCGAGGGAGGACTTCATCGTCGAGACGAAGCTCACCTTCGATGCGACCCGCGCGGCGCAGCAGGCGGGCATCGTGCTCTACGAGACCGATGACCGATACCTCAAGCTCATGCACTCGGTGCTGCCCCTCAATCGCAAGGGGGAGTTCTTGCACAAGACGGAGTTCGGAAAGGAGATGGAGCGACCCACGACGACACCGCCCACCGCGGTCGCGAACGGTCCGATGTTCGGGGCGGCGCCCGCCGAGACGACATGGCTGCGGCTGTACGCGCAGCTCGACGCCGACAACGGCGAGTGGGACGTAAGGATGGCCTCCAGCACCGATGGTGAGAACTGGCAGTGGGGTGGCGTGTGGTCGATGGCCACACGGGGTGACCTGCGTATCGGCCTGGTGTCGATGAACGCCGCGGGAGCGACGGCGGAGTTCGACTACGTGCGCACCTACGCCATGGGAGGGGATGCGCGCGCATTCCCGGCCAGCTGGCCGATCCCGATGTCGTACGGCGCGGCGGACGGGCGCAGCGAATTGATGCCCCGCGACGACAACTCGATGCTCCTGGATCTCGAACTGCGTCCGCAGGACGAGGAGCTCGGTCGGGTGTGGATGCGCGACACCTACGTCAACACCTTCGAGGTCGAGGGCGAGACCCTCTACGTCGCGACGGGCACGACGCGGGCCGAAGGGCTCGACAAGGCGGCCCCGTGGAACGACGGCATCTACGTGTGGATCGCGCGATCGCTGGAGGGACCGTGGGACCTCGTGGACACGACGGGCCTCCGTCCCGATCAGCCCAAGGGCAAAGTCTGGTCGCCGGAGTTCATCGGGGAGAACACCCCGGGGCGCACCGTCGTGACCGACTGGCAGGCCTACAAGAATCCCGACGATCCGGCCACGAAGGCGGGTAACGCGTGGGCTCCCGAGCTGCACTACATCGACGGGACCTGGTACCTCGTCGCCTGCATGGGAGACCAGAGCACCCTCACGGGGTCGTTCATCCTGGCCAGCGAAGGCGGACCCGAAGGGCCCTATCGCAACATCGAGGCGAACATCGATCATCCGCTGGGTGAGCCCGTGCGCGCGGCGAACCCGCAGTACTACCACATCGACGGCGGGCTCTTCGATGACGGCGACAAGACCTATCTGGTGCTGCACAACGACCTCTACTCGGAGATGACTCCGGATATGGAGAACCTCGTCACGCCGACGGATCTGCCGACCTTCACGCAGCGCAAGTACGCGCCCGAGCCCTATCTCGAGGGGGCGACGGTGACCAAGGTGGGCGAGAAGTACTACCTGAT
>NZ_QFPF01000131.1 GCF_003248605.1 Microbacterium sp.
GGCGCTCGAGCCCGTAGTAGACCCGTTCCTGCTCGTGGAAGACGTGCACGACGAGGTCGCCGAAGTCCATGAGCACCCATCGGCCCTCCTCGCGTCCCTCACGCCGCAGTCGCTTGACGCCGGCCTCGAGAAGCTTCTCCTCGACCTCGTCGGAGATCGCGCCCACGTTGCGCTCGTTGCGCCCCGTCACGAGAAGGAAGGCGTCGACGAGCGGCAGCGGACCCGAGACGTCGAGGGCGACGAGGTCTTCACCGCCCTTGGCGTCGGCCGCGGCGGCGGCGATCTGCACGAGTCGTCGTGCGTCGTCCGTTGCGGTCATCAGAAAGCCCCGTTCACGACGGCGATGATGAGCACACCCACGAGCGCCAGTGCCAGCACACCCGCCGTGATGGCGAGCGTGAACAGCAGTCTGCTGCCCTTCTCGGGTGCGGGAGGTCGGATGATCTCACCCGTGCCGCGCACGGTGCTGATCGCGGCACTGGCCGCGATGGGCGTGGGAGAGGATGCCGGCGGCAGCTCGCCGTCGATGAGCACAGCGTCGACATCCTTTCCGTCGGTGGAACTCGGCACGCTTCCGCGCGAGCCGAGCCCCTCGGGCAAGTGGTAGGAGCCGGTGATGATGACTTCGCCGGTGGCGTTGACGGGGCCCGACAGCGGCGGCGCGGACGGCGTCTGCGAGAGGATCAGCGCGCTCGGTGTCGCGAGCGTTCCCGTCGAGGTACCGCCCCGGGCGATGAGCTCGTCGAACGAGGGCGGCAGGGTGGCGGCGACCTCGTCGCCACTGAGCAGCTCGGCTCCGAACTGAGGACTCACCGTCGCCGCGGACACCGGTACGGGCTCGGGCAGCACCTCTGCGGCAGGCTCGGAGGGCGATTCGTCATCGGTGAGATCGACCTCGGATGGCTGATCGTCTGCGGCATCCGTGGGTTCGTCGTCGTGGGCCGGCACCGCATCGGCACCGTCTGCACCATCCGCGTCGGCATCATCACGATCGGTCTGGTCGCCCCGCTCAGGATCGTCGGCCGCCTCAGCCATGTCGTCCGGCGCGTCCGTCGCATCCTCCGCGTCGGGGCTGGCTGTCTCCAGGAAAGGAGACTCCTCCGCGTCACGCGACTGCTCGTCGGACGTCTGATCCTCGTCACGCGACTGCTCGTCGGGCGTCTGATCCTCGTCGGGCGTCTGATCCGCCCGGTGCTCGGCCGCGACGTCGGGCGTGATCACAGGAACCGAGGCGGTGCGAATGCGCTCCTGCTCCCGCGCCTGCCTGCGGGTCAGCGGAGCGACGCCCAGGTCGACCTGCGCGTCGGGTGTGGGCAGGGGGGCGACCACGGCAGGCACGGCTGCACGCGGCAGCGGTGCCGCCGGAGCGGGTCCACTCTGCTCGGGCTCATCGCTCGTATCGGTCTGCACGGGCACGGAGCCGGTGCGACCGAGCTCGCGCATCTGCTTGCGGGTCAGCGGCTGATCGGGTGTGCTCATTCGGTGCTCCGATAGAGGTGATGCTTGTTGATGTACTGGACAACGCCATCCGGCACGAGGTACCAGACCGGATGACCGCGGGCTACGCGCGAGCGGCAGTCGGTCGAAGAGATCGCGAGGGCGGGAACCTCGAGCTGGCTGACGACGTCATCGGGGAGCCCCCGAGTGTCGAGCACGTGCCCCGGCCGGCTCACCGCGACGAAGCGCGCGAGGTCCCACAGGCCATCATGGTCCCTCCAACTGAGAATCTGCGCCACGGCATCCGCCCCGGTGATGAAGTAGAGCTCCACCTCCGGCCGCTGAGCGCGCAGATCCCGCAGCGTATCGACCGTATAGGTCTGTCCGCCTCGGTCGATGTCGACCCGGCTGACGGTGAAACGAGGGTTGGATGCTGTCGCGATGACGGTCATCAGGTACCGGTGCTCGCTGTCGGTCACATTCGACTTCTGCCACGGCATTCCTGTGGGAACGAAGACCACCTCGTCGAGGTCGAGATGCTGTGCCACCTCGCTGGCGGCGACCAGGTGACCGTGGTGGATCGGATCGAACGTCCCGCCCATCACCCCGATGCGAGGTCGATCTCCAGCCACCGACATACGCGACCTAGTGGCCGTGCCCCGCCTTGTGCTCGAGATCGGTGCCCTGCGCGTGGGCATAGGCTTCGGCCTTGCCCGCGTGCCGGTTGGCCACGTCGCGGTACGAGAACGTCACGACGGCGAGGGCGATGAAGACCACGAAGGCGATGATCCCGGCGATGACCGTTTCGGCCATCACATTGCCGTGGTGCGCCTCTTCGGCGGCCGCCAGGAGTGTCGTGGCGAAGTGCATCGGGGCTCCGTTCTCAGGGGGACGTGCGGGACCAGTCTAGGCAACTATCGTCGGGTCTGCCCGGCGCCGCGCGCGAGCCACTTCGTGCTCGTGAGCTCGGCCAGACCCATGGGACCGCGGGCGTGCAGCTTCTGCGTCGAGATGCCCACCTCCGCGCCGAAGCCGAACTCGCCGCCGTCGGTGAAGCGCGTCGAGGTGTTGGCCATCACGACGGCCGAATCCACTTCCGCGAGGAATCGCTCGATGTGGGCATCGTCGGTCGAGATGATCGACTCCGTGTGGCCCGTCGAGTACGTCCGGATGTGCTCGAGCGCGTCGTCGAGATCGTCGACGATCCGCACCGCCACGTCGAGGCTGAGGTATTCGGTCGACCAATCGGCCTCGGTGGCGGGCACGGCGCCGGGGACGAGCCGAGCGACCTCGTCATCGCCGTGCACGGTGACGCCCCTTGCGGCGAGAGCCTCGGCGAGCGGCGGCAGCAGCCGCGCGGCGCCCTCACGCACCACGAGGACCGTCTCGACCGCGTTGCAGACGCTCGGCCGCTGCACCTTGGCGTTGACGACGATGTCGCGGGCCCAGTCGAGGGGCGCGGAGTCGTCGAGGACGATGTGCACGACGCCGGCACCCGTCTCGATCACCGGCACGGTCGACTCGGTGACGACGGTCTCGATCAGCTGGGCGCTGCCTCGCGGGACGAGGACATCGATCAGTCCGCGCGCCTGCATGAGCTCGCGCGCACCGTCGCGACCGAACTCGTCGACGGTCTGGATCGCCTCCGGATCGATGCCGAGGCTCTCGAGCGCGGAGCGCATCGCGGCGATGAGGGCGGCGTTGGTGCGCTCCGCCGCCGATCCCCCGCGCAGGACCACGGCGTTGCCTGAGCGCAGGGCGAGGGAGGTGATGTCGACGGTGACGTTCGGGCGCGCCTCGTAGATCGATCCGACGACGCCGAAGGGCACCGAGACCTTCTGCAGCGTCGCCCCACCGGGAAGCGTGCGCTCATCGAGGACACGGCCCACGGGGTCGTCGAGTCCGGCGATCTGGCGCACGGCCTCGGCGAGGGCGGCGACGCGCGGAGCGTCCAGGCGCAATCGATCCAGAAGGGCGGCGGTCAGTCCGTTCGCGGCGCCACGCTCGAGATCTTCGGCGTTCGCTGCGACGATCTCCGGGGTCGCTGCGGCGATCGCATCCGCGATCGCGTGCAGCGCACGCGCCTTCTCTGCATCTGTGAGCAGCGCGATCTGGCGCGAGGCGCGCTTGGCCTGCAGCATCCGGTCCCGCGCCGACACGATGGTCGTTTCGGTCATCCCTCCAGCCTACCGACGAGGGGGCCGGGCGCGGGAGCGCTCAGCTCGTGTGGACGGGACCCGTCATGAGGGGGCCGGCTGTGCGCGGTCCCGGCTCGAACCACGTGCCCACGTCCGCGCCGTCCAGCGCCGGGCTGACGAGGACCGTGCTCGTGACGAGCACTCCCACGCCCGCCTGCGATGCGAGGCGCGCGGCGGACGCCTTCGTGGCGGCGCCTCCGGTACCCACGGAGTTGACCACTCCCGAGCCGAACTCGTAGTCGCTGAGATCGTCGCCGAACGACACATGGTCGATGGGACGCGCTCCGGGCTCGTCCGGAGGGCGGGTGTACAGGCACTCGATGTCGCTCAGCAGCACCAGCGCATCCGCTCCGATGAGCTGGGCCACGAGAGCCGCCAGCCGGTCGTTGTCGCCGAAGCGGATCTCGTGGGTGGCCACCGTGTCGTTCTCGTTCACGATCGGCAGGATGCGAAGCCCCAGCAGCCGCTCCATCGCCCGTCGGGCATTGGAGCGCGGCGTCGCATTCTCGAGGTCGCCCGCGGTGAGCAGCACCTGGCCGGCGACGATGCCGTAGGGACGCAGGTTGTCCTGGTAGCGATAGATGAGGACGTTCTGACCGACCGCGGCCGCGGCCTGCTGCGTCGCGAGATCGGTCGGCCGCTCATCGAGCGAGAGGTACGGCATGCCGGTGGCGATCGCTCCCGACGAGACGAGGACGAGCTCCGTGCCCCGCGCGTGCACCGCCGCGAGAGCATCCACGAGCCCCTCGAGTTTGCCGGCGTTCTCACCGCTGATCGATGACGAGCCCACCTTCACGACGATCCGACGGGCACCGGGGATGTCGGCGCGCGCGCGTGCGCTCACGCGTCGTCCTCGTCGTGATCTGCCGGCCGCGCGAGCCGCTGCTGTTCCAGCTCGGCACGGGCTTCGGCTTTCGCGTCCATGCGCGCGTGGTACCGCTCGCGCCGTTCGGACGTCGTGCGCCGATTGCCCTCGAGCAGGCGGGGATCGGTGCCGCGCGGAGCGGTCATCAGCTCCGCGGCCGAGGAGAGGGAGGGCTGCCAGTCGAAGACGACACCGTCACCCTCGCCGATGACGACTGTGGAGCCCGCCACGGCGCCGGCGCGGTAGAGCTCGTCCTCGACGCCCAGTCGCTCGAGACGGTCGGCGAGGTACCCCACGGCTTCCTCGTTCTGGAAGTCCGTCTGCTGCACCCACCGCACCGGCTTCTCGCCGAGCACCCGGTAGATGTTGCCGTACGTGCCGCCGTCGACACGCACGACGAAGTCCTTCTCCGACCCGCGCGGCCGGATCACGATGCGCTCGGGCACGGGCTCCGCCGCCTTCGCGGCGCGGTGCTCGGCGACGATGTCGCCGAGCGCGAAGGTCAGGGCGCGCAGACCGTCGCGGCTCACCGTCGAGATCTCGAACACGCGGAATCCTCGGGCCTCGAGGTCGGGCCGCACGAGCTCCGCGAGCTCGCGGGCCTCGGGGACGTCGAGCTTGTTCAGAGCGATCACCTGCGGGCGATCGATCAGCGGCACCTGCCCCTCGGGCACGGGGTAGGCCTCGAGCTCGGCGAGGATGACCTCGAGATCCGAGATCGGGTCGCGTCCCGGGTCGAGCGTCGCACAGTCGAGCACGTGCACGAGGGCCGTGCACCGCTCGACATGGCGCAGGAACTCCAGCCCGAGCCCGCGACCGTCGCTCGCGCCCTCGATGAGCCCCGGCACATCGGCGACCGTGTAGCGGTTGTCGCCGGCCTGCACGACGCCGAGGTTGGGGTGCAGGGTCGTGAACGGATAATCGGCGATCTTGGGCCGCGCCGCGGAGATGGCCGCGATCAGGCTCGACTTTCCGGCCGAGGGATAGCCCACGAGGGCCACGTCGGCGACCGTCTTCAGTTCGAGGAGGACATCGCCCTCCCATCCGGGCGTGCCGAGGAGGGCGAAGCCGGGCGCCTTGCGCTTGGGGTTGGCCAGCGTCGCGTTGCCGAGACCGCCGATGCCGCCGGGGGCCGCGATGAAACGCATGCCCGGCTCGATCATGTCGACGAGCACCTCGCCCGAGGGGTCTTTGACCACCGTGCCGACCGGCACGGGCAGTTCGACGGCTTCCCCCGCCGCCCCCTGGCGGTGATCCCCCATGCCGAATCCGCCGTTCCCGCCGGAGCGGTGCGGCGAGTGGTGGTACGACAGGAGCGTCGTCACCTGCGGGTCGGCGACGAGGACGACGTCGCCGCCGTGTCCGCCGTTGCCCCCGTCGGGGCCGGCGAGCGGCTTGAACTTCTCGCGCTTGACCGAGACGCAGCCGTTGCCGCCCTTTCCGGCACGCAGATGCAACGTCACACGGTC
>NZ_QFPF01000047.1 GCF_003248605.1 Microbacterium sp.
GTCGACGACCCCGCGATCTCGATGACGATCGGCACGAACACCTCGCCCCTCATGGGCAAGGTCAAGGGCCACAAGCTCACCGCCCGCATGGTCAAGGACCGCCTCGACCGCGAGCTCATCGGCAATGTCTCGCTCAAGGTCGTCGACATCGGCCGTCCCGACGCGTGGGAGGTGCAGGGCCGCGGTGAGCTCGCCCTCGCCATCCTCGTCGAGAACATGCGCCGCGAGGGCTTCGAGCTCACCGTCGGCAAGCCGCAGGTGGTCACCAAGCAGATCGACGGCAAGACGCACGAGCCCTTCGAGCACCTCACGATCGACGCCCCCGAGGAGTACCTGGGCGCGATCACCCAGTTGCTCGCCGCTCGTAAGGGCCGCATGGACAACATGACCAACCACGGCACCGGCTGGGTGCGCATGGAGTTCATCGTGCCCTCCCGTGGCCTCATCGGCTTCCGCACCGAGTTCCTCACCACGACCCGCGGCACGGGCATCGCCAACGCCATCTCGCACGGTTACGAGCCGTGGGCGGGCACGATCACGACCCGTCAGAACGGGTCGATCGTCGCCGACCGCTCGGGTGTCGTCACCCCCTTCGCGATCATCGGCCTGCAGGAGCGGATGTCGTTCTTCGTCCAGCCGACGCAGGAGGTCTACGAGGGCATGGTCATCGGTGAGAACTCCCGCGCCGACGACATGGACGTCAACATCACGAAGGAGAAGAAGCTGACGAACATGCGCGCGTCGACGTCGGACTCCTTCGAGTCGATGACGCCGCCGCGTCAGCTCTCGCTCGAGGAGAGCCTCGAGTTCGCCCGTGAGGACGAGTGCGTCGAGGTCACGCCCGAGATCGTCCGCATCCGCAAGGTCAACCTCGACGCCACCGAGCGCGCCCGCGCGACGGCGCGACTCAAGCGCCAGGGCTGAGCTGCGGCATCCGCGCGTCGCCCTTCGCAGGCGGCGGCGGATGCTGCGCTCTCACCCCGCGAGGATCTCGGGCTCGAGCGCCTCGAGCATGTGCGCGGGCAGGTCGCCGTCTACGCCCGTCGCGTTGAGCACGATCGCGACCGAGATCCCGGAGGCGGGGTCGTGCATCGCCAGGGCCTGGTATCCCAGGCCGTTGCCGGTGTGACCGATCCAGTCGCCGATGCGCCCGATCCCGAGACCGTAGGCGTCGTAGTACGGACTCTGCGCATCGGCCGTGGTGGGGCCGAACGCCGCGAGCCGCTGCTCGAACGTCTCGGGTCGCAGCAGGGCGCCGGTGCCGAGCGCCTCGGCCCACTCTGCGAGGTCGGATGCCGTGCCCCACAGTCCGCCGGCGGCGGAGAACGCGCTTGCGCGAACCCAGGGCAGCGCTTCGGGCGCGCCGTCGGGGTCGAGCTGGAACGGGCTCGCCGCATCCTCGGGCGGTTCGGGCGCGTCCCCCGGATAGGTCACGCTGTCGAGGAGGAGGGGCCCCGCGACGCGCTCGAGCACGACGTCCGCCCACGGCTGGCCCGTTGCGCTCTCGATCGCGCGGCCGATGAGCAGCGTGTTGGTGTTGGAGTACTCGTAGCTCGTCCCCGGGGCGAACACCTCGCCGAGCCCCTCGACCAGAGCGAAGAGGTCGTCGTCGGTGAAGGAGCGGTCGGGCTCGGCGCTGATCGCCGTCATGAGGCCCGGCTGCGCGGAGTAGTTCGGCACGCCCGAGGTCATCGCCGCGAGCTGGCGCAGCGTCGCCGTGTCGGGCACGCCCGTGACGGGCGCGGGGCTCGGGGCGTCGAGATCGAGGGCCGCATCGCCCGCGAGCTGCAGGAGCGCCGTGACGACGAAGGACTTCGTGATGCTGCGGTAGGCGAACAGCGTCGCGTCGGACACGGGGGTGCCCTCCGCATCGGCGACGCCGACCGGATAGGCGAGGGTCTCATCGCCCGTGCGTACGGCCAGCACGCCGCCCGGCACCCCCGCCTGCTCGAGCTGCGCCGCGAAAGCCTCGGCCAGTCCCGTCGCCGGTGTCTCGCTCGGGCTCGGGCTCGGGGGCGTCGTGGGCTGGGGGGCGGGTGCGGCGCATCCGGCGAGCAGCACCGCCGCCACGGCCAGGGCGGACGACGCGCGTCGCGTGCGCGCGAGGGACGACGACAGCATCCCTTCACACTAGGGGCGTGTCGGCGCGCGTCGCATCCAGGGCCGGCGGTGCCCGATCGGACCGCCGGCGCACGGGCGGACCGCGGATAGGCTCGGATCATGCGTGCCGAGCCCGATCCCGAGGTGCGGCGCGCGTGGCGGCAGGCCCTCGGCGTCGCGCTCGCGACGAGCGTCTACGGGGTCTCGTTCGGTGCGCTCGCGGTCGCATCGGGGCTCGATGTGTGGCAGACATGCGTGCTGAGCCTGGTCATGTTCACCGGCGGGTCGCAGTTCGCCTTCGTCGGCGTGCTCGGGGCCGGCGGCCTCGCCGCGGCGCCGGCGGGAATCGCCTCCGCCGCGCTGCTGGGCGTGCGCAACGTCGCCTACGGCATGCGGATGTCGCCCGTCATCGGGCCCGGCCCGCTGCGTCGCGCGGGCGCCGCGCACTTCACGATCGACGAGTCCACCGCCGTCGCGCTCGCGCAGACGACCCCCCGAGCGCGGACTCTGGGGTTCTGGCTCACGGGTCTGGGCATCTACGCGGGCTGGAACGCCACCACCTTGATCGGCGCGCTGCTAGGCGACGTGCTGGGGGATCCGCGGGCGTACGGTCTTGATGCCGCGGCCGCCGCGGCGTTCCTCGCGCTGTTGTGGCCCCGGCTCCGCGGCCGACAGGCGATCGCCGTCGGGGTGGCCGCCGCGGCCGTGGCGACCGTGCTCACACCGGGTCTCATGCCCGGGATGCCGGTGCTCATCGCCGCGGTCGTGGCGATCGTGGTCGGCTGGTTCAACTGGCTCGGGCGCGATGAGCTGCCGCCCCCCGAACCCGACGACGTGCCCGAGCGGGAGGGTCTGCCGTGACCCTGTGGACCGCCGTGCTCCTGGCGTCGGTGATCTGCCTCGCGCTCAAGGCGATCGGCTACCTCGTGCCCGCCCGGTGGGTCCAGGCGCCGCGGCCCGCCCGCATCGCCGACCTGCTCACGGTCGCGCTGCTGGCCGCGCTCGTCGCCGTGCAGACGCTCGCGCAGGGCCAGGCGCTCGCCGTCGACGCGCGCGTGCCGGCGCTGCTCGTCGCCGCCGGACTTCTCCTCGTCCGCGCCCCGTTCCTCGTCGTGGTGACCGGTGCGGCCGTCGTCGCCGCGCTGCTGCGCCTGTGGGGACTCGCCGCGTGAGACCGCCGCTCTCGGATGCGCCGGGGGCGCCCCGCGCGGATAGGGTCGGAGGGTGAAGACTTCGCTCGGCGCGCGCATCGGGATGCTGGTGCTGGCCGCTTTCGCCGGCGCGGTGTACGGCGTGGTCGGCACCGTGGCCCACGCCTCGACCCTCGTCGCTCTGCCGATCGGCCTCGTGCTGGGCATCATCGGCGCGGGCGCCCTGCTGCTTGCGATCCGCCTGTTGTCCGACCGCTGGGCCGCGATCGCCGCGGGCGCGGGCATGACCATCGCGATCGTGCTGTTCTCGGGCGAGGGGCCGGGTGGTTCCGTGATCGCGCCGGCGGGCCTCGCCGCCACGATTTGGACCATCACCGTCCCGCTGATCGCCGTCGCCATCGCGATGTGGCCGCAGATCCCCGAGCCGCGAGCCGCCTCCGGTGCCGGCGTCGGACGAGAAGTCCCGCCCGACGTTTCGCGGTGAGTCGGCGCCCGATCATCCTCGGGGCGCCCGCGAACTAGACTGGACGGGTGACTTACGTGATCGCCCTCCCGTGTGTCGATGTCAAGGACCGCGCCTGCATCGACGAGTGCCCTGTCGACTGCATCTACGAGGGGGAGCGCTCGCTCTACATCCACCCCGATGAATGCGTGGACTGCGGCGCGTGCGAACCCGTCTGCCCCGTCGAGGCGATCTACTACGAAGACGACCTGCCCGAAGAGTGGTCGGACTACTACAAGGCCAACGTCGAGTTCTTCGACGACATCGGCTCGCCCGGCGGCGCGGCCAAGGTCGGGGTCATCCACAAGGATCACCCGGTCATCGAGGCGCTGCCCCCGCAGGAACACTGACCGTGGGGGTGCAGGGGCTGCCCGACTACCCCTGGGACCAGGTCGCGCCCTACGCCGAACGCGCTCGCGCGCACGCGGACGGCATCGTCGATCTCTCGATCGGCTCGCCCGTCGATCCGACACCCGAGATCGTGCGTCACGCGCTTTCGGCCGCCACCGACGCGCACGCCTACCCGCTGACGGTCGGTACGCCGGCCCTGCGCGAGGCGATCGCCGAGTGGTTCGCGCGCCGCCGCGGTGTGCCGGGGCTCGAGCCCCGGCACGTCCTGCCCACGATCGGCTCCAAAGAGCTGGTGGCGCTGCTCCCGCTGCTGCTCGGGGTCGGCGAAGGCGACGCGGTCGTGCACCCGCGCGCCGCCTATCCGACGTACGAGATCGGTGCGCGCGTCGCGGGCGCCGAGGCCGTCGCCGCCGATGAGCCCGAGGACTGGCCCGCGCACACTCGACTAGTCTGGATCAACTCGCCCGGCAACCCCGATGGCGCGGTGTGGGATGCCGAGCGTCTCGCCCGCGCGGTCTCCCGTGCCCGCGAACTCGGTGCGGTCGTCGCCGGCGACGAGTGCTACGCCGAGCTCGGCTGGGAGGGCCGCTGGGCCGACGAACCGGTTCCGAGTGTGCTCGATCCGCGCGTGACCGGCGGCGATCTCACCGGCGTGCTCGCGGTGTACTCGCTGAGCAAGCAGTCCAACCTCGCCGGCTACCGCGCGGCTTTCCTCGCGGGCGATCCGGCCCTCGTCGGTCCCCTCGCGAACGTGCGCAAGCACCTGGGGCTCATGCTCCCCGCGCCCGTGCAGTCCGCCATGGTCACGGCCCTCGGCGACGAGGCCCACGTGCAGGAGCAGAAGCAGCGGTATCGCGCTCGCCGATCCCGCCTCAAACCGGCGCTCGAGGCCGCGGGATTCCGCATCGATCGCAGCGAGGCGGGGCTGTATCTGTGGGCGACCGAGGGGCGGGACGCCTGGGAGTCGATGAGCCGGCTCGCGGATCTCGGCATCCTCGCAGGCCCCGGGCACTTCTACGGCCCGCACTTCCCGCAGCACGTGCGCCTCTCGCTGACGGCCACGGACGGCCGCGTGGCCGCCGCGGCCGATCGGCTCACAGCATCCGTTTCGTAGATGTCCGCCATCAACATCGGGCAGGCTTTGGCGCGTGCAACAGTAGGCGTTCGCGGCGGCTAGGCTGTACGAGCGGATGCCGTGGGATCCACCCTCGGGGCAACCGCTGCAGGGCCCTCCGGGCGCACGAACGCCCGCCGGGACCGGCGGCCGCGAGAATGCGGCGACACCCCGACGACGACAATCGCAAGGAGGCGCCGTGAGCGATGCGGTCGCGCAGCCCGAGAAGGCCACTCTGACCATCGGCGAGAAGACCGCCGAATTTCCGGTGCTGCGGGGCAGTGACGGGGTCCCGAGTGTCGACATCTCGACCTTCACACGCCAGACCGGGCACACGACCCTCGACTACGGCTTCGTCAACACCTCCGCCACCAAGTCGGCGATCACCTTCATCGACGGCGACAAGGGCATCCTGCGCTACCGCGGATACCCGATCGAGCAGATCGCGAAGCACTCGAGCTATCTCGAGGTGGCGTGGCTGCTGATCTACGGCGAGCTGCCCAGCGCCGACGAACTCGCGGCATTCGATGATCGCATCCGCCACCACACGCTGCTGCACGAAGACCTCAAGCGATTCTTCTCGGCCCTGCCGCACACGGCGCACCCGATGTCGGTGCTCTCCTCCGCCGTGTCGGCGCTGTCGACGTACTACGAGCGCGAGTCCGATCCCAACAACCCCGAGCACATCGAGCTGAACACGATCCGCATGCTCGCGAAGCTCCCGGTCATCGCCGCGTACGCGCACAAGAAGAGTGTGGGGCAGGCCTTCCTCTACCCCGACAACGGGTTGAGCTTCGTCGACAACTTCCTCAAGCTCAACTTCGGCGTCCTCAGCGAGATCTACGATGTCGACCCGGTGATGTCACGGGCGCTCGAGCGGCTGCTGATCCTGCATGAGGATCACGAGCAGAACGCGTCCACCTCGACCGTACGGCTGGTCGGCTCGACGGGGGCCAACCAGTTCTCGTCGATCTCGGCCGGCATCAATGCCCTCTATGGTCCGCTGCACGGCGGCGCGAACGAGGCGGTGCTCGACATGCTCGCGCGCATCCGCGACTCGGGCGAGAGCGTCGAGCGCTTCGTCGAGCGGGTCAAGAACAAGGAGGACGGTGTCAAGCTCATGGGCTTCGGGCACCGCGTCTACAAGAACTACGATCCGCGCGCCAAGCTCGTGAAGGAGTCGGCCGACGAGGTGCTCGAGGCGCTCGGTGTGAGTGACCCGCTGCTCGATCTCGCGAAGCAACTCGAAGAGATCGCCCTCAAGGACGACTACTTCCGTGAGCGTCGGCTCTACCCGAACGTCGACTTCTATACGGGCGTCATCTACAAGGCGATGGGCTTTCCGACGCGCATGTTCACGGTGCTCTTCGCGATCGGCCGTCTGCCCGGGTGGCTCGCGCACTGGCGTGAGATGCAGCTCGACCCGCAGACCAAGATCGGCCGGCCGCAGCAGCTGTACACGGGGGCGCCCGAGCGGCAGTATCCCGGCGCCTGAGGGCCCCTGTCTGACGGGCCTGGCCGTGGCCCAGGCCCCGCACCCCGCACCCCGCACCCCGCACCCCGTACCCCGCACCCCGCACCCCGTACCCCGTACCCCGTACCCCGTACCCCGTACCCCTCCCTCGCTGAGCCCGACATCTGCACGAGAGGTGGGGCAAGAGTCGACGCACGTTGCCCGTGGTGTGATGCGCACATGACCGGTCGTGCAGACGTCGCTCCGGCACCCGCGGCGGGGGTGTCCCGATTTCTGTCGCTGAGCGCGCGCTCTGGCGACAGAAATCGGGACACGCACGCAGGCGCCCGCCCGCGCGCACGCACGCAGGCGCCCGCCCGCGCGCACGCACGCAGGCCCGCACGCGCGCAGGCCCGTACGCACGCAGGCCCGCGCGCGCGTACGGGCTCAGGCGTGCAGAGCCTCGTTGAGCGTGACGCCCACGCCCGACCGGCGCACCGCCTCGATCGCGCCCGAGAGCGAGTTTCGGCGGAACAGCAAGCCCGCAACGCCGGACAGCTCCGAACCCTTGACCGTGCGGCGCGTGCCGTCAGCCCGGGGCGCGTCGTCGGCGAGCACGATCTTCGATCCCGCCGTGACGTACAGGCCGGCCTCGACGACGCAGTCGTCGCCGAGCGAGATACCGATGCCCGCGTTCGCGCCGAGCAGCGTGCGCGCGCCGATCGAGACGCGGTGGGTGCCGCCGCCCGAGAGCGTGCCCATGATCGACGAGCCGCCGCCGATGTCACTGCCGTCGCCGACCACGACGCCCTGCGAGATCCGGCCCTCGACCATCGAGGCCCCGAGCGTGCCGGCATTGAAGTTGACGAACCCCTCGTGCATGACGGTGGTGCCGGGGGAGAGGTAGGCACCGAGTCGCACGCGCGACGCGTCGGCGATGCGGACACCCGGCGGGGTGACGTAGTCGGTCAGCCGGGGGAACTTGTCGATGCCCTGGATCTGGATGCCGTCGCGCAGGAGCAGCGGGCGCAGGCGCGTGGCGTCGTCCGGGTGCATGGGTCCGGCGTTGGTCCACGCGACGTTGGGCAGATGCCCGAAGATGCCGTCGAGGTTGAGGTCGTTCGGCCGCACGAGACGGTGCGAGAGTGCGTGCAGACGCAGGTAGGCGTCGGATGTGGATGCCGGAGCCTCATCGAGTGAGATCTCGACCGTGATCGCTTCGATCGTGACCGCCCGCCGGTCATCCGGTGCGGCGAGACGATCGAGGTCGTCGGGCACGATCGCGGCGTCGCGGCCGAGGGGGATGCGACCGAGCGACGGGTGCGGGTACCAGGTGTCGAGCACCGTCCCGTTCTCCGAGATCGTCGCCAGTCCCTCGCCCCACACGTGCCGTTCATCACTCATGCTTCCAGGCTAGCGGGGGCGCGCTCGTAGACTTGCCGCATGACCGTGCTCGATCTGTCCCTCACCAGCGTCGAGCTGACCCGTCTCATCTGCGACGTCCCGAGCGTGTCGGGTGACGAGCAGACGCTGGCCGACCTCATCCACGATGCGGTGCGGGCGCTGCCGCATCTCGATGTCTACCGGGACGGCGACACCATCGTGGCCCGCACCGGCCTCGGCCGCGCGCAGCGGGTCGTCATCGCGGGCCACATCGACACCGTGCCCATCAACGGCAACGTGCCCACGCGTGACATCGAGGTCGACGGCGTGCCTCACATCTGGGGGCGCGGAACCGTCGATATGAAGGCCGGCGTCGCGGTGCAGCTCAAGCTCGCCGCCGAGCTCACCGAGCCCCGGGCCGACATCACGTGGATGTGGTACGACCACGAAGAGGTGGATGCCGATCTGAACGGCCTGACGCGTCTCGGGCGCACGCGCCCCGACCTGTTCGCCGGAGACTTCGCGATCCTGGGCGAGCCCTCGAACGGCGAGGTGGAGGGCGGGTGCAACGGAAATCTGCGGGCGCGGGTGCGCACGCGCGGAGTACGCGCACATTCGGCTCGCGCGTGGGTGGGGGAGAACGCGATCCACGCGGCCGCGCCGATCCTCGCGCGTCTGGCCGAGTACCGGCCGCAGACCGTGACGGTCGACGGCCTCGACTACCGGGAGGGGCTGAACGCCGTGCGGATCACGGGAGGGATCGCGGGCAACGTGATCCCCGACGTGTGCGAGGTCGAGGTCAATTACCGTTTCGCCCCCAGCCGCTCGCCCGAGCAGGCCACGCAGCACGTGCGCGATGTCCTGGCGGGCTTCGACGTCGAGATCGTCGATCTCGCCGCCGGCGCGCGGCCGGGCCTCGATGCACCGCTCGCGCAGGAGTTCGTCGCGGCGGTCGGGGCCGAGCCCCGCCCGAAGTACGGATGGACGGACGTCGCCCGCTTCTCTGCCCTCGGCGTGCCGGCCGTCAACTACGGCCCGGGCGACCCGCACCTGGCCCATCACGACGAGGAGCGCGTGCCGATCGATCAGATCATCGCCGTCGAGCGCGGGCTACGGGCGTGGTTGCAGGCCTGACCGCGGATCCCACCAGCCCGCGTCCCCGCGCGGGGTGGGCGCATCCCGCGGTGCGCATCGCGATCATCTATCTTGCCGCCCGCGCCGCAACGACCGGGCTGTTCGTGCTCGCGGGCGCCCTCTCGCCCCAGGGGTCGCGACTCGGCCCGGGCGCCGATCTTGCCACGTACGTGCTCGCCTGGGACGCGCAGTGGTATTGGCTGATCGCCGTCGAGGGGTATCCGACGCAACTGCCCCGCACCGAGGACGGCGACGTCGCCCAGAACGCGTGGGCGTTCATGCCGCTCTTTCCGATGCTCGCGCGCATCGTCGGCACTCCACTGGGGTCATGGGGGGCGGGCGCGTTCCTCGTGGCGCTCGCGGCGGGCTACCTCTGCTGTCTCGTCCTCCGCGACGTCCTGAAGGATCGCATCGGCGAGTCCGCGGCCCTGTGGGCCGTCGTCTTCTTCGCGGCCGCGCCCATCGCTCCACTCCTGCAGATCGGGTACGCCGAATCGCTCTTCCTGCTGTTCGTCCTGCTCGGCATCCGCGCCCTCCAACGCCGTCGATACGGATGGCTCTATGCGATCGTGCCGCTGATGGGTTTCACCCGCCCCGGTGTCCTCGCTTTCGCGCTCCTGATCGGTCTCTTCGGAATCTGGCGCCTGTTCGCACGCCGTCGTGAAGCGCTGCGCGTCGCCGAGATCGTCCACATCGTCGCGCTCGGCGCGCTCGCCACCCTCATCGGGTTCGCCTGGCCCGCGATCGCGGCGCTCGCGACGGGAGAGGGCGACGCGTACTTCGAGACCGAGCTCGCCTGGCGCCGACTCTGGGTGGGGGATGCCGGTGCGTTCTCGCCCTTCGAGGGCTGGTTCCAGGCCGCGGACTTCTGGTTCACGCAGTGGGGCGCGGGTCCCGTCGTCGGCATCGCGGTCGCGGTCGCGATCGTCATCGCGATCGCCGCCCTGCTGCTGTTCGAACCGCACGTGCGTCGCCTGGGCGTGGAGAATCGTCTGTGGGCCGCAAGCTATGTGCTCTATCTCTTGGCCGTCTTCTTTCCGCAGTCCAGCGTCTTCCGCCTCCTTTTTCCGCTCTCGCCGCTCTGGGGCGCGCTGGCGGTGCCGCGCTCGCTGATCTGGCGAGTGGGCGTGCTCGTCGTCGCGCTCGCGGGCCAGTGGTGGTGGATCTGGAACATGTTCGGCCTGGGCCAGATGTTCTGGCAGATCCCCTGATATACGACCAGGCTCTCGACGTCGGGGATGCAGGATAAACTGGTCTCGCTAGATTTCGTGACGAAAGGGGCCCTTGATGGCAGCCATGAAGCCGAGGACCGGCGACGGACCGATGGAGGCCGTGAAGGAGGGTCGCCTCATCATCGTGCGGGTGCCGCTCGAAGGCGGGGGACGCCTGGTCGTCTCCGTCAACGATGCCGAGGCCAAGGAGCTGCACGATGTGCTCTCCGGGGTGGTCGCACCCGCCTGACGGCAACCCTCGACAAGCCGGTTCCGCGCGATGCGCGGGGCCGGCTTCTCTCGTGCCCGCTATTCGGTGATCTTGGTCAGCTGCAGGAGGCCGTCGCCGACGATCGACAGCGCGGGGATGACGGCCTGCGAGCCCTGCGTCTCCTGGATGAGGGTGCGGAAGGCGACGGTGACCGCGTCGCGGGCGACGGGATCGGCCACGCGTCCGCCCTGCAGCGCGCGCGGCACCAGCACGGTGCCGCCCACGCGAACGAGTCGCAGGCCGTGCGCGACGTCCTCGAGCACATGCTCGGGATCGGCGTCGACGAGGACGATGTCGTATGCCGACTCGTTCATGCGGGGAAGCACATCGGCGGCGCGCCCGGTGATGAAGCGCGAGCGCGCGGCGGGGATGCGCGCGTCGGCGAACGACTTGCGGGCCGCCGCGAGATGCTCGGGCTCGGCATCGATCGTGGTGAGGATGCCGCGCGGCGCTGCATGCAGCAGCCACAGCCCGGACACACCTGCTCCCGTGCCGATCTCGACGAGATTGAGGGCTCCGGTCGCGGCGGCGATGACGGCGCACTGTGCGCCGACCGCGGGATCGATGGGCGTGACGCCGATCTCGAGCGAATGCGCGCGGGCCCGGGCGATGGTCTCGGGCTCGCTGACCTGCTCGCTGGCGTACCGCCAGCTGGCCTCTCGTGCACTCATGCGTCCTCCTCCGGAGCGCGACGCTCGTGCGTTCCGCCGCGGACCCCGGGTGCCCAGACTACGGCCCTGGTTGCGGGGCGGCCCCCAGGCGCGGCGGGTAATCTGAACTCATGTTCTTCGGGCTCACGATCGAGAAGCTTCTGCTGATCGGCGTGATCGCCGCCCTCATCGTGGGGCCCGAGCGCATGCCGAGATATGCGGAGGGTCTCGCGCACCTCGTCACCCGTCTGCGTGACTTCCTGCGCGGTGCGAAGACCCGCGTCCGCGATGAGATGGGCTCGGACTTCGACGACGTGGACTGGCGCAAGCTCGATCCGCGGCAGTACGATCCTCGTCGCATCATCCGCGAGGCGCTGCTCGATGAGCCCCCGCTGCCGGCTGTCAAGCCGGTGTCGGCACCGCCGATGCCCGCCGCGGGCGCTGCCGCCGCGGGCGCTGCCGTCGCGGCGCGGCGGGACCCGACCGCTCCGCCGCCTTTCGACAGCGAGGCGACCTGAGCGCGGGTCAGGTGAACGAGAGCACCGTGGTGCCCCAGGCTTCGCGCAGCTGCCTGTCGAGGTCGGCCTCGAGGCGGTCGGTGCGATCGATGACGAGGGTCTCGCGCGCGGTGATCGTGTAGGCCTCCCACGGGGCGTCGTTCTCACCCGCCCGCGGGGCTCCGCCTGTCGCGAATCCGATCCAGCGCGCCTGCATCCGTGCGGAGATCATCCGCCCGGTGCGCAGCCCGCCGAGCTTGAAGGTGATGTCCTTGCGCCCTCCGACGAGGTTGCCCCACAGGTACGGAAGCTCCGTCGCGTGGGTCGCGCCGATTCCGAGCAGGTGCAGCATGGGTGTCGCCCAGTCGAAGCGGTACAGATAGGTCGGCGCGATCGGCGCGTGTCCCTCGACCAGCCAGAGCGTCGGCATCCTGAACCCGAGATCGCGCGAGATCGCGGGGCCCTGCTGCTTGGGCCGGAGTCCGGTGTATGCCGCCTGGATCTCGGCATCGGCGGGGATGTCGAGGTCGGGCCGGTCGGCACGCAGCTGTCGCGAGACCTGTTCGAGTGCCTCGCGGGTCACCGGCATGAGGGGCGATTTCATCATTGTGAACAGCGACGTCTCGTCGTGGTTCGTGCCGATCAGGAGGGGAACCGGGTGTGCTCCGCCGCGGGCGAAGACGTCGACCGGGGCTTCGGGTATCAGGTCGCCGTCGATGACGGGGGTGAAGGCGAGGGTCCCGGGATCGCTCACGGGCGTCTCGCGGTAGACCGTCATGCCCGCCTCGATCAGGCGGGCTGCGGGGAGTCCGCGCAGGCTCGCGAGCACCTGCGGGTCGGCGGGGTCGACGCCGAGCTCGGCGAGTACGTGCCGCGTGACACGTTCGGCGCGATCCTGCCCGTACACACTCGTCGCGGGGGAGCTCTCGGCGATCGCGCGATGGAACAGGCCTTCGGTGGCGGGCGAGGTCATGAGCGTCGTGACGATGCCGCCGCCCGCCGACTCGCCCGCAAGCGTCACGGCGCCGGGATCGCCGCCGAAGGCCCGGATATTGGCCCTGACCCACTGCAGCGCCGCGACGACATCGTGCAGGGCGACGTTGGGCTCGAACCGCTCGTCGCCCGCGCCGAAGCGCGACAGATCGAGGAAACCGAGGGCGCCCAGGCGGTAGCCGACCGTGACCAGCACGATCTCGCCGCTGGCCGCGAGCGACCGGCCGTCGTAGAGCTTCTGCGCCGTGCTGCCGAACATGTACGCGCCGCCGTGCACCCAGACCACGACCGGGACGTCGTCGCCGGGCTCGATGCCCTCTGCCGCCCAGACGTTCAGGGTCAGGCAGTCCTCGTTCTGGACGACATCGTCGGGCAGAGCGATCGCGGGGCTCGGCCCCTGGACCGGTGCGGGGCCGAACACAGTGGCGTCGGCGGGTTCCGTCCAGGGCGCGGGCGGGTGCGGGCGTCTCCAGCGCAGCGCGCCCGTCGGCGCCGCTGCGTAGCGGATGCCCTTCCACCACCGCACGTGTCCGTCGCCGGATCCGCGCACGGGTCCATGGGCGGTCTGCACGATGCTGTCGGTCATGGTGCGCCTTTCGAGGTTGGAGATCAGCGCGCGCGGAACGGCAGCGAACGACCCGCGAGCCCCCGGGGTGCTGCGACCAGGTGCTCGGCGGCTTGCACGATCGCGCGCGCAGCGGCGTCGTCGGGCACCCCCGTCACCACCGGTGATCCGGTGTCGCCGCCCGAGCGCAGGGCCGGGCTGAGAGGGATCGACGCGAGCACGGGGACGGGTTCGGCATCCGTCGTCAGCGCGGCGGCCACCTGGGCGCCGCCGCCGGATCCGAAGAGATCGAGCACCTCGCCGCCGGGCAGGATCATGGCCGCCATGTTCTCGATCACACCGACGACGCGCTGCCCGGTCTGTCGCGCGACGAGCGCGCTGCGGACGGCGACCTCGGATGCTGCCGCCTGCGGCGTCGTGACGACCACGACGTCGGCGTGGGGCAGCAGCTGGCCCACCGAGATCGCGACGTCTCCCGTGCCCGGGGGCATGTCGAGCAGCAGCACGTCGAGGTCGCCGAAGAAGACGTCGGTGAGGAACTGCTGCACGGTGCGGTGCAGCATCGGCCCGCGCCACGCGACGGCGGCCCCCTCTTCTCCCTCGCGCAGGAACATGCCGATCGAGACCACCTTCACGCCGTAGGCGATCGGCGGCACGATGAGATCGTCGATGCGCGTGGGGCGCGTGGTGCGGCCCTCGGCGTCGACGAGGCCCATCAGCCCGGGGATCGAGAAGCCGTGCACATCCGCGTCGATCAGACCGACCGACAGCCCCTGGGCGGCGAGGGCGACGGCGAGGTTGGCGGTGACGGTGGACTTGCCGACGCCGCCCTTTCCGCTGGTCACGGCGATGACCCGGGTCAGTGACTCTGCGGTGAACGGGATGCCGCGGGCCGCTCCGCCGCGCAGGCGCTCGGTCAACTCCGCGCGCTCGGCCGGGGTCATGACCCCGAGGCTCACCTCGACGTCGGTGACCCCGGGCACCGTCGCGGCGGCGGCGCGCACCTCGCGTTCGATGCGGTCGGAGGCGGGACAGCCGACGATCGTGAGCGCGATGCCCACGTGCGCGCGACCGTCGTCGACCGAGATCTCGCGAAGCATGCGCAGATCGGCGAGCGGCCGTCGCAGCTCGGGGTCGGTGACCGCGCCGACGGCCGTGCGCACGGCGTCGACGACGGGGGTCTCAGCGGGCATCGGCGACCCGGGTCTCGTTGCGGTCGGCGGGGCCGTGCTCGTCGTCGCGGTCGAGCCGCTCGATGAGCGCCTTCAGCTCGCTGCGCAGCACGTCGCGCGTGACGACCTGATCGTTGATCTCGGTCAGCGCCATGCGCAGTGCGACGATCTCGCGGGCGAGGTACTCGGTGTCGGCGAGATTGCGCTCCGCGCGCTGGCGATCCTGCTCGATCTGCACGCGGTCGCGGTCGTCCTGCCGGTTCTGCGCGAGCAGGATGAGGGGAGCCGCATACGACGCCTGCAGCGAGAGCATCAGGGTCAGGGCGGTGAAGCCGTTCGCGGCGGAGTCGAAGCGCAGCTCGATCGGCAGCAGGGTGTTCCAGGCGAGCCAGAGCACGCAGAACAGGCTCAGCAGCAGGAGGAAGGCGGGCGTGCCCATCGCCCGGGCGACCCACTCGGTGAACCGGCCGAACCGATCGCGTGAGGGCGCGGGCGTGCGCGGGCGCACCCCGCCGAGGCCGCGGGGCGCGTCGAGCGCCGCCTTGCGCGCGGGCCGCGCCATCAGCGTCGCCTCGTTCCGACGGCACGGCTGCGCGGGGTGGTCGCGGGTTCGGCGTCGTCGTCGGCGTCGTGCGAGCGCCAGTCGTCGGGCAGCAGGTGGTCGAGCACGTCGTCGACGCTCACCGCGCCGACCAGGCGGTGGGCCTGGTCGACCACGGGCAGAGAGACGAGGTTGTAGCTGGCCAGCAGTCGGGCGACCTCGGCGGCGGATGCTGTCGCGGGAACCGGTTCGAGGGAGTCGTCGATGATCGTGCCCAGTCGCTCGTGCGGCGGGTAGCGCAGCATCCGCTGGAAGTGCACCACCCCGAGCAGCCGCCCCGTGGGGGTCTCGTACGGCGGGAGGGTGACGAAGACGGCGGCGGCGAGGGCGGGGTGCAGCTCGTGCCGGCGGATGAGGGCGAGCGCCTCCGCGACGGTCGCCTCGGCGGAGAGGACGATCGGCTCGGGGGTCATCAGTCCGCCCGCCGTGTCGGGGCCGTACGCGAGCAGGGCGCGCACGTCGTCGGCCTCATCCGGCTCCATCAGATCCAGCAGCTGCTCGGAGCGACTCTCGGGCAGCTGGGCGAGCAGGTCGGCCGCGTCGTCGGGCTCCATCGCGTCGAGGATGTCGGCCGCGCGCTCGTCGCCCAGGCGCTCGAGGATGCGCGCCTGCTCCTCCTCGGGCATCTCTTCGAGCGCATCGGCGAGGCGATTGTCGGGCAGTTCGCCGGCCACCTCGATCATTCGCTCTTCGGGCAGATCGAGCAGGGTGTTCGCGAGGTCGGCCGCGTGCAGCTCGGAGTACGAGGCGACCAGCTGCTCCGCGGACTGCGATTCGCCGGGCGCCTGGTTCTCGCGCACGTCGTTCCAGCCGGCGAACGTCGTCGAGCCCTTCGCGAACGGGGAGGCGCTGGTCTTGGGGCGCCGGAGGAACAGCTGGCCGATGGCCCATTCGCCGATGCGGTTGCGCTCGATCGCGACGTCTTCGATGACCGCCCCGCCGGACCCGTCGACGAGGAACACCCGCCGGCCGAGCAGTTCGGCGAGCACCCGCACCTCGCCGCCGCGCTGTTGGAAGCGTCGGACGTTGATGAGTCCCGTCGTGATGACCTGGCCGGTGACGATCGAGGTGACGCGGCCGATCGAGACGAACACGTGCCGTCGCCCGGGAATCTCGACGACGAGGCCCACCACACGCGGCGGATCGTCCTTGCGGTACACGACCACGACGTCGCGGACCTTGCCCAGCCGATCGCCCGCGGGGTCGAAGACGGCGCACCCGGCCAGGCGCGCGACGAAGACCCTCTGCGTGCTCACTCGACCAGCGTAGCCCCGACATCGTCGGCGCTCAGGAACGGCGTGGAAGAATGGCCGGATGACGATGATGGGACCGGGAGCAGCCGGCAAGCGCGCCGACCAGGTCGGCGAGACCGTCGCGAGTTTTCCGACGTACGAGGGTGCGCAGAAGGCGGTGTCGGCGCTGATCGCGGCCGAGGTGCCCGCACGCGACATCGCGATCGTGGGCATCGGCCTGCGCTCGGTGGAGCGGGTGACGGGCAGGCTCGGCTATGCGACCGCGGCGCGGTCCGGCGCGATCAACGGCCTGCTGATCGGACTGTTCTTCTCGGCGATCCTCGTGCTCGGATCGCCGTCCGTCCCGATCCAGGCGTTCGTCGGGGTGCTGTTCGTCGGCATCGCGATCGGGATGCTGCTGAGCATCGTCACCTATTCCTTCGTGCGCCGGCGCCGCGATTATGCCTCGGTCATGCAGGTGCTGGCCGACCACTACGAGGTCACCGTCGACGCCGGCACCGCAGGCAAGGCGCGCCAGGCGCTCGGCAACCGCGCGGTCGCCGCCGCGCCTCGGGGCGTCGGAGCACCGGCGGGTCAGCCTCCTGCGCCCGGCGCCGCGCCGCCGATGCCACCCGCTCCGCCGGCGCCCGGACCGATCGGGCCCCCGCGGTACGGGGAGCGCATCGATCCCCCCGTCGCTCCCGAGCCCGACGAGCCGACTCCCGGCGACGCGGGCGCCGCGCCGCCCTCGCGCGACGCCCCGGCGTGAGGCTCGACCTCGAGGTCGAGCTTCGCGCGGGCCCCGTCGCGGTGAGCGCGGAGTACGAACGGCCCGCGGGCGCCTGGGCGAGCGTCGTCGTCGCGCACGGGGCCGGCGCAGGGTACGACCACCCGTTCCTGACGGGATTGACGGCGGGGCTGGCCGCGGAGGGTCTTGCGACGCTGCGCTTCAACTTCGCCTACGTCGAGGCGGGACGGCGCATGCCGGGGCCCGCCGCGCACGCGGTCGCGGCGTGGCGCGCGGCGGTCGCGGCGGCCGCAGAGCGCGTCGAGGTCGCCGAGCCGATCTGGGCGGGTGGAAAGTCCTACGGCGGCCGGATGGCGTCGATGGCATGCGCGCAGGGCGAGATCGATGTCGCGGGCCTGGTGTACCTCGGCTACCCGCTGCACCCGCCCGGCGACCCCGGCAAGGCGCGGGCCGCGCACCTGCCGGCCATCGCGGTGCCGCAGCTCTTCCTTTCGGGAACGAACGATCCCTTCGTGGATCCGCACGAGCAGCTCGTCGAAGCGGTCGCGTCCTGTCCCGACGCGAGCATCGAATGGGTCGAGGGCGCAGGCCACTCCTTCGAGGTCACCGGCGCACGGCGCCCCGCCGACGAGGTGGGCGCCGGCCTTGCCCCGCGCGTCGCGGCGTTCGTGCGGGCCCGAGCCCGCTGACGGTGAGAGCGATCAGGGGGCGCCGAGGCGCAGCATCCACGCCTCGACGTCGTCGGCCGTGCGGGGGATGTCGGCCGAGAGGTTGACCGGGCCGTCGACGGTCATCAGGATGTCGTCCTCGATGCGCACACCGATGCCCCGGTACTCCTCGGGCACGGTCAGATCATCGATCTGGAAGTACAGACCCGGCTCGATGGTGAACACCATGCCGGCCTCGAGCACCCCGTCGTAGTACATCTCGCGTCGGGCCTGCGCGCAGTCGTGCACGTCGATGCCGAGATGGTGGGAGGTGCCGTGCACCATGTAGCGGCGGTGCTGTCCGCCCACGCCCTCGGCGAGTGCTTCGTCGGCGGTCACGGGCAGCAGGCCCCACTCCGCGACACGCGTCGCGATGACGGCCATCGCCGCCTCGTGCACCTCGCGGAACCGCGCCCCCGGGCGAGCGGCGCGGAAGGCGGCGTCCGCGGCCTCCCGCACCGTCTCGTACACGCGCCGCTGCACGTCGGTGAACCTGCCCGACACGGGCAGCGTGCGGGTGATGTCGGCGGTGTAGAGGCTGTCGACTTCGACTCCGGCGTCGATGAGGATGAGATCGCCGGGCACGACGGCACCGTCGTTGCGCGTCCAGTGCAGATAGCACGCGTGAGGCCCAGAGGCGGCGATCGTGTCGTAGCCCTCGCCGTTGCCGTCGCTGCGCGCGCGCTGGTGGAAGACGCCCTCGACGAGTTCACCGCTCTGCCGGGCGATCGTGTCGTCGACGCGGACGACGATCTGACGCGCGCCGTCTCGGAGCTGCGCCTGGTCAAGGACGAGT
>NZ_QFPF01000048.1 GCF_003248605.1 Microbacterium sp.
CGATGGCCTCGTTGAGCAGCTGGGGGGCCGCGCCCGCCGCGCTCAGCAGCTCGTCTCGGCGATACCGTCGCCCCTGCGGGTGAATGGTCGGCGGCGGCTGCTGCCCCGGTGCGAGCGGATTGCGGCCGGCGTCGATCTCTTCGAGATAGTCGCGGATGACGCCGAGCGGCAGATAGTGGTCGCGCTGCAGCTGCAGGGCCAGACGCAGACGGTCGACGTCGGCGGAGGAGAACTTGCGGTAGCCGGACTCGGTGCGGGTGGGGGTCACGATGCCCTGCACCTCGAGGAAGCGCAGCTTCGACGATGTCAGCGTCGGGAACTCGGGAGTGAGTCGGGAGAGCACCTGACCTATGCCGAGGAGACCCGCGGCGGGGGCACTCCCGCGGGCGGACGCCGCGGGCATCAGTCGTTCGCCGCCTGAGGCAGATCGACGGGCGAGATGAAGAACGTCAGACGGAACTTGCCGATGCGCACCTCGGCGCCGTTGACGAGCACGGCGCGGTCGACGCGCTCGCCGTTGACGTACGTGCCGTTCAGCGAGCGCTGATCGACGATCTCGAACTCGGCGGCGTGACGGGTGATCTCGGCGTGACGGCGCGACACCGTCACGTCGTCGAAGAAGATGTCGGCTTCGGGATGCCGCCCCACGGTCGACACGTCCGTGTCGAGCAGGTAGCGGGCACCGGCCGTGGGGCCCGACCGCACGAGCAGCAGCGCTGCGCGCGCGGGGAGCGCCTGGATGGCATCGAGTTCGGCCTGCGAGAGCTCGGCGCCGAACGGGACGAAGGAGAGGTCCGAGTCGTGCCCGAACGTCTGCGTCGTGTCGGTCGGCGAGTGGCCGGCGTCCGCCTCGCGGCGAAGGCCGTCGACGGGCCGGTATTGCGGGTCTGACACGCTGTCCTCCTTGGCCTTCCAGCGTAGCCGATGATCCTCCCGCCGACCGAGGCGGATCCCGGGCCGACCTCGGATGCCCGTCATGTTTCGTCGTGTGAAGCGCGGCATGCCGGGCGGGTCGGGTCGCCCGTAGCCTCTATCCATCGAAGCTCGTCGTCGAAAGGAAACCGCCGTGTCGTACCAGGACCGTCCCGCGTCGCCCCTCCAGGTGCGTGAGCGTGCGGTCTGCATGTGCGAGATCGGCGCGTGCTGCACGAGCTACGAGCCCGGCCACGCCGTGCATCTCATCCAGCGACGCCTCGTCGCGGCCACACCCGGTGAGTGGGTGGACGCGATCGTCGAGTCGGTCGACACGGCGGCCGGCGTCGTGCGGGTGCGCGATGTGTTCGATCAGGCGCCGCGCACGCTCTTCAGCGCCGCGGGAGCCGCGGGAGCCGTACGCGTCGGCGAGCCGGTGGCGGTGCACCCGCGCTACCACGTGCTGGCGCGGGGCGCGCAGCGCTTCAACGTGCGCGCCGACTGACGCGCAGCATCCACTCTTCTCGGCCGGACCCGGCCGACGGATCAGGCCATCGCAGCCATCGACTGCTTGAGCGCCATGCAGGCGTCCATGCACGCCCTGCAGGAGTCGGCGCACATCTTGCAGACGGCGCTGGCCTCGGCGTGGGTCATGCACTCGTCCATGCACACCTGGCACATGGCGATGCAGGCGTCGAGCATCGCCATCATCGAGGTGCGGTCCATGCCCGACATGCGCATCATCGACCGCATCATGGTGTTGCACATGTCGGCGCAGTTCATGCACATGGGTGCGCACGACATCATCTGGCCGTCCATCGTCTGCACCGAGCAGACCGTGCATGCCTGCTCGCAGGCCGAGCAGGCATCCATACAGGCCTGCATGAGGTCCATGTCGATGCCCGCCATCGTGTCCATCGACATCATGTCCTTGGACATCTGGTCCATCATCATCGCGTCCATCCCGCGCCACCCTTCGGTCGACCGTCGCGGGCAGGTACCGCCCGCCACGCGCCATGCTACGTCGATGGATGCCGGGGCGACAGCCCCCGGTTAGGGTCGATGAGTGCCCTTCTCCTTCACCCGCACCCGCTCCTCCCGTCGTGTCGGCATGGCCGCCGCCATCGCCGCGGTCGCGGCCGTCCTGATGCTCGCACCGTCGCCCGCGAGCGCCCACGACGACCTGCTCGGCAGCGACCCCGAGGACGGCGTCGTGCTCGAGACCGCGCCCGCGCAGGTCGAGCTGCGCTACTCCGCCGAACCCCTCGATGAGCCCGGCGGCACCATCGTGCGCGTCGTCGACCCCGAGGGCGCCGAGGTGCAGGAGGGCGAGCCCGAGGTCGTCGACAACGCCGTGATCCAGGCGATCGCGGCCGATGCGGCCGTCGTCGGGACCTACACCGTGACGTGGCGCGTCGTGTCGAGCGACGGTCACGCGATCTCGGGCGAGCTGCTGTTCTCGGTCGGCGAGGAGTCCGAACCGGCCGACGCACCGAGCGAGGGTCCGATCCCCGAGGACGGCGTGCCCACCGCGGTCGTCGCGCTCTGGATCGTAGGCGGCGTCGTCGCGATCGGCGTGATGGGGGCCGTCGTGGCCGTGCTCGTGGCGATCTCGCGACGCCGCGGCAGCGAGGACTGAGCACCCTCCCCCCGCCCCCGGCCCGCCCGGATGCACCCGCGCGCGGGACTAGGCTGGGAGTCATGCCTCACTACGATGTCGTCATCCTCGGAGCCGGCCCCGGCGGGTATGTCGCGGCCGTGCGCAGCGCCCAGCTCGGCCTGTCCACCGCCATCATCGAAGAGAAGTACTGGGGTGGTGTCTGCCTCAACGTCGGCTGCATCCCCTCCAAGGCGCTTCTGAAGAACGCCGAGCTCGCGCACATCTTCGCGCACAAGGCGAAGCTGTTCGGCATCCAGGGGGACGTCACCTTCGACTACCGCGCCGCGTGGGACCGCAGCCGCGACGTCGCCGACGGCCGCGTCAAGGGCATCCACTACCTGATGAAAAAGAACAAGGTCACCGAGTACGACGGCCGAGGCACCTTCACCGACAAGAACACGATCCAGGTCGCGAAGGCCGACGGCGGCAGCGAGACCGTCACGTTCGACAACGCGATCATCGCGACCGGCTCGACCGTGCGCCTGCTGCCCGGGGTGACCCTCAGCGAGAACGTCGTCACCTACGAGGAGCAGATCCTCGCGCCCGAGCTGCCCGGATCGATCGTCATCGTCGGCGCGGGTGCGATCGGCATGGAGTTCGCCTACGTCCTGTCGAACTACGGCGTGAAGGTCACGATCATCGAGTTCCTCGACCGGGCGCTTCCCAACGAAGACGCCGACGTGTCGAAAGAGATCCAGAAGCAGTACCGCAATTACAAGATCGACATCCTCACCTCGACCAAGGTCGAGAAGATCGACGACCAGGGCGACAAGGTCGTCGTCAGCTACACGGGCAAGGACGGCGCGGCCGGATCGATCGAGGCCGACAAGGTCATGATGTCGATCGGCTTCGCGCCGCGGGTCGAGGGCTTCGGTCTCGAGTCGACCGAGGTGCAGCTCACCGAGCGCGGTGCCATCGCGATCGATGACCACATGCGCACCAACGTGCCGCACATCTACGCCATCGGCGATGTGACCGCCAAGCTGCAGCTGGCCCACGTGGCCGAGGCACAGGGCGTGGTCGCCGCCGAGACCATCGGCAAGGCCGAGACCATGATGCTGGGCGACTACCGCATGATGCCGCGAGCGACGTTCTGCTCACCGCAGGTCGCGTCGTTCGGTCTGACCGAGCAGCAGGCCAAGGACGAGGGCCACGAGATCAAGGTCGCGACCTTCCCGTTCATGGCCAACGGCAAGGCGCACGGCCTGGGTGAGCCCGTCGGGTTCGTCAAGCTGATCGCGGACGCCGAGCACCTCGAGCTGCTGGGCGCGCACATGATCGGCCCCGACGTGTCGGAGCTGCTGCCCGAGCTGACGCTGGCCCAGAAGTGGGACCTCACGGCGCTCGAGCTCGCCCGCAACGTGCACACGCACCCGACGCTGTCCGAGGCCCTGCAGGAGGGCTTCCACGGACTCGCGGGTCACATGATCAACTTCTGACGCGGTCAGCCCCCGGGGGGGTGAGCAGGCGCGGCGGGTCAGCGGCCGAGGGCGCGCTGGAGCTTCGAGCCGGATGCTGCCTGCCGGCCGCCGACCGCCGTCACGGCATCGTCGACCGCGGTGAAGAACCGCTCGCGCCAGGCCGGATCCGCGGGTGCGGCGGGGCCGAGCTCGACCTCCCACTCGCGCCATGCGGTCGAGGTGCCGCCGCGCAGGTCGGACGCGGTCACGTGATCATCGACGAATTCGGCCACGAGCGCGCCGTCGGCATCGACGAGCGCGGTGGCGTGGCGCTCGTTCTGCACACGCGCGAGCGGGCTCAGGTCGTCGTCGGCGCACCACACCGCCACGGCCGCACGCACAGCCGGCGGCACGACGAGTGACCCGAGGTCGTCGGGCAGCGGGTCGGCGCCGAGCGGCCAGCCGTATTCGTGCCGCCCGTCGGGCCCGCTGGTCTTGACGTGCCAGCCCTCGTCGGGACCGCCGGACCGGCGCCGCAGCGCCACCGCGGCCGTCGCCAGGGCAAGCCCCCGCGTGTCGAGGTAGACGGCGTCGAGCAGCCGGACCTCGCGGTCGCCGACGGCGACGACGCCCGGCATCCCGCTCAGGTCGGGCACCCGGGTCGAGGCATCGACGTCGTATTTGCGCTCGACCTCGATCGAGCGGGTCGGCTCAGTCGTCGGTCGGCCCGATCTCTTGCGTGGACTCGACGAAGACGAACCGGGCCTGCGTGGGCCCGTCGTGCGCGCCGGTGTGCTCGGGCGCTCCCTCGCGCTGGTAGACGATCTGACCGTCGCTGTAGGCGACGATGAGCGAATCCTGCTGAGGGTCCTCGAGGGGCACCACCTGACCGTCCAGGGGCCCGCCGGAAAGACGTGCGATAGCCATGTTTCCTCCTGCCCCGAGCCTAGACCCGAGCGCCGACGCGGCGTCGGTCGACCCGCGGTGCGGCGCCGTCACTCCGGGGCCCTATGATTCGTCGCATGAAGGCCATCCGCACGTTCACGGTCCGCCCGGTGCTCGCCGACAGCATCCGCCCGCTCGACACGCTCGCCGCCAACTGGCGCTGGTCGTGGAGCCGGGCCACGCACGCGCTCTTCGCGTCGATGGATCCGGGGCTGTGGGACTCGGTCGGCGAGAACCCGGCGCGGATGCTGGGGGCCCTCGGCCAGGAGCGACTCGATGCCCTCGCCGCCGATGACGCGTTCGTCGAGCGCGTGCGCGAGGAGGCGGAGCGACTCGACGCCTACCTCACGGGAGACCGCTGGTATCAGCGCGTGACGGGCGAGAAGCCCGCGCACATCGCCTACTTCTCGCCGGAGTTCGGGGTCGACGGGTCGCTTCCGCAGTACTCGGGCGGTCTCGGCATCTTGGCAGGCGATCACCTCAAGAGCGCCTCCGACCTCGGCGTGCCGCTCACGGGAGTGGGGCTGTTCTACCGCGCCGGCTACTTCCGTCAGTCGATCGGCGACGACGGATGGCAGCGCGAGAGCTATCCCCTGCTCGACCCGTACGGGCTCGGCCTGACCCTGCTGCGCGAGGCCGACGGCGCGCCGGTCGAGATCGTCCTCGAGGTGCCCGGCGGGCGCGTGCTGCACGCACGCGTCTGGGTCGCGGACATCGGTCGGGTGCCGCTGCTGCTGCTGGACTCGGAAACACCCTCCAACACCGAGGACCTCGCCCGGGTCACCGACCGCCTCTACGGCGGCGGCGGCGAACACCGCCTCCTGCAGGAGCTGCTGCTGGGCGTCGGCGGCGTGCGCGCGGTGCGCGCGTGGTGCCGTATCTCGGGGCGCCCGACGCCGGATGTGTACCACACCAATGAGGGTCACGCCGGGTTCCAGGGCATCGAGCGGATGTCGGAGCTGATCACCCACGACGGTCTGACGTTCGAGGCCGCACTGGCGCAGGTGCGGGCATCGACGGTGTTCACCACGCACACCCCCGTGCCCGCGGGCATCGACCGCTTTCCGAAGGACCTCATCGCCAGCTACCTCGCGAGCGGCCTGCTCACCGGCGTCGACCCGCAGCGGGCGCTGGCCCTGGGGCTCGAGGACTGGCCGGGCGGCGACCCCGGCGTGTTCAACATGGCGGTGCTCGGGCTGCATCTCGGCCAACACGCCAACGGCGTCTCGCTGCTGCACGGCTCGGTCAGCCGCGGCATGTTCGGTCAGCTGTGGCCCGGTGTCGACACCGACGAGGTGCCGATCACCTCGATCACCAACGGCGTGCACCCCCCGACGTGGCTGCATCCGGCGCTCAAGGCCGTCAGCGAGCGGGTCTTCGGCGACGCGCACGTCGAGACGCACGACTGGACCGACACCGCGCTCGTCTCGGACCGCGAGCTGTGGGATGTCAAGCAGACGATGAAGGGCGAGCTCGTCGAGCACGCGCGGCGCATGCTCGGCCAGGACACGATCCTCGATCCCGAGGTTCTCACGATCGGGTTCGCCCGCCGGGTACCCACCTACAAGCGCCTCACGCTCATGCTGCGCGACCCGGAGCGCCTCACGAAGCTGCTGACCGACCCCGAGCGTCCGGTGCAGATCGTCGTGGCGGGCAAATCGCACCCCGCGGACGACTCCGGCAAGATCCTCATCCAGCAGCTCGTGCGCTTCAGCCGCGACCCGAAGGTGCGCGGGCGCATCGTCTTCCTGCCGGACTACGACATCACCCTGGCCAAGACCCTCTACCCGGGCTGCGACGTGTGGCTGAACAACCCGCTGCGACCGCTCGAGGCGTGCGGCACATCGGGCATGAAGGCCGCACTGAACGGAGCACTGAACCTGTCGATCCTCGACGGGTGGTGGGACGAGTGGTTCGACGGCCGCAACGGCTGGGCGATCCCGACGGCCGACACCTCGGCGTCGGACGAGGAGCGCGACGACATCGAGGCCGCCGCGATGTACGACCTGATCGAGCACCAGCTCGTGCCCGCGTTCTATGAGCGCGAGGACGGCATGCCCCCGCGCTGGCTGTCGATGGTGCGCCACACCATCACGGAGCTGGGCACCAAGGCGACGAGCGACCGGATGGTGCGCGACTACGTCACGACGCTCTACGCCCCCGCCGCGGCGCACGACGCGGCGCTGCGGGCCGATGATTTCGCCCTCGCGCGCGAGGTCGCCGGGTTCACGACGCGGGTGCGGGCCGCGTGGGGAGCGGTGCACATCGCGAACGTCGACAGCACCGGCATCCCGCAGCAGGCCCAGGCGGGCGACGAGCTCGAGGTGCGCGCGGCGGTCGCCCTCGACGGCCTCTCCGTCGACGACGTCGCCGTGCAGCTCGTCTACGGGAACACCGACACCGACGACGCGATCTGCGCCCCGCACCAGGTGATCCGCCTCGAGCCGCAGGGCGCCGCGGTCGACGGGCTGACGACGTTCACGGGAACGCTGCCGCTCGCCGTCACCGGCACCTTCGGCTATACCGTGCGCGCCGTGCCGACCCACCCGCAGCTGGTCAGCGACGTCGAGCTGGGCCTTGTCACGTATGCGTCGTAGGCGCGCGCGGTGAAGCCCTTCGTCCTGCTCGCGACCCGCGCCGAAGACCTGCCCGCCGACGAGGAGTACCGCCTCTTCCTGCGCTTCACGGGCCTTCAGGAGCGGGACCTGCACCGGATCCGCCTCGAGGCGGGTCCCATGCCGGAGCTCGACCTCGACGAGCTGTCCGGCATCTTCGTCGGCGGCGGACCCTTCAACGCCTCCGACCCCGCGGACGCGAAGTCGGCCGTGCAGCGCCGCGTCGAGGCCGAGATGCACACCCTTCTCGACCAGGTCGTCGCCCGGGACTTCCCTTTCCTCGGCGCGTGTTACGGCATCGGTACGCTCGGCACGCACCAGGGCGCGACGATCGACCGCACGTACTCCGAGCCGATCAGCGTCACCCGCGTCGAGCTGACGGATGCCGGAGCCGCCGATCCGCTGTTCGCGCACATGCCGCGCGGGTTCGCCGCCTTCGTCGGCCACAAAGAGGCGGCGCACACGCTGCCGCCGCACGCGGTACGGCTGGCCTCGTCGGAGGCCTGCCCCGTACAGGCCTTCCGGGTGGGGCGCAACGTGTACGCGACGCAGTTCCACCCCGAGCTCGATGTCGAAGGCATCACGACGCGCATCCGCGCGTACGCCGGGTTCGGGTACTTCGCGGCCGACGAACTCGACCTCACACTCGCGGCCGTGCGGGCCGAGCCCGTCGTGCATCCCGGCCGGCTGCTGGCCACCTTCGCAGCGCGCTACGCGCGCTGACCCGGGATGCCGGGGCTCAGCGCCCGGTCACCGTCAGCTCGACCGGCACCTCGAGCGCCGGCTGCAGACGGGCGAGCGCCGGGGCCAGGCCGAGGTCGACGAGGCGGATGCGCCCCGCGAGTTCGGGACCGCGCCCGGTGACGAGCCCCGCCTTGAGCGCACCCATCGTGACGGTGACGTCCGCGGCGAGCACGGTGTCGTCGGCGGTGCCGATGTCGGGGTGCAGGCCGCTCGGCAGGTCGACGGCGAGCACCCGCGGCCCGTCCTCGGCGGACGTCGCGGGCAGCAGAGCGGCGATTGCCGCGCGTGCGATCCCGCGCAGCGCGGGGTTCGCCGAGGTGCCGATGCCGAGGATTCCGTCGATCACGAGCCGGTACTCCGATGCGCCCGCCTTGACCGCATCGAACCCGCGACACGTCACTCCCGCACGACGCGCGGCCCCGAGAGCCTCGCTGTGCGCCCCGTCCGAGGTCAGCAGCAGGTCGACGTCGCGCCCCTCGGCGGCGAGCTGCGCCGCCGCATACAGCGCGTCGCCCCCGTTGTTTCCGCGACCCGCCAGCACGAGCACGGGGCCGGGCCGCTCCCCCAGCAGCTCCCGCGCCGCGTCGGCGACCGCCTCGGCGGCCCGCTCCATGAGCGGCTCACCGGCGGCGAGCAGGGGCTCTTCGGCGGCACGCACGGCCGCGGCCGTATACGCGGGCATGCGACGGGTCTGGGTCTGAGGCACCTGCCGGGTGCCGGCATCCACTGTCATCAGCTCGTCTCCTTCGACGATGCGAGTGCGCTCTCACGCTCCTTCTGCTCATCATGCCTCGCCCGGTCGAGTTCGTCAGCAGCCAATCTGACGGCGCGCTCGGCGCGGCGGACGCGCCGCTGCAGGAACGTGGAGGCACCGTGGCGGGCGCGCACCCGATCCTGCTCCTCTTCGACGCCCACGAGCACATAGGACGCGGCGATGAGCACCACCTGGCTGGAGAGGTTGAACCACAGCAGCAACGCGATGAGCGCCGCGAACGAGGCGAGCAGTGGATTGGATCGGGCGCCGCCGACGAACAGCCCCGACAGCTGCTGCAGCACGACCAGGCCGGCGGCGCCGATGAGCGCGCCCGGGATCAGCGCGCGCGGCGAGGCCGTGACCCCCGACAGCACCACGAACAGCACCGCGACGACGACGGCGTCGAGCACGAAGACGACCACCGTCGAGACCAGCCAGGTCGCCCACGAGGCGAAGGGATGGTCGGAGGAAAGCCCGAACCACGACGCGACGACGTCGACCAGCGCCGTGCCGAGGAACGTCGCCGCGGCCGCGGCGCCCAGGGCCACCGCGACGCCGACGGCGACGCCCAGGTTCCGCAGCAGCGCCCACACGACGAAGATGTCGGTGTTGGGCTGATCGGCCAGCGCGCGCAGCGCGGCGCGCGCCTGCCCGACCGATCCGATCGCCGCGCCGAGAAGACCGATCGACGAGATCACACCCGCGATCGACAGGCCCGCCGGGGCCTGGATGTCGTTCGTGTCGACCAGGCCGTCCTCGCCGACGAGGCCCGGGATCACCTGATTGACGGCGTCGATGAGCGCCTGCCATGCGACCTGGTTGCCGGAGAGCCACAGGGCCGCGATCGAGAAGCCCAGCAGCACGGCTGCGAACACGGCGAAGAGCATGCGGTAGGTGATGCTGTCGGCGAGCATCGGACCGCGGTGCTCGCTGTAGAGCAGGAAGGCGCGCACGGGCTTGAGCGTGAGCGCCCATGCGATGGCGCGGGTGATCGGGGTGCCGGATGCCGAGGACTCTGCCATCGCCCCAGGCTAGGCCGTTGCGTCCCCGCCCCGCCGGGGGTTGACACTCGGCGCCACCTCGCGTGGATAGGATGACCGCGGGAGAGAGGGAGGGCTGCGCGTGCGCGGAATCGCTCAAACGCTGGTGCTGACGGGTGCGGTGCGGGCGGCCGACATGTCGGAGGCGCTCGCGCAGTTCGGCGAAACGTCGGCGCTCGAGCGTCACCTCGTCGAGCGGCGCCTGGTCACCGAGCTGCAGCTGGCCGAGGCCATCGCACTGCACACGGGGCACCGACTGGTCGACCTGCAGGATGCGACCCTCGACCCGGAGATCGTCGCGCTCGTGCCGAGCGCCCTGTGCCGCAGGTACCGGCTGATTCCGCTCGAGCGCATCTCGGGCCGCCTCACCGTGGCCATGCTCGATCCGACCGACATCATCGCCACCGACGACGTCACGAGCCTGACCGATCTGAGCGTCGAACCGGTCGTCGTCGCCGCCGACGCGCTGCAGCAGGCCTTCGACCGCTACCTGCGCTCCGATGAGGAGCTCAGCGACCTCTCCGAGCAGATCGGCGAGACCAGCGCCTCCGAGGGCGCGGTGTTCACCGAGTCCCTCGACGAGCAGGATGCCGATGCCCCGATCGTCCGCTTCGTCAATCTGCTGATCGCCCAGGCCATCAACGACCGGGCCAGCGACATCCACGTCGAGCCGGGCGAGCACGAGCTGACGGTCCGCTTTCGGATCGACGGCGTGCTGCACGAGATGCAGCGGGCGGACCGCGGCATCCAGGACGGCATCATCTCGCGCCTGAAGATCATGTCGGCCATCGACATCGCCGAGCGCCGCCGGCCGCAGGACGGCCGCCTCTCGGTGCATCACGAGGGCCGCCAGATCGACCTGCGCGTGGCGACCCTGCCGACGGTGTGGGGCGAGAAGATCGTCATGCGCATCCTCGACAACTCCGCCCAGCGCATGTCGCTCGACGACCTGCGCATGTCGGCCGACAACCTCGGGCGCTTTCGCGGCGCCATCACCCGGCCGCACGGCATGGTGCTGGTGACGGGGCCGACGGGATCGGGCAAGTCCACGACGCTGTACACCGCGCTGCAGGAGGTCGCCGACCCCCGGGTCAATGTGATCACCGTCGAGGATCCCGTCGAGTACCGCATGGCCGGGGTCAACCAGGTGCAGGTCAACAACCGCGCGGGTCTCACCTTCGGCTCGGCGCTGCGGTCGATCCTGCGCAGCGACCCCGACGTGGTGCTCGTCGGCGAGATCCGCGACCACGAGACCGCCGTCATCTCGATCGAGGCCTCGCTGACCGGCCACCTCGTGCTCTCGACGCTGCACACCAACGACGCCCCGAGCGCCGTGACCCGCATGATCGAGATCGGGTGCGAACCCTTCCTCGTCGCCACCGCCCTCTCGGCCGTCGTCGCGCAGCGCCTCGCGCGCCGCCTCTGCGATCGGTGCCGTCAGCCGGCGAACGAGCCCGTCGAGGTGCTCGACTCCCTCGGGTTCCCGTACGACCCCCAGCATCCGCCCCAGATCTTCCGCGCGGTGGGGTGCGTCGTGTGCTCGCACACCGGCTACCGCGGCCGGATCGCGCTGCACGAGGTCATGACGCTGTCGGAGCGCATCGAGCAGCTCGTCGTGACCCGCGCCACGGGCACCGAGATCCGCGCGCAGGCGCTGGAGGAGGGCATGGTGTCGCTGCGCAACGACGGCTTCGCCAAGGTAGCGCAGGGACTCACGACGATCGACGAGGTGCTGCGCGTCGCCGCCTGACGCCCGGGCATCGCTGGAGTCGGTTCACGGGCGCACTCGGCCCGCGTGTCCCACTTTCTGTCGCTGTGGGGTGCGCCCAGCTCGTGTGTGTCCCACTTTGTGTCGCCATGGGGCCCCCTCAGCGACAGAAAGTGGGACACCCCACCCCACCCCACCCCACCCCACCCCACCCCACCGGAAGACGGGCGTTGCGCGCAGATCATGGATGCCGGGGCTCAGCCGCCCATCTCGCCGTAGATGCTGAAGATCGGCATGTAGAGCGAGACGACCATGCCGCCGATGATGATGCCGATGCCGACGATCAGCACCGGTTCGATCGTGGACGCCAGCTGGTCGGTCGCGGTGTCGACCTCGTTCTCGTACACGTCGGCGATGCTCGCGAGCATGTCGGCGAGGGTTCCCGACTCCTCCCCCACCGACACCATCTGCGCCACCATCGGGGGAAAGACACCCGCTTTGGCGAGCGGGCCCGAGAACGAGCGGCCCTGTCGGATCGACTCCTGGATGTCCTGCACCGCCCTCTCGACAGCCCAGTTGTTGGAGGCCTCGCCGACGATGGCGAGCGCCTGGATGAGTGGCACACCGGCGTGGAGCATCATCGACAGGCTGCGCGCGAACCGCGCGACGGCGATCTTGGTCATCAGGGTGCCGAACACCGGCATCCGGAGCTTGAGCGGATCGACGACGCGGCGCACCCGCTCGGTCGTGCGATTGCGCCGCCACCACACCCAGCCGCCGGCGGCGCCGATGACGAGCAGCGGGATGATCCACATCATGTTCTTCGACAGCGTGACGAGGATCTGCGTGGGCAGCGGCAGCTCCGAGCCCATGCCGACGAACATGCCCTCGAAGATCGGCACGATGAAGGTCACCATCGCGAGCACGCCGAGCATCGCGACCGAGAGCACGACCATCGGGTACGTCGTCGCGGTCTTGATCTTGTTCTGCAGCTCGGCCTCGCCGGCGTAGGTCTTGGCGATCGAGGCGAGCGACTGGCCGAGGAACCCGCCGCTCTCGCCGACCTTGACGATGCTCACCAGCAGGGGCGGGAACACCTTGGGGTGCTTCGACAGCGCCGAGGAGAACGACGACCCCGTCTCGACGTCGGCGTGCACGGCGACGAGGGCGCTCTGCAGCGCCTTGTCGCTGGTCTGCTCCGTGAGGATGGAGAGCGTGCGCATGAGCGGCAGACCCGCGTTGGTCAGCCCGGCCATCTGCTTGGCGAACGTCGCCAGCTCCGCGACCTTGACGCGCTTCTCGAACCCCGGGATGCGCAGTTCGGCGTTCAGTCCGGTCGTCGCGACCGCGGCGACCTCGAGGGGGGTGAGACCCTGCGCCCGCAGCTTCGAGGTGACGGCGCCCTCACCCGCGGCCTCCATCGTGCCCTTGACGACCGCGCCGCCCGAGAGGTCGACGGCCCGGTAGGTGTACTCCTGGATGACGGCCATCAGCTGCCCCAGCCCGAGAGCTGCCGCTCGCCCGCGTGCATCGACCAGGCCTCGGCGTCGAGATCGGCAGGGCGCACGCGCACGTCGTCGAGGCTCTTGGGGTCGGCGGCGTACGTCTTGGCGACGGCCTGCGAGACGGTGCCGGCCTCGACGAGGCGCTTGAGGTCCTGGTCGAGGGTGTGCATGCCGAGCGCCGACCCGGCCTGCATGGCCGAGTAGAGCTGCCCGATCTGCGCCTCGCGGATGAGGTTCGCCACAGCGGGGGTGTTCACGAGCACCTCGGTCGCGATCGTGCGCCCCTTGCGCTGGGCCAGTGGGAGCAGGCTCTGGCTGATGATGCCCTGCAGCGTGTCGCCGAGCTGCGTGCGAATCTGATCCTGCTGATGCGAGGGAAAGACATCCACGATGCGGTTGATGCTCTTCGCCGCGCCCTGCGTGTGCAGCGTCGAGAGCACCAGGTGACCCGTCTCGGCGGCCGAGAGGGCGGTATGGATCGACTCCTGATCGCGCAGCTCGCCGATGAGGATCACGTCGGGGTCCTGACGCAGGATGCGGCGCAGTGCCTCGGCGAACGAGGCCGTGTCGCTGCCGATCTCGCGCTGGTGGATGAGCGAGCGCTTGCTCTGATGCTGGAACTCGATCGGGTCCTCGACCGTGATGATGTGGGCGGGCAGGGTCGTGTTGATGATGTCGACCATGGCCGTCAGGGTCGTGGACTTTCCCGAGCCCGTCGGTCCCGTCACGAGCACGAGCCCGCGGGGTTTGAGGGCGAGGTCGCGACAGACGGCGGGGGCACCGAGCTTCTCGAGCGTCGAGACGGTCGTCGAGATGAAGCGCAGCGCGACCGCCATCTGCCCGACCTGACGGAATACGTTGACGCGAAAGCGGCCGAGACCCGGCGAGGTATAGGAGAGGTCGACCTCGCCGGCGGCGGCGAAGTCCTCGCGCTGACCCGGGGAGAGGATGCGGTCGATCGCGGCCTCGAGCCACGCGGCCGGAAGGGGCTCGGCGAAACCCGGCACGGGGGCGAGATCGCCGTCGACGCGCATCTGCGCGGCGGCGCCCGCGGTGAGGTGCACGTCGGAGGCGCGTCCCTCCGCCGCGGCGTTCAGGATGGGGTCGAGCGTGGGGGTCATCGTTCTCTCCTCAGCTGTCGGCGCGCACGAAGGTCAGGGCGCTGACGGTCACGTCGTAGGCGTCGTCGGTGGCGGTCAGGCCGGAGTGGACGATCGCGATCAGTCGGGGCCCGCGCCCCAGGGCGTCGACGAACGCGACGGCCTGCGCCGGGTCGGCCGCCTCGACGGCGATCGAGAACGACACCTGGGTGCGCGGGCTCGCGGCGGTCGCCTCCGGCGCCTGTGCGGCGGGGTCGGCGGCGTCGGCGGAGGGTGCGGGGGTCTGGGCGGGTGCCGTCGTGGCCGCGGGGTCGGATGCCGGAGCCTGCGCGGGTGCCGTCTCTGCGGCGCCGTCTTCGTCGGTACCGCCCACGCGGGGCGCCCATGCCTCGACCTCGGCGGCGGTGACGCTCACGACCGTCACACCGCTCTCGGCCGCGGCCGCACCGACGATCTCGAACACGTCGTCGGCCCTGGTGTCGGCGGGGATCTGTGCGCGCAGCTCGGCGACGTCGGCTTCGATCTCGTCGAACCGCTCGGCGTCGGCCCGCAGCGCGGCCAGCTGCGCATCGAACACGATGTTGTCGCCCTCGACGCGCTGGGCGTCGGCTGAGACCTTCTCGGCGGCGGAGAACAGCGGCAAGGCGATGAGGAACACCCCGCCCAGGAGCGCCGCGACGACGGCGAGCCCGCCGACGAGATTGATGAGCTGCTTGGCCATCACTGCCCTGCGCTTTCGTCGGGATCGGCGTAGACGCCGGTGTAGAGCGACTGGTCGAGAACGAGGGTGAGCTGATACGTGTACGTGCGCGCATCACCCTCTCCCGTCTCGGCCATCACCTCGCGGGCATCGGCCGACAGGGCGCCGGGGATCGCGCGCAGCGCGCGCACCGCGGGGGCGATGTCGATCGGTGTGGGCGATTCGAGGGTGAGCGCACCCGACAGGCCGGGCGCGGAGGCGCTCTCGGGCGAACCCGCCGCGGGCGCGGCTCCCACGGCGAGATCGAAGCCGGAGAGCGTGACGCCCGGGGGCAGTGTGCGCACGAGGGTGTCGAGCATGTCCTCCCAGCGCAAGTCGGTGGCCATCGCCTCGGCGCGGAAGGCCGTCAGCTCCGTCTCGGTGGCCAGGGCCTGACGCACGTCCTGCAGCGTGGCCAGCTGAGCCAGAAGGTCGGTGGTGCGCGACCCGGCCGCCGCGAGACGCTGTTCGGCCGCGAGGGTGAGCGCGTAGGAGCCGCCGCTCAGTACCAGCACGGCGGCGAGCGCGCCCACCAGCCCCCATCCCCAGCGGCGGATCATCGCCGCCCGCTCGCGTCGCTCCGTCTCGGCGCGGGGAAGAAGATTCACCCGCGGCGACGCGGCCGAGGCCGCGGTCGCCGCACCCCGGGTGAGCGAGAGCCGCGAGGTGCGCGCGCGAAGACTCAGGCGCGGCCCCATCCGGGCACCTCCCCGAGTACGACGCCGATGGTCGGCACCAGGTTGCGGGCGAGGTCGTCGGCGGGTGCGGCATCACCCGCGGACGGGAGCAGGTCGCTCGCCGCGATCGCCCGCACGGGCACATCGAGCGCAGCATCCAGCGCTTCTGTCATGCCGGGTGCGGCGGCGCCGGCACCGCTGACGAGCACGGAGCTCACGGGCCGCTCGGTACCCGGGCGCGCGTCGTAGAAGGCGATCGTGTCGCGCACCCGCGACATCATGTCGGCCACGGCCGGGTCCATCGCGCCGTGCCGCGCCGCCGCGCGGCCGCGGAGGGTGGGCAGCGAGGCGGGTAGGGCGACCGCCTCGTCGGGCACGCCGACGCCAGCGCCCACGAGAGCGAGTTCGCGGACCGGGGCCTCGACGGGTGCCACGGTCGCCTCGACCGGCGCCGCGGTCCTCGCCCGCACGGCCGCGGTGGGAAGCGTCGCCGGGATGATGCGCACGAAACGCGGCACCCCGAACTCGGTGACAACGACGTAGCTCGTGTGATCGCCGAGGTGCAGCATCGCGACGCACTCGCTCGGGGCCAGTCGTTGCGCCGCCCGCGCGAGTCCGAAGGGTGCAAGATCCACCACGTCGACCCGCAGCCGGGCCTTGCCGAGGGTCGAGATGAGCGCCTCGACCGTCTCGGACACGGCGGCCACGAGCAGCCCGTGGATCTTGCCCTCGTGCTCGAGCGTGGGATAGAAGTCGAGCACCGCCTGCGTCACCGGCACCGGCAACAGGTCCTGCACCTGGAACGGCAGCGCCTGGCGCAGCAGCTCCGGCTTCATCGCGGGGGTGACGTATTCACGCACCAGGATGCGACGGCTCGCGATCGCGAGGACAACACGGCGCCCCTTGATCCCGGCGCGGGCCCACAGCTGCTTGATCGCGATCGCGACCGCGTCGGGGTCGAGGATCTCGGAATCTCTCGCCGAGCCCGGGGGCAGCAGCACCTCGCCCGCCGCGACGACGGTGGGCGTCCGGCCCGTCGAGATCTCGACGGCGCGAACGCTCTCCTCGGTGATCTCGAGTGCAACCTGGGTCTTCGCCATCAGCTCTCTCCCCTCTCCCATGCCTTCATGCGCCGATCGCCCATCGCACGTACGCCTGGGCGAGCGGTTCGCCGGCGGCGATGCCCAGCCAGGCACCCGCCAGCATCCACGGCCCGAAGGGGATCGCGTCACGCCTGCCGGCACGTCGCGCGATGATCACCGCGACGCCGTACAACCCGCCGAGTACGAAGGCCGCGAATCCGCCGACGGCCAGCGCGCCCCAGCCGACCCAGCCGAGATACATGCCGAGGACCCCGGCGAGCTTGACGTCGCCGCCGCCCATGCCGTCGGGCCGGATGAGGCGAAGGAGCGCATAGAACCCGTACATCGCGGCGGCCCCGACGGCGGCGCGCACGAGGCCCATGGGGTCGGCGCCGAGAGAGGCGGCGACCCCGAACAGACCGAACGCGACGACGTAGCTCGGCAGCACGATGGCGCTCGGCAGCCGCTGGGTGTCGAGGTCGATGAGCGTCAACGCGACGCTGACGGCAGCCAGCCACAGGTACGCCAGGAGCACCGCGATGCTCGACGCGTCCACGCCCGCGATCGCGACCCTCTCGGTCGCGGCCCACACGACACCCAGGAACGCGAGCGCCGTCGCGACCTCGACCAGCGGGTAGCGTGCCGAGATCGTGGTGCGGCACGTCGCGCAACGACCGCGCAGCAGCATCCACGACACCACCGGCACGTTCTGCCACGGCCGCACCGGAGCATCGCACGCCGGGCAACGGCTCATTGAGGAACGACCCGATGACGAGGCCGAAGACGGCCGCGAGCACGAGCGTGTATACGAGAGCGGCGGGGGTCATCGGAGGTCTCTCTGACTGACGAGCGTGCCGAGCGCCTCGATGGTCTCGGCGCCGACGGATGTCGCGCTCTCGGGCATGTTCGGCAGCAGGATCTGGTCGCCGTAGAACGACAGGCCTCCGCCATAGTCGAACGACCCGCCGTAGAAGGCCCCGCTCCACTCGTCGTGCCCCATGCCCGCGACGTCGATGATGCACGGCGTGTAAGCCATGGCGGTGACCCCCGTCGCCATGATCGTGCCGTTGATCAGGATGTCGCTGCCGCGCACACACGTCGGCTTGCCGTCGGCGAGCGTGTCTTCGACGACGACCCACACACTCGGGGAGGCCCCGCCCGCCGCGCGGACGGTCAGCATCGTGAGGTCGAAATCGTCCGCCAGCAGCACAAGATCGGTGTTCAGGAACACCTCGGGGTGCGATCCGTTGTTCGAGCTCAGTTCGCTGCACGCGCGTGCGTCGACGATCGTCGGAGTGGTGAGAGTGCCGAGACTCCCCCATCCGGTGCCCGGGCTGGCGTTGAAGTACCCGCAGGTTCCGACCGCGGTGCTGCCTCTGACATCTGTCAGGGTCACCACGTCGAAGCCCTGCCAGTCGGACTGCTGGTAGCGGTAGTCGAACCACGGATCGAAGGTCGGCGCGGCCGCCGGGGTCGTCACGGACTCCGGTTCGTTGATGCCCCCCGCCACCGAGCCGCTCTCCATCTGCAGCGTGGCGCTCAGCGGCAGGGTCAGCGACCCGAGCAGGCGCTGGCTGCCGAGGTACGCGCTGCCGGCCGTGACGACATCGCCCCCCACGGTCTTGGCGTTCCAGCCGAAGTCGACGGTACCGCCCGCGAGCAGGTCGCCGCCGATCGTGCCCTGGATGTTGTTGCTGCCCGAGCCCGAGACCGAGACCGTGCCGCGGATGGTGTCGCCGCCGTTCGACATGTCGAGCGTGCCGCCGGCCACGACCGATCCCTGCACGTCGCAGCCGCCCTTCGTGGCGAAGCTTCCGCTCAGCACGATGTTGGCCGGGATCACGGACTGGCAGGTGAAGTCTCCCGTCGGGATCACGATCGAGAGCAGCTCGTCATCGAGCGTGTGGGCCAGCACCTCGTCGGTGAACGTCGTCTTTCCGAAGAAGACCATGTCGCCCTCGCCGCCGATGTTCTCCACGCTGTAGTCGTAGACCGCGGAGAGCGTGACCGCTCCGCCGCTCACGCCGTAGCCGGTGGAGACGAACGTTGCGCGACCGCCCTCGCACGTCGAGGCGACGTCGTAGCGGGGGGCGGTGGCGTTGGTGAGGCTGAGGTTGCAGACGACGTCGGTGCGGCGGACGTGGGCGACAGCATCCGCCAATCCCGCATCGGCGGCGGCGCGCGCCTCGGCGTTCGAGCGACTGCCGACGAGGGATGCTGTCGTGTTGGTCACGACCGTGGCGGCGGTGAGGCCGCCGAGGCTCAGCACCAGCATGATGATGAGGACGACGACGAGAGTGGATCCGCGCTCGTCGGACGGAGGCGCGGGGGTGCGGCGGGGGCGGGACATCACCAGCACCCCAATGCCTGCGTATCGGTGAGCGCCTGTGCCGTGACGCCGGACGTGACCGCGACGCTCTCGTCGCCGACGGCGACCGAGAGTCCGACCGTGAGCAGCAGGCCGTCTGCCGTGAACGGCACCCCGCCGGGTTCGGTGCCCGTGACGCCCGTCGCGAGGACCGCCCAGGCCGCGGGATCGGTGCCGATCGCGCTGGTCGACGTGGTGTACATGAGGGCCCCGTCGGGGGTCAACGCCCACGCGCGGCATTCCCAGTCGCTGGCACCGGTCGCGACGCGGGCCCGCAGTACGGCCCCGTCGATGGTGAAGAGGTCGGCATTGCGCACCGATGCCTGGATCGACTCCGTGATGACCTGCGCCTGCCCGGTGGCGGAGTCGCGCTCGCGGGTCGAGGCCTCGGTGCGCATGCCGGTGATGAAGATCGAGACCATCAGACCGAGGAACAGGGCCGCGAGTGCCGCCCCGATGATGAGTTCGACCATCGTGATGCCGGCATCGTCCGCTCGGCTCCCGCCCGCGCCGCGCGCTGGCTGCGGGTGCGGGTGGGGCTTCATGGCTTTCCGATCAGGGGGATGAGACGACGATGCGGGTGGGGACGGTGGCGAGCACCGCCGTGGGATCTGCGCTTTCGTAGACGCGCGCGGTGACGGTGACCGTGCCCGGCAGGTCGGCGGGGCACTCGGAGACGAGGATGTCGGCCGAGAGTCCGCTGCGTGCCGGGTCCGGTATGCCGGTGGCCCGGTGCGCCTGGACGGCGGTGCAGGTGGTGGTGAGGATGTCGCTCGGGAACTGGTCGCGGAAGAATGCGAGCCGCTCCCCGGCGAACGTGGTCGCGGCGACCAGCGAGGTGTTGGATGCGCTGGCGCGAGTACCCTGCACCAGCAGGGGCAGCACCGCCATGGCGAGGATCGCGACGAGGAACATCGCGATCACGAGTTCGACGATGCTGAACCCGTCATCGGTGTGGATGCTGCGGCTTGCGTGGTGCGCGTCTCGGGGGTGCGTGGCTCGGGGGTGCGTGCTTCGGGGGTGCGTGCTTCGGGGGGAATCGTCCGCGGCGGTGATTCTGCGAGTCATCGCGAACCTCCCGAGGGGAACGAATCGGGGTGTGCGAGCCATCCTCCCCCGAGGGCGCCGCACACCCCGACGATTGTGGGGTTACGGAGTGCAGCCCGGTCCGGCGATGCCCTGCCCGTCTCCGGTCGGGGCTTCGGCAGTAGCGCCACGAGTCGCCACGACACAGATGTCATCGATTTCAGTCGCCGCAGTTCCGCCTTCCCAACCGACGGTCACGTCGCCCTCAGCGAGGTTGCTGAAGTCAACTGCTTCGCCCTGCGCGATGGCCGCCGCTGCCTGACTGGCACCGTTCGCGGCGATGGCGTCGAGGGAGTTCTGCTCAGCGTCCGCCTGAATGCCGAAGAAGATTGGAATGGCGACGGCGGCGAGGACGCCGAGGATGACGACGACGACGATCAACTCGATGAGCGAGAAGCCCTTGTCGCCGTTCTCTTCGCGGCGGGCCTTCTCGGCCTGGATGTAGCTGCGGACGAATGCGCGCATGGTGGTCTCCCGTGTGTGGTGCCGAATGTGTGAGACCCCGTCGCCGGGGCCGGAGTTGGCGCCCTTCCTGCGCTTCCCTCCGGTGAGAATCATTAGATACTTCTCATCTTCGTGTCAACCCAGGAGAGGCAAGTTCGTCAATTCAACACGCCGCCGTAACATGATCACTGAGGCATATCTTGAGCAAACCTTGAGGAGAATCGCGGATTCCCGCGGCAAAAGCGGTGGCACCTGACGTACCGCGCCCACACCGACATCCACCGAGAGCCCCGTGGCGCAGCATCCCACCGACAAAAACATGAGAGAAAAGATGAGAGCCATCTCACCCAACAATGAGAGCCCTCTCATATATCGGTATCCCACTCCGCCCTCCTGCATGTCCCGAAAACTGTCGCCTAACGGCCCTCAGACCGACAGAAAGTGGGACACCGTGCCGGCGCACGGCGCCCGAGCGGCGCATTCTCGCTTGGATGTCCCAGAATCTGTCGGCTGGCGACGCCCATGCCGACAGAAAGTGGGACACCATCCCACGAAGAGCGAGCCGGCAAGCGGGCGGGCGCGCAAAGCCACGCAAAGAAGAACCGCCCCCGGCCGCGCAGAGCGCTGGCCGAGGGCGGGTATCCGGACGCCCCCGTGGAAGGGGGAGGGGGTGGGGCGCCGGATCCTGTGTCTCAGCCGGTCTGGCTGAGCTGTCCGTAGATGCCGAAGATCGGCATGTAGAGGGCGACGACCATGCCGCCGATGAGGATGCCGATCACGACGATGAGGATCGGCTCGATCGTCGAGGTCAGCTGCTCGGTCGCGGTCTCGACCTCGCCCTCATAGAGGTCGGCGATGCTCGCGAGCATCTCCGCGAGGGTCCCCGACTCCTCGCCGACCGACACCATCTGCGCCACCATCGGCGGGAACACTCCGGATGCGGCCAGCGGCGCGGCGAACGAGCGCCCCTGTCGCACGGAGTCCTGGATGTCGCGCACGGCGCGGGCGACGACGCTGTTGTGCGCAGCCTCCCCCACCACCGACAGGGCCTGCAGCAGCGGAACACCGGCGTCGAGCATCATCGCGAGGCTCCGGGCGAAGCGGGCGACGGCGATCTTGGTCGCCAGAGGACCGAACACCGGCATCCGCAGCTTCAGCGGATCGACCACCGCGCGCACCCGGTCGCTGTCCTTGGCGCGCAGCCACCAGATGCCGACACCCACGACGAGCAGGGCGAGCAGCGGCAGGATCCAGATCATGTTGTCGCTGATCACCACCAGGATGAGCGTCGGCAGCGGCAGATCTCCGCCCATGCCCGAGAACATGCCCTCGAAGATCGGCACGACGAAGGTCACCATCGCCAGCAGCGCGACGACCGCGATCACGAGCACGATGACGGGGTACGTCGTCGCCGCGCGGATCTTGTCGCGCAGCTGCGCCTCACCCGCGTAGGTCTTGGCAACCGAGGTGAGCGAGCGACCGAGGAAACCGCCGCTCTCGCCGACCCGGATGAGGTTCACCATCAGCGGCGGGAACGCCAGCGGCTGCCGGGCGAACGCGCTCGAGAGCGACGACCCCGACTGCACATCGGCCTGCGCCAGCACGAGTGCCGCCTGCAGCGCCTTGTCGTCGGTCTGCTCGACCATGATCGACAGGGCGCGCATGAGCGGGAGCCCCGCGTTGATCAGGCCCGCGAGCTGCTTGGCGAACACGGCGAGCGCCTTGACGCCCACGCGCTTCTGCCGCCCGGGCAGGGTGATCTCGCGCTGCAGTCCCGTCTTGCGCACGGGCGACACGTCGAGAGTCGTCAGGCCCTGCGCGCGCAGCTTGGCCGCGACGGCGCTCTCGCTCGCCGCCTCGATGCTGCCCTTGACGACGGCGCTGCCGTCGGCGTCGATCGCTCGGTAGCTGTACTCCTGCACGATGCTCATCGCCGTGCTCCCCACTGCTCGAGCTGGCGATCGCCGGCGTTGAGCGTCCAGGCCTCGGCGTCGAGATCCGCGGGGCGCACCCGCACGTCGTCGAGGGTCTGCGGATCGGCGGCCATCGCGCGCGCGACGTGCGCGGCGACGGTGCCGTTCTCAACCAGGCGCTTGAGGTCCTGATCGAGGGTGTGCATGCCGAGGCCCGCGCCCGCCTGCATGGCGGAGGAGAGCTGCGCCACCTGACCCTCGCGGATCATGTTCGCCACGGCGGGGGTGTTCACGAGCACCTCGGTCGCGATCGTGCGACCGGCATCCTGCGCCACCGGCAGCAGCGTCTGGCTGATGATGCCCTGCAGCGTGTCGCCGAGCTGCGTGCGGATCTGATCCTGCTGATGCGAGGGAAAGACGTCCACGATGCGGTTGATGCTCTTCGCCGCGCCCTGCGTGTGCAGCGTCGAGAGCACCAGGTGCCCGGTCTCGGCCGCCGAGAGCGCCGTCGCGATCGACTCGCGGTCGCGCAGCTCGCCGATGAGGATCACGTCGGGGTCCTGACGCAGCACCCGACGCAGCGCCTCGGCGAACGACGCCGTGTCGGAGCCGATCTCGCGCTGGTGCACGAGCGCGCGCCGACTGCGGTGGGTGAACTCGATCGGGTCCTCGATCGTGACGATGTGGGCCGGCAGCGTGCGGTTGATGATGTCGACCATCGCCGTCAGCGTCGTCGACTTGCCCGACCCCGTCGGCCCCGTCACGAGCACGAGACCCCGGGGCTTGAGCGCCAGGTCGCGGGCGATCGCCGGCGCGCCGAGCTCCTCGAGCGAGAACACGCGGTTGGGGATCAGTCGCAGCGCCGCCGCGACCTCGCCCGCCTGGCGGAACACGTTCACGCGCAGGCGCCCGACCTCGGGCACGGCGTACGAGAGATCGACCTCGCCCGCGGCGTAGAACTGGTCGCTCTGGTCGGGGCTCATGAACCCCAGCACCGCCGATTCGACCCACACGGCCGAGGTCGGCTCCGCGTGCGCGGGCACGGCGACGAGGTCACCGTCGACCCGCATGAGGGGCACCTGGCCGGCGGTGAGATGGATGTCGGAGGCCCCGGCGAGCGCGGCGGTCTCGATCAGACGATCGAGTGCGGTTGTCTGCGTCATGATCGCTCTCACTCCCCCGCCGCGGATGCGGCGCCCGGCTGCACGAAGGTCAGCGCGTTGACGGTCAGTCGCGGCGACTCGGCGTCGTCGACGAGCGACGACTGCACGACGGCGATGAGACGCGGGCCCTGCGCGAGCGCGTCGAGGAACCGCGCCGCCGCATCGGGGTCGGCGGCTTCCACGATGATCGTGAAGGGCACCTGCACTCGACCCGAATCGGTGGATGCTGCACCCCCCGCGGTCTCGGACGTCTCGCTGCCGGTGGCGGCAGCATCCGTCGTCGTGCCGTCGGAGGGCGCCTGCCCGTCGGCGGGGGCGGCCGGCGCGACCGCGGCGTCGGCCGAGACCGCCGCGGTGCGGGCGGTCCAGGGCTCGGACGTCGACGCCGTGGCGCTGACGACGGTGACCCCGGCCTGCTGGGCGGCGGTCGCGACGAGCTCGAACACGTCGTCGAGGTCGCTCGCGGCAGGGATCTCGGCGCGCAGCTCGGCGAGGTCGCTCTCGATCTCGTCGAGCCGCTCGCTCTCGGCCTCGAGCGTTGCGACCCGCACGGCGTAGGCGGCGTTGGAGGCCGCGACGCTCTGCGAGCTCTCACCCGTCTGCGAGGCGTTGACGAACAGCGGCACGGCCAGCAGCAGGATGCCGGCGACGATCACCGCGATCACGAGGATCGCGCCGATCAGGTTGATGAACTGCTTCGGGAACTGGGCCATCACTCCGTCTCCCCCGCGGCGTAGCGGCCGCTGTAGATGGACTGGTCGAGATCGAGCTCGAGCAGGTAGGTGTAGGCGGTCGCGCCGTCGGTGTCGGTGGAGGTGACGTCGCGGCCATCGACCGCCTTTACGCCCGCGACGTCGCGCAGGCTGCGGATCGTGCCGGCCATGTCGAGCGGCGTTGCGCTGGTGAGCGTGAGCGTGCCGGTGAGCCCGCTCGCGGCGGCGCTCGCGACGGCCGTGTCGGCCGCCACGTCGCTGTCGGTGTCGGCCGCCACGACGGGTGCCGCGCCGACGACGACGTCGAAGCCCGTGATCGAGACGCCCGCCGGCAGCGCGCCGGCAAGGCCCGAGACGGTGTCGCGCCAGAGGATGTCGGTGCCCATCGCGTCGGCGCGGAAGGCGCCGAGCTCGCCCACCGAGGTCAGCGCCGAGCTGACCTCGGTGAGTGCGGCGAGCTCGGTCAGCAGCTCGGCGGTGCGCGCCTGCTCGAGCGCCAGCCGCTGGTCGGCGGCGAGCTTGACCACGAACGCGGCGCCCGCGGTGACAGCGACCGCCGCGAGGGCCGCGACGAGCACCCACGCCCACGTGCGCACGAGGACCGCGCGGCGACGGCGCTCGATCTCGGCGCGCGGCATGAGGTTGACCCGCGGCGCGCGCGGGGTGGCGAGGATCGGAGCGCGCATCAGGCGGCCTCCCCCAGCGCGACGCCGACGGTGCTGACGAGGTTCAGCGCGCTCTCGCTCGGCACCTGCGCCTGCTCCAGGGCGACGAGGTCGCCGAGCGTGGCCTCGTGCACCGTGATGTCGAGCCCGCCGACGAGCGCCGAGCGCAGGCCCGGCAGGGCCGCGCCCGCACCGCTCAGGTGGATGCCGGAGATCGATGTGCCGTCGGGGCGATCGCCGTAGAACGCGATCGTCGAGCGCACCCGGTGGGCGAGGTCGGCGACGACGGGATCGAGGGCGGCCGGGGCGTCGGTGCGCTCGGCCGCGGCGCGCAGGGCGGTCGCTGCCGTGGGCACGTCGATCGGGATCACGCGCACGAAGCGCGGCACCCCGTCGACGGCGATCACGACGTGCGTGGTGTGGTCGCCCACGTGCACCATCGCCACGCTCTCACCGGGCGAGAGCCGACCGGCCAGGCGCGCGAGCCCGAAGGGCACGAGGTCGACGAGGTCGGTACGAAGTCCCGCCTTGGCGAGCGTCGCCACCAGCTGCTCGACGGTCTCGGCGACGGCCGCGACGAGCAGGCCCGTGACCTGGCCGTCGTGCTCCGACACCGGGAAGAAGTCCAGCACCGCCTGGTGCGCCGGCACCGGCAGCAGATCCTGCACCTGGAACGGCAGCGCCTGGCGCAGCAGCTCCGGGCGCATCGCCTGCGTCGTGTACTCGCGCACGAGCACGCGCCGGCTGCCGATGCCGAGCACGACCCGGCGCCCCTTGATGCCCGCGCGGCTCCACAGCTGCCGGATCGCGACGGCGACGGCATCCACATCGAGCACTTCGGAGTCCTTCGCGGCTCCGGGCGGCAATGCGACCTCGCCGCTGGCGACGAGCTTGGGCATGCGCCCGGTCGTGATCTCGACCGCGCGCACGCTCTCTTCGGTGATCTCCAGTCCCACGAGCGTTCTCGCCATGGTGTCCCCTCCCTTGATTCCCCAGTGCGGCCCCCGCCGCCTCGACTCGCACGCGCCCCGCTTCCACCCGGTGCGCGCACGCTGTTGCATCACGTCGTGAAGACCGTGCCCGTGTACCACCCCGCCAGCCACTCGCCCGCGGCGATGCCGCCGAGGGCGCCCAGCAGCATCCAGGGGCCGAACGGGATCGCCGTGCGGCGCCCCGCCCGCTGCAGCCCCATGAGCGCGAGGCCGAAGACCCCGCCCAGCACGAAGGCCGCGAACGCTCCGACCGCGAGCGCGCCCCAGCCGAGCCACCCGAGGTACAGACCGATGACGCCGGCGAGCTTGACGTCGCCGCCGCCCATGCCGTCGGGCCGGACGAGGCGCAGCACGGCGTAGAACCCGTACAGCACCGCGGCGCCGATCCCGGCGCGCCCAAGCGCCGACCAGTCGGCCCCGAGCAGGCACGCGAGCGCGAACAGCGATCCCGCCACGAGATAGCTCGGCAGCACGATCGCGTTGGGCAGGCGGTGCGTGTCGAGATCGATCAGCGTCAGCGCGATCGCGATCGACACGAAGTAGAGGTAGGCGACGAGCACTGCGGCGGTCGCGGCGACCGGCAGGGACGTGGTCGCGAGGGTCGCGGCGGTGACGCCCGCGAACGCGACGCCCGTCGCGAGCTCGACCAGCGGGTAGCGGGCCGAGATCGCGGTGCGGCACGTCGCGCAACGACCGCGCAGCAGCATCCACGACACCACCGGCACGTTCTGCCACGGCCGCACCGGAGCATCGCACGCCGGGCAACGGCTCCTGCGAGGGCGGCGATCGTGGCGGAAGCGAGCGCGGTCACGAGATGTCCCGCTGCGAGAGGAGGGCGCCGAGTGTCGTGGTGCCGCCGCCGGTGGCGCCCGAGCCGCCGGGACCCGCGCCCCACTGTCCGGGCAGCGCCATCGAGTGCGCGTAGATGTTGATGCTGCCGCCGTCGTCGAGCGTGCCGGCGTACATCGAGCCGGTCCAGGTGCCGCCGTTGCCGACCCGCAGCGTGCAGGGGGTGTAGGCCATGGCCTTCACCCGGATGTCGATGTAGGCGTCCGTCTCGATCGTGCGACCGGGCACGCACGTGGGCTGCTTGTCGGCGACCGCATCGGGCACGACGAACCACGCCTGCGGGTCGGTGCCCGACTTGGGGGTCAGCGTGAACTTGCCGAACGAGAAGCTGTTGGCCACGAGCACGAGGTTGACGCCCAGCTGCGCCTTGGCATCGGCCCCGAATGCCGTGTCGATGCCGTTCGTGCACGCCGTCGTGTCGACGACCGTGTTCTTTGCCAGACCCGTGACGAAGGTGTTCCAGAACGTCGTGGTCTTGCCGTTGATGGTGCTGCAGCTGTACGGCGCCGACATCGGGGTGATGGTGACGATGTCGAAGCCCGGCCAGTCCGCGGCCTTGTAGGCGTAGTCGAACCACGGGTCGAAGGTGGGCGCGGTCACGCTCGGCTGCCAGCGGATGCCGTTCGCGGCTCCGTTCGCGACCTTCGCGTGGCTCGTCGGCTTGGCGGCGGTGACATCGGCCCACTGGATCTGCAGCTTGGCGCTCTGCGGCAGCGTCAGCGTGCCGCCGACCTTCGAGATGCTGCCGCCGATCGCCGTGCTGCCGCCCGAGGTGACACTGCCCTGCACGACATCGCTGTTGTTGAGATACACCGACCAGGCACCGAACGGATTGCTCCCGCCCGCGTGCAGGCTGCCGGTGATGGTGCAGCCCGACTGTCCCTGGAACGAGCCCTTGATGCGCACATCGCCCGGGATCACGGTCTTGCATTCGAAGCCGCCGCCCGCCGGGAACTCGACGGCGGTCAGGCCCGTCGACTTGGGCATGACGTGGTTGGTGAAGTAGACGCTCTCCCCCGCCGGATTGAAGAACACCAGCTCGGCGGCGCCGCCGAACGAGGGCGCCGTCTCATACGCGTACACGGCCCGGGTGACGGTCGTTCCGCCGTCGGTGCCGCGCCCGGTCGAGGTGAAGGTCACGCGGTCGGTCGTGCATGTGCTCGTGACGGAATACGAGGGGGTGGATGCTGTCAGCGACAGCGCGCAGAAGTCCGAGGTGCGGCGTGCCTGGGCCAACGCGGCCGAGATTCCGGCGTCGGCCGCGGCCTTGGCCTGCACCCCGCCGCGCGTCTGCACGATCGAGGAGGCGGTGCCGGTGACGACGGCCGCCGCGGTCATCGCGACGAGGCTCAGCACGAGCATGATCACGACGACAGAGACGAGGGCCGAGCCCTGGTCGTCGGCGCGGGCCGTGCGGGTGGTGTGCGCGGTGCGGGCGGTGTGGCGGTCGTGCGCGCGGGTGCGCGCGGTGTGGGCGCGGGTGCGCAGGCGGTTCACCAGCATGAGGCGGTCGTTCCTTCCTGCGTGGCCTGGGCGAGCGTGCCGCCCGAGATCGGAATCGTGGACTCGCCGGTCGTGACCGCGAGGGTGAGGGTCAGGCTCTTACCCGACGTCGTGAAGGCGGCGCCGCCCGGGCCGGTGCCCTCGACGCCGGTCGAGAGCTGCGTCCAGCCGGAGTAGCCCGCGGCCGGCAGCGCGATCGCGGTCGCCGCCGTGCGGTGCATGAGCGAGCCGGCGGGCGTGAGGGCCCATGCCTCGCAGCGCGCCGACGTCGTGCCGGTGGCGACCCGGGCCCGCAGCACGAGCCCGTCGACGCGGAAGTCGGTGGAATTGCGGATGCTGGTCTGCACCGAGTTCGCGATCACCTGCGCTTTGCCGGTGGCCTGATCGCGTTCGGTGGCCGCCGCCCCCGATGACAGCCCGGTCGTGAAGAGCACCGCCAGGATGCCGAGCAGCAGTGCCGTGAGCGCGCCGTACATGATCAGCTCGATCAGCGTCGCCCCGCCCTCGCCCGTCGAGGCGGCGGTCGTGGCGCCCGCGGATCGGCGGTGCGCGGCGGTCGATCGGCGGTGCGCGGCGGTCGATCGGCGCGATGCGGCGGTCACGAGGTGCTCACCAGGATCTTGGTGGGCACCGACGTGAGCACCGGCGAACCGGGCTCCTCGCGGACGGTGACCGTGACGGTCACGGTGCCCGGGTATTGCGCCGGGCAGGCGCCGAACCCGTAGGCGGTGGTGAGCCCCGTGCTCGCATCGACTCCCCCAGCCGATGCGAGCACGGAGCCGCAGCTCGTCGTCGTGGACGAGTCCGGGAACCGGGCACGGATCTCTGCGATCTCGGCGTTCGCCAAAGCGTTCGCCGTGGCCAGATCGCGGTTGTCCGCACTCGATGCCGTCGCGGTGATCAGCAGCGGTACGACCGCCAGCGAGATCACCATCAGCAGCAACATCGCGACGACGACCTCGACGAGGCTGAAACCCCCGTCGGCGGTGCGCCGTGCGCCTCCCCCGTGCTGCCGCTTCTGCGACGTTCCCATGTCGCCCACCCTCCCCAGGTGCGAGCTGTTGTCCCCGAAGGGACTTCCCCAAGTTGCACCCCCGAGCGGTCTTCCCCAGTCCGCTCAGGGGCTCTGGCCGGAGCCGGCGGCGGCTGTGTCGCCGCGCGGCCCCGTCAGTTCGTGTGGCTGCTTAGCAGCCGGGTCCGGCCTTCTGCGCGGTGACACCGGTCTTGGTGGCCTCGACACAGATCGTGTCGATGTTGCCCGCGGTCAGCTTGGTGACCTTGGCCGTCACGCCATCCTTCGACAGGTTCGCCAGAGTGTCGCCGACAGCGAGGGTGCTGCCACCCTGCGCCACGGACGATGCCACCTGCGACGCGCCGTTCGCGGCGACAGTCTTCAGCGAGTTGACCTCGGCCGAGGCCTGGATGTTCGCGAAGATCGGGATGGCCACGGCGGCCAGAACGCCGAGGATGACGACGACGACGATGAGCTCGATGAGCGAGAATCCGCCCTCACCGGTCTCTTCGCGGCGCTTCTTGGCGGCGGTGATGTAATTGCGAATCGATGCACGCATGTGCGTATCTCCCCAGTGGAATAAATGAACAGGTCAGCACTGACGCGCTCGGATATCCCTTGTTTCCCCAGATATCCCAGCCTTCCAGAGCTGGGTCCTTGGGAATCCCACTCGTGAGATCCCCTCCCCGAGATGATCATGAGACGTCTCTCATCTAGATGTCAACTGTCTCTCATTCGCTGTGGAAAGTCCTTCACCGCCCGGAACTCGCCGTAATGCCTGGTCGTAGGCACATTCGGTGTCCATGAGCGCGCATGGATCACAGCATCCACTGCGGTGATCTTGAGGTCAGCCTGAGGAACCCGCGCGTGAGAATGAGAGGCCGACGGCCTCAGGCGTCGATGATCTCGAGCCGCACGCGGGCGACGTCGCCGAGCGAGAGGCCCTCGGCATCCCGCACCGCCCTTTTGAGCGGAAGCACGTACGTGCCCTCCTGCGCAGACGGAAAGATCGACGTCGACCACGTCGACCCGCCGATCGTTGCCCGCACGCGCACCGAGCCGAAGCCGCGCGCGGGGCGCGGGATCTCGCGGATGTCGGCGCTCAACTCTGGCGGCACCGAGACGAAGAACCACGACGAGTCCTCACGGGCATCCCACTGCCAGACCTCGGCGTCGAACTCGATGATCATGCGCCCAGGGTAGCGCCGTGCCGCGCCCGGGGGTGCCTCGGCAGGCTTCGGAGAATGCCTGATCATCGCCAATACCGCGCGCGCCAGTGCCGACGCAACCCCCGGGCCGTCCAATCCGATGGCGGCTAACCTCCGAAACACCTGGGAGCCCGGAGACACCGGGCTCGAGATTGGAGGCGCGTCATGCGCACGTCACCCAACCGCATCGTCGCGACGATCTTCGGTGCCGTCTACATCCTCGTGGGGCTGCTCGGCTTCGCGGTCACCGGCGGCGTCGGCTTCATCGCCACCGAGGGCGGCCTGCTGCTCGGCATCTTCGAGGTCAACCCGCTGCACAACATCGCTCATCTGCTGATCGGTGCCGCGCTGCTGATCGCCGGCCTCTCGTCGGTCTCGGCCGCCAAGGGCGTCAACGTCACGATCGGCGCCGTGTACCTGCTGCTGGGCATCGTCGGATTCTTCATCGCCGAGAGCGCGCTGAACATCCTCGCCCTCAACACCGCCGACCACTTCCTGCACCTGGCCAGCGCCCTCGTGCTGCTCGGTGTCGGCCTCGGCGCCGAGCGCGGCGTGCGCACACGCCACGCGACGGCCTGATCCGCGCGATGTCTCTGCGCATGTGGCCCGCTCTCGCCTCGTGGGGGGCGGGCCTCATTCATCTCGCGGTCGCGGCTGCGGCGCCGCCTGCCATGCTCGCACTGTTCGTCCTCATCGGGGCGGTCGAGATCGTCTGGGGTGTGCTCGTGCTGCGCGCGGGCGGCCTCGTCGTGCCACGCATCGCGCTCGGCGCCGCCGTGGCGATCGTCGCGGCCTCTGTCGCCGCGGCACTTGCGGGCGTGATGGCCTGGCTGCCGCTGGCGAGCTCGACGGTGTTCGTCGTGTTCATCGCGGGTGCATGCGCCCTCGCGGTGCGGCGCGGGGTCCGGGGTGGTGCGCGGGCGGTTGATGCCGGTGGCGGTGCCGGTCCGGTCGGTGGTGCCGTTGCCGATGCCGGGGGCGGTGCTGCCGGTGCCGGTCCGGTTGGCGCCGGCGGGCTCGCGGAATCGGCCGCTCCCGAGCGCCGCGAACCCCGACCCGGCCGCACCATCACGGGACTGCTGGCGGGTGCCGCGATCGTCGCCGCGCTGACCACCCCGGCCCTCGCGGCCACGGACGCCGGCGACCACGCCGTGCCCCACGGCGAGATGCCCGGCCACAGCGCTCACTGAGCGCCCGCGCGGTCGCGGGACGGCAGCATCCCGCCGCCATCCCGCGACCGCGCGGCCGCCCGGCCGGCGCCACCCCGGCCGGCGCCGCCCCGGCCGCGCGCCGCCCCGGCCCGCGCCGCCCCGGCCCGCCCATCGGCAGCACGGCCGGCGCCGCAAACGCCCGAACCCACACTTTTGCAGCGAAACATCACGCGTCGTATGGGGTTTCGTTGCAAATATGTGGGTTCGGCGGCGGGATCCCTGCGAAACCGACGGATACCGCCCCCGGTAGACCCCCCTACCCCCGCCCGGAGTCCATCCCGCCCCCGACGGCCCGGCCTGCGCCACAAACGCCCGAACCCACACTTTTGCAGCGAGCCACCACACGACGAATGGGGTTTCGCTGCAAATATGTGGGTTCGGCGGCGGGATCCCTGCGAAACCGACCGAAACCGACGAACACCGACGCGCGCGACACCCGGACATCGGCCCGCCCGCGCCCGACGCGCCGCTACCAGAGCGGGTGGATGCCGGCCCTCAGCCGATCGTCGTAGACCCGGTGCACGGCGGAATCGAACGCCGCGATATCGAATCCGTCATCGAGCAGGGCGGCGGCATCCGCGTTCGATGCTGCCTGCGCGGGGGTGCGCGCCCCCGGGATGACGGAGGAGACGCCGGGGCGGGACGCGATCCACGCGAGGGTCGCCGCCGGCAGCGTCACCCCGACGGGAAGCGCCGCCGCGAGTTCCCCCGCCGCCTCGAGGCCGGTCTCGAAGTCGACACCCGAGAATGTCTCGCCGCGGTCGAACGCCTCGCCGCCGCGGTTGTACGTGCGGTGGTCGTTGTCGGCGAACGTCGTCGCGCGCGTGTATCTGCCCGAGAGCAGACCGGATGCGAGCGGCACCCGAGCGAGGATCCCCACGCCCGCCGCCTCGGCCGCGGGCAGGACCTCATCGAGAGGCTTGAGCCGGAAGGGGTTCAGGATGATCTGCACGCTCGCGACCCCGGGGCGGGCGATCGCGGTGAGCGCCTGCGAGCAGGTCTCGACAGACACGCCGTAGGCCGCGATGGTCTCGTCTGCCACGAGCGCGTCGAGGGCGTCGTAGACGGCGTCGTCTTCGATGACGGATGCCGGAGGGCAGTGCAGCTGCACGAGGTCGAGCGTGTCGACGCCGAGGTTGCGGCGCGAGCGGTCGGTCCAGGCGCGGAAATTCGCCGCCGAGTAGTTGGCCGGCTCCTGCGGCAGCCGCCGGCCCATCTTGGTCGCGACGGTGAGCTCAGCGCCGGGATTGGCGGCGACGAAGCGGCCGATCAGCGTCTCGGACCGGCCATCGCCGTAGACGTCGGCCGTGTCGAACAGCGTGATGCCCCGTTCGAGGGCGGTCTCGAGCACGGCGAACGCGTCGTCTTCGCCGACGTCGCCCCAGTCGGCGCCGAGCTGCCAGGTACCGAGACCGATCGCCGAGACGTCGCGTCCGGTGCGTCCGAAAGTGCGCTGCTGCATGGTTCTCCTCGCGTAAGCGGTCAACATTCCGGAGACGTTGCCGCGATCGTGTCGCGCGGGCCCGGAATCCCGGGCCCCGGCGTTGCCGGCGCCCGCGCCGGTCCGGAATGTTGACCGCTCCAGCATCGCACGCGCGAAGGCGGCGTGCAGGTCCCCACCTGCACGCCGCCTGTCCGGACGGATCGTCCCCCGTCGATCTGGCCCCCCGGCTCGTCCGGATACCGACGCGACGCACCCGAAGCTCCGCGGCGGACTTGTCAGCCGCGCATCGGCGGCTCGGGTTCGGTGATGCGGCTGCGGCCCACGGCGAGCCAGATTCCCGCGATCGCCAGCCAGATCGGCGTCAGCGTTCCCGGCAGACCCGGCACGCCCGTGGCGACCGTCAGCACGAGCAGGAACAGCGCCACGACCAGCCCCACCGAGGCCATCACCCGTGAGATCGAGCGCTCGACCCACGCCATCCATCCCATCCCCAGCACCGCGACGAGTGCTCCGAACCACGGCAAGTAGGCGCCGAAGTCGGTCAGCATGTAGTAGACGAACAGCCCCTCCGAGTCGTAGAGGCCCGCCTCCGGACCGAGGTAGTTCGCCAGCGCCCCGCGCCAGCCGTACCCCAGCAGCGACGCCCCGGCCGTCGCGATCAGGCCCGCGGTGACCACGCCCGCCGCGCTCGAGCGCACGAACCGCGCCTCGACGTGTCGCCGCCATGCACCGACGAAGACGAGCATGCCGAGGATCCCGAGCAGCCCCGCGGTGAAGCCGATCCGCCCGATCAGCGGGTCCAAACCCATCACGTCGGCCGAGGTGACGATGTAATCGGTGCCGTTCTCCCACGCCTCGGTTTCGGCGGCGGGCCGCAGGTCGGTGCCGACCGTGCCGATCGCGCCGCCGATGCCGGCGAGGGTGAGCCAGAGCGGCCAGGCCGCGAAGCGGAAGCCGCGGGACGGAGTGCGGCGCGCCGGCCGCGGCGCCGCGGTCGTTCGGGCGCCGGATGAAGAGGTGGTCATGGTTTCGCTTTCGTCGAAGGTGCGCGGCCCCCGCCGCGCTGCCGCACCGCGGCACACCCCGAGACTCCCGCGCCCGACGGCCCGGGCCCCAGGTGCCGATGTCCCGAATCGCCCGGGACATCGCTCCGGGACGCACCACCACCCCGACCGACCGCGCCGACCGACCGCGGCGACCGCCCGCGTCGACCCGCCCGCACGGGCGCTCAGCGCCGGACGGACCCGAAGCCGGCGTCACGCGCCATGACGATCAGCGCGCTGCGATCGGACGCGCCGAGCTTGGTGAGGATCCCGTACACGTAGTTGCGCACGGTCTTGTTGGTCAAGAACAGGGTGCGCGCGATCGAGCCGTTGTCGAGCCCGCGCGCCACGAGCTCGAGCACCTCGCTCTCGCGCTCGGTGAGCTCGGGAAACGGCCGGGCGGAGGCATCCCCCGCGCTCCCGCTGAGGTAGGCCATCGCGCGCGCGGCGACGTCTGCGCCGAAGAGCAGCTCGCCCTCGGCGACCGCGTGGATCGCCCGCTCGACCTCGCGCGGTGTGGCGACCTTGAGCAGATAACCCCGGGCCCCGGCGCGCATCGCGGCGAAGAGCGACTGGTCGTCTCCGAGCATCGTCAGCACCAGAACGGCGGTGCGTGGATGCTGTCGCATGATCGTGCGCGTCGCGTCGATGCCCGACTCCCCTGCCAGGTCCAGGTCCATCAGCACGACATCCGGCGTACGTTCCGCGACGAGCGCGACCGCGGCGTCGACGGTCTCGGCGTCGCCCACCACCTCCACCCCGTCGAGGGTCTCGAGCAGCGAGGTGATGCCGCGGCGGAAGAGGGGATGATCGTCGACCACGGCGACCGTGATCGCCCGTTCCCGCGTCATGTCGGTCCCCCTCACCTCGCACCTCCGCGCACGGCCGGCCCCGCAGCCTCCACAGGTGTCCCGGCCTCGCCCGGCTCCTCGCGCGCCGCACGCGTCCCCACGAGCGCCAGCGTCGTGCCATCCTGCCCGGTCGAGATCTCGAGCCTCGCCCCCAGCTCCGCGGCCCGCTCGCGCATCGACCGCATGCCCACGCCCCATGGGGCGTCGGCGGCGATGCCGCGTCCGTCGTCGCTGATGCGCAGCATCCATGGATCACCGTCGACCCCGCGCTCCAGCCGTACCTCGATCCGCGTGGCCCGCGCATGCCGGACGGCGTTCGCCAGCGCTTCGGACGCGATCAGGTAGAGCCCGTCGCGCACGGGTGGGGGCAGGTGATCGTCGGCGCCGGCATCGACGCGCACCGCCACGGCGAGCGCCGGGGAGTCGAAGCGTCCGCCGATCTCGCGCAGCGCGCGGCCCAGGGTCGCGCCCTCGAGCGGCGAGGGCGTCACCTCCCCGGCCAGCTCCCGCACCGCACGGGCGCGGCGGGTGAGGTCGTCGCCGAGCTCGGCCAGCAGCGCGCGGGCGCGCTCGGGGTGATCCCTCAGCAGGTTCTGCGTCGCCGCGAGGCCGAAGCCGATGCCCGCCAGGGCGGGCCCGAGCCCGTCGTGCAGCTCGCGACGCACGGCGCGACGTTCGGCGGCGCGGCGCGCGAGCAGATCCGCGCGGGCCTGCTCGAGCGCGACACCGGCCTCGACCAGCTGCAGTGCGGCCGCGACGAGGCCGACGATGTCATCGAGCAGCGCGCGCGTGCGGCGATCCAGGCGCTGCCCCTCGCGCGCGGCGACGATGAGGTCGCCGATGCGGCGCGCGCCCACCATGAGCGGCCGCACGAGCTGTCCGCCTCCGCGCGCGTCGACCGGCGCCCGTCCCGACGCCGCGACGAGCTCCGACGAGCCCGCCGCACGTACTTCGACGAACCCCAGCCGCAGCACGCGCCGGATCGCATCGCACAGTCGCTGGAGCCCCGCCGCTCCCGGCTCGAGATCGCCGATCCGATCGCCGAGGCGGGCCAGCATCGACACGGGGTCCGCGCCCTCGCCGTACACGAGGGCGTCGATCCGCCGCTGCAGCCACACGCGCAGCGGCTGCACCGCCAGAGCGATCACGATCGGCGTGACGACCCAGAGTCCGCCGACCCCCGGCAGCACGAGGGCCGTGCCCGCCACGATCGCGAAGGACACCGCGACACCACCGATTGTGAGCGATGCCCACAGGATCACGCGGCTGATGACCATCTCGACGCCCCAGAGCCGTTGCCCCAGCACGAACACGAGGATCGCGGCGGGGTAGAGCACCTGCCCGACGACGGGGGCGATCATCCCGAGATCGACCACCCACCGCGGCGCCGCGAGCTCAGCGGGAAGCACCAGCAGAATGTAGGAGAAGGTCAGGAAGAGGTGACCGAGCGTGAGCCACGCCACCCCCGTACGTTCGCGCCCCCGCGCTCGTGTCCACCGACCGATCAGCACGCCGCACGAGAGCACCGAGATCGTCACCGCCGCGAACGAGAGCGCGGTGTAGGCGGGCGCAAGCACCGCCTGATACCCCGGTAGGTCGATCGCGAGCGGGTTGACGGGGGCGGCGACGCTCTGCTGGGTCAGGCTCGCCACGAACGCGAGCACGGCCACGGCGAGGCCGGTGACGATCACGCCGCGCTGCCACGCGGGCACCGCGTCGCGACGCACGAGCAACGGCAGCGCGGCGGTCATGAAGGTGCCCGGGACGAACCCCCACCCGGCCGCGAACGCGATCAGCCCCCACAGCGGCAGACCGGGGATCTCGGCGCCCAGCAGCCCGTACTGCACCCCGAACGCGGCGATGCCCGACCCGACGGCGTGCACCGCGAGGATCACCCCCACCGGGTGGGGTCGCCGCGCGAGGATCATGGCGCTGACCGGGCCGTAGATCAGCGCGACGGTCACCCCGATCTCGTCGAAGCGCGCCTGCATCTCGGCCGGTGCCGGTGAGAGGAACACCCCCGGCAGCGCGGTCTGCGGCAGCTGCCACACCGCCTGCAGAGTCAGGGACGCCAGCGCGAGCGCCCACGAGATCCCCCAGACCGCGCCCGCGACGATCCGCCGCCCCGTCATCGGGGCATCACCGCCTCGACACCGCGCCGCCCGGGAGTGACGCGCACGCGGGCGCCGACGTCGCGGGCGCGCCGGGCGACGTCGTCGGCGAGCGCGGGCAGGACGGCGGGGTCGACACGGTCGCCCGTCACGAGAAGGGTGACGGATGCCGAGGCCACCTCGACCGCCACCCCGATGACCGCGACCCCGGCCGTGCGCCGCATGCCCACGACGGCCTCGGTCGCCGCGAGGTAGCAGGCCACCTGCAGGTCGGCATCCAGCACATCCGCCCCCGCGGCGCGCACGTCGATGCGCACCCCGTCGACGGCAAAACGACGGGCGAGCTCCTGCAGCGCGCCCTCGAGATCGCCCTCGTCGAGGGCGGCGGGCAGCAGCGAGCGGGCGAGCCGTCGCACGTCCTCGGCGCGCCGGGCCACGTCGTCGCGCACATCGGCGAGCGCTGTCCCCGCGCGGGGCGAGCCGGACTCGATGAGCCGACCCGCCGCCGCCATGCCGAACCCGATGCCCGCGAGCGAGGGAGCGAGCTCGTCGTGCAGCTCGCGGTGCAGCATCCGCCGCTCTTCGCGCCTGACCTCCAGCATCCGCTCGCGTGTCTCGGCGACCTCGATGTTGAGGTCGGCCAGGACGACGGCCACGGCGATGAGCCCGGCGATCTCGGTCACGACGGGAGCGATCTCCGTGCGCAGGTACGCCGGGTCGGCGGAGGTGAGCACGAGGCGACCGACGCGCACGCCACCCGCCGTGAGCTCGATCTCGACGGCCGCGGCGCCGGCCGATCCCTCGCGGGCGGGCGGGGCCCCCGAATCCGGCACGAGCTCGACCGACTGCAGACCCCAGGCGGAGCGCAGCGCGGCGGCGAGCGGGGTGAGTCCGCCGCCGCCGGCGAGGTGCGCGCCGATGCGACGCAGCACCGCGCGCGCATCGTCGCGCGACTGGCCGTAGAGCTCCGCGGTGCGGCGGCGCAGGGAGCGCATGAGGGGCACCCAGCAGAGCGCGAGCGCGCCCGCCGCGATCGCCCCCGCGACCGCGGTCGATGCGCCGAGGAGCCCCGCAAGGTGCGAGATGAGCAGGTAGGCGGCGATCGACACGGCCACGGCCTGCACCCGGAGCGCCCCCGCGGCGAGATGGCGGTGCTCGCCGATGCGCCGCCCGCGCAGGGCGACCGCGAGCACCGCGGCGGGAAGCGCGGCCTGCGCCAGGACGAACGCGGCGTCGCTGAGCACGGTGGCGGTGGGTCCGAGCGGTATCGCGATGCGCAGGTATCCGGCGACCAGCAGCGCGGCGCCGACGGCGAGCCAGGTCAGGGCGGCACGCTCGCGCGGCCCGCCGGCACGACCCTCGCCGACGAGCATCGCGGTACCCACGACGAAGAGCCCGATCGAGGCGTAGAACACCACGAGCAGGACGCCCAGGGGCAACGGCTCGACGAGGCGCGAGTACAGCGAGAGCGTCGCGTCGAGGGCGACCACGACGATGCCCGCCGCGATGCCCGCGCGCCAGAGTCGATCGCGGCGGCGCGCGAGCAGCAGCGGAAGCAGGCAGAGCGCCGCGACTTCGGCCAGGCGCGGAAAGAGCAGCACGGCGTCGGCGAGGGCTGCGGGCACGGTGCCCGGCTCGGTCAGGGGGAGCACGGCGACCGCGAGCGCGAGCCACCCGCACTGCACGGCGAGCGCGCCGACGACGAGGGCGATCGCGGGGCGTCCGCGCACGATGACCACCGCCGCGACGGGCGCGTACACGAGGGCCGTGACGATCACCCGCAGCGTGTTCGACCACGGGCCGCCGGTGCCGAGCACGACGAGCGCCGCCGCGAGCGCCGGCAGCCATGCCGCCGCGATGAGCGCCAGCGCGGCACCGAACGCGGGCGCACGGCGGGGCTCGCGCGCGGGGCGTGCGGGCCGGTCCATGCGCTCAGTATCGCGGGAGGCGCCCGTGCCGCGGCAGGGGCGGATGTCCCGGATGTCGGAGGGGCGGGGCAGACTCGGGATGCTGCGACGACATGCCCTTCGGATCTTTGTCCCCTCCCTCCCGTGGTCAATGTCGAAGCTCTGTTCTACCATTGTCGACATGGCGATCGCACGGCAGCAGCAGGCGTCCCCGGGCACCGCCCGGGTCGACGAGCTGAGCCGCCTGCGCTCGCAGATCGATCGGGTGCGGGGGCGACGGGTCGAGGTGCCGCTGCTGCCCGTGCACCCCGCGATCGGCGGGCTGCTGCCCGAGCGGGGTCTGCGGCCGGGTTCGGTCTACGCGATCGACTCCTCGTCGCCGAGCCTCATGCTCGGGCTCATGGCGCAAGCCTCGCGGGCGGGGTCGTGGTGCGGCATCGTCGGGGTGTCGACGCTGGGGGCCGAGGCCGCCGAGGAGTACGGCCTCGATCTCGAGCGCCTGGTACTGGTTCCCGAGCCCGGTGCGCGGTGGTTCACGGTCGCCTCGGCGCTCGCCGAGGTGCTGCCGATCGTCGCGGTCAATCCGGCGGGGCGCCCGGGCGAGGGCGATGTCGCGCGCCTCGCCGCGCGCCTGCGCGATCGCGGCACGACGCTGATCACGCTCGGCGCATGGCCCGGGGCCGATGCGCTGCTGAGCGTGAGCGACCCCCGCTGGCGCGGTCTCGGCGAGGGACACGGCTATCTCGCCGGGCGCGAGGTCACCGTCACCGCGTCCAGCAGACGCTTTCCCGTTCCCCGCAGCACCCGCATGCTGCTGCCCGATGCCGCCGGCACCGCGGCCGGTGCGGGTGTCGGCGCGGGCGGCGCGGGTGTCGGTGCGGGCACGGGCGTCGGCGCGGGCGGCGCGGGTGTCGGCGCGGGCACGGGCGTCGGCGCGGGCGGCGCGGGTGTCGGTGCGAGCCCCGCCGGGCATCCGCGCACGGATGTGCCCGACAGCATCCCCATGCCCACCCCGATCCGGGCGGTGGGCTGATGCACCAGACCCCCGTGCGCACCCTGCTGGTCTGGGTGCCCGACTGGCCGATCGCCGCCCTCGCCCGCGAGCGCGGCTCGACGCTCGATGCCGGTGCGCCGATCGCGATCGAGCGGGCGGGCGGCATCGTCGCCTGCTCGGCCGCCGCCCGCGCGAGTGGCGTGCGCCGCGGGCAGCGCCGCCGCGATGCGCAGGCCCGCTGCCCGGGGCTGCGCCTGGTCTCCTCCGACGAGGGGCGCGACAACCGCGGGTTCCTGCCCGTGGTCGACCGCATCGAACGGCTCGCGCCGGGCGTGCAGATCGTGCGGGCGGGCATCGGCGCCCTGCGTGCCCGCGGCCCCTCGCGGTACTACGGCGGCGAGAGCGAGGCCGCGCGGGTGCTGCTCGACGAATTGGCGGCCATCGATCTCACCGACGCGCGCGTCGGCATCGCCGACGGCCCCTTCACCGCCGAGCATGCGGCCCGGCGCACCCGCCCCGGGCCGGGTGCAGAGCCCGCAACGCGGGTGCACGCCGTCGAGCCCGGTGCCGCGGCCTCCTTCCTCGCGCCCCTGTCGATCCGCACGATCGACGACGCCGAGCTGGTGGGGCTGCTCGCGCGCCTGGGCGTGCAGACGCTCGGCGATTTCGCCGCGCTCGCCGAAGACAGGGTGCGCGAGCGCTTCTCCGAGCACGGCGTGCGCCTGCACCGCCTCGCCCGCGGGCTCGACGCGCGGCCCGTCACCGCGCGGGTGCCCCCGCCTGAGCACGAGCGCGAGGCCCAGTTCGAGCCCCCGCTCGAACTGGTCGATCAGGTCGGCTTCGCGGTGCGCATCACCGCCGACGACTTCGTCGACGCGCTCGCCGCCCGGGGCCTGGTGTGCACCGAGCTGCGCGTCGAGCTGCGCGATGACCGCGGCGGGCGGTCCGAGCGGGTGTGGCTGCACCCCACCACCTTCGATGCCGCCGCCGTCGTCGACCGGGTGCGTTGGCAGCTCGAGGCGGCCGTCGACGCCGAGCTGCGCAGCGGCATCACCCTCGTCCGCCTCGAGCCCGAGGCGGTGGATGCGGCATCCCACCACGAACCGGGACTGTTCGGCCAGGGCCCGGGCGAGCGCGTGCACCACGCCCTCTCGCGCGTGCAGGCCCTGCTCGGGCATCGCGGCGTCGTCACCCCCGCCATCGGGGGTGGCCGCTGGCTCGCCGAGCGCCAGGTGCTCGTGCCGTGGGGCGACCGGGCCGCGCCGGCGCGCGAGCGCTCGCAGCCCTGGCCCGGCAGCCTTCCGGCCCCGCATCCCACCACCGTCTTCTTCCCGCAGCCCGAGATGCGGGTGACCTCCGCCGACGGCGCCGCCGTGACCGTCGACGAGCGAGGGCGCCTGAGCGCGGCGCCCGCCGCGATCGCGGGCACCGGCATCCATCGTGCCGTCGCGGGGTGGGCAGGCCCGTGGGGTGTGCGCGAGCGGGAGTGGGATCCCGAGCGGCGACGCGAGGCGCACCGGGTGCAGATCGTCGACGACACCCAGGTCGCCTGGCTGCTCGTGCTCGAGGGCGACACCTGGCGCGCCGAGGGGCGGTACGACTGATGGGTTTTCGCAATCCTCCGATCCCGTGGTCCGAGCTCGAGCGCATCCTCGGCACGACCCGGCCCGACAAGGTGCCGGCAGGCGCCGACGGCGGCGACAGTCCCGCCTGGTCGCGCAAACGCGGGGCCTACGTCACACCGGCCATCGAACGCCCCGAGAGTGCGGTGCCCTACGCCGAGCTGCACGCGCACTCGTCGTACTCCTTCCTCGACGGGGCCTCTTCGCCCGAGGCCCTGATCGAAGAGGCCGAGCGTCTGGGGCTCTCGGGCCTCGCCCTCACCGACCACGACGGCTTCTACGGCCTCGCCCGCTTCGCCGAGGCCGCCGAATCGTTCCACGTCACGACGGTGTTCGGCGCCGAGCTGTCGCTCGGCCTGCCGAAGCCGCAGAGGGGCGAGGCCGACCCCGTCGGACGGCACCTGCTCGTGCTCGCCCGGGGACAGGAGGGCTATCACCGCCTCGCCGCCGCGATCACGGCCGCCCAGCTGCGCGGGGGTGAGAAGGGGCGCCCCGTGTACGACCCGGGCGAACTCGCCGACCGGGCGGGAGGGCCGGGCGATCCGCACTGGGCGGTGCTGACCGGATGCCGCAAGGGAGCCGTGCGGCAGGCCCTCGCCGCCGAGGGGCCCGAGGGTGCTGCCCGCGAACTCGATGCACTCGTCGATCTCTTCGGAGCGACATCGGTCTTCGTCGAGCTCACCGACCACGGCGATCCGCTGGATTCGAGGCGCAACGACCTGCTCGCATCTCTCGCCCGAGAGCGCAGCCTGCCCACCCTCGCGACGAACAACGTGCACTACGCCACCCCCGCCAAGGCCCGGCTCGCCGCGGCGATCGCGGCCGTGCGCGCGGGCCGCAGCATGGACGAACTCGACGGATGGCTGCCCTCACACGGCGCGGGGCATCTGCGCTCGGGCGCCGAGATGGCCGAGCGCTTCGCCCGCTACCCGGGTGCCGTCGCCCGCACCGCGACCCTCGCCGACGAGCTCGGCTTCCCCCTGCGCCGCGCCAAACCCGCGCTGCCCACGCAGGAGGTGCCCGAGGGGCACACCCCGATGTCGTGGCTGCGGCACCTGGTGTGGCAGGCGGTGCCGCAGCTGTACCCGCGCCTGGCCGACGACGACCGCCGGCGCATCGAGAACGAGCTGAACGTCATCGAGAAGAAGGACTTTCCGGGCTACTTCCTCATCGTGCACGACATCGTCGCCGAGGCCCGGCGCCGCGGCATCCTGTGCCAGGGGCGGGGATCGGCGGCCAACAGCGCCGTCTGCTACCTGCTGCACATCACCGCCGTCGACCCGATCCTCTACCGGCTGCCGTTCGAGCGGTTCCTGTCGTCGCTGCGCGAAGAAGAGCCCGACATCGACGTCGACTTCGACTCCGACCGGCGCGAAGAGATCATCCAGTGGGTCTACGCCCGCTACGGCCGTGAGCGTTCGGCGCAGGTGGCGAACGTCATCCAGTACCGGCCCAAGAACGCCGTCCGCGACATGGCCCGCGCCCTCGGGTACTCCCCCGGCCAGCAGGATGCCTGGTCCAAACAGGTCGAGCGCTGGGGCGCCGAGCTGTCGTCGATGCCGGATCACGACATCCCGGATCTTGTCGTCGACTACGCGGGCGAACTGCTGAAGGCCCCCCGGCACCTGGGCATCCACTCGGGCGGCATGGTGCTCACCGAGCGCCCCGTCGGCGAGGTCGTGCCGATCGAGCACGCGCGCATGGAGAACCGCACGGTGATCCAGTGGGACAAAGACGACGCGGCCTGGATGGGACTGGTCAAATTCGACCTGCTGGGCCTCGGGATCCTCGCCGCGCTGCAGCACTCGTTCGACATGATCCGTGGCGCCACCGGCGAGGAGTGGACCCTGGCGACCCTGCCCAAGGAGGAGCCCGCGGTCTACGACATGCTGTGCCGGGCCGACTCGATCGGGGTGTTCCAGGTCGAATCGCGCGCACAGATGGGCCTGCTGCCGCGCCTGCAGCCGCGTCGGTTCTACGACCTCGTGGTCGAGATCGCCCTCATCCGCCCGGGCCCGATCCAGGGACGGGCCGTGCACCCGTTCGTGCGCCGCAAGATGGGGGTAGAGAAGGTCGAGTACGCCCACCCCAAGCTCGAGCCGGTGCTCGAGCGCACGCTCGGCATCCCGGTCTTCCAAGAGCAGCTGATGCAGATCGCGATGGCGGTGGGCAACTGCTCGGGCGAGCAGGCCGACCTGCTGCGGCGGGCGATGGGTTCCAAACGGGGGCAGGAGAAGATCGAGTCGCTGCGCGAGCAGCTCTACACCGGCATGGCCGAGAACGGGCTCGTCGGCGCCGCGGCCGACGACATCTACGCCAAGATCCAGGCGTTCGCCGACTTCGGGTTTGCCGAGTCGCATTCGCTGTCGTTCGCGCTGCTGGTCTACGCCAGCTCGTGGCTCAAGCTGCACTATCCCGCGGCCTTCCTCGCGGGGCTTCTGCGATCGCAGCCGATGGGGTTCTACTCGCCCGCGACGCTCGTCGCCGACGCCCGACGGCACGGGGTCGAGGTGCGCCGCCCCGACCTGCACCGCTCGGGGGCGACCGAGATCCTCGAGCCGGTCGAGGACGTCGACGTTTCGTCAGGCCTCGACTCCTGCCTCGACACCGACCAGCCCCCCGCGGGCGAGTTCGACATCGACGCCCCCGACGTGTCGGCATCCCACCGCCGCGACGGCGCCTTCGCCGTGCGCATGGGGCTCGCCGGGGTCACCGGCATCGGCGCCAAGGTCGCCGAGCGCATCGTCGCCGATCGGGATGCCGCCGGCCCCTACCGCGACATGCACGATCTCGTGCGCCGCACCGACCTCACCGCCGCGCAGCTCGAGGCGCTCGCCACCGCCGGGGCGTTCGAATGCCTGGGTCTGTCCCGCCGCGAGGCGATCTGGCAGGCGGGATCGGCCGCGCAGGACCGCGCGCAGTTTCTGCCCGGCACCGTCTTCGCCGTGCAGCCGCCCCTGTTCGCCGACCTCACGAGCCACGACCGGCTCGCGGCCGACCTGTGGGCCACGGGCGTCTCCCCCGACGATCACCCGATGACGCACTATCGGGGCGATCTCGCCGCGCGGGGCGTGCTGCCCTCGGCCGCCCTGCGCTCGCACGAGACCGGGCGACGCGTCGAGGTCGCGGGGCTCGTGACGCACCGGCAGCGCCCGGCGACAGCATCCGGAATCACGTTCCTCAACCTCGAGGACGAACACGGCCTCGTCAACGTCATCTGCTCGGTCGGGGTCTGGACCCGCTACCGGCGGATCGTGCGCGACTCACCGGCGCTGATCGTGCGCGGGATGCTGGAGCGATCACCCGAGGGTGTGACGAATCTCGTGGCGGACGGCTTCGAAGACCTGCGCGTCGGGGTGCGCCACAACTCCCGGGACTTCCGTTGACCGGCAAACGCGCTCGTCACTGCCCGC
>NZ_QFPF01000132.1 GCF_003248605.1 Microbacterium sp.
CCGCGAGCTGCGCTCGCAGGGACGGGCGCCCGGCAGGCCGGGCGCTGCGCGCGGGGTCGGCCCGCTGCGCGGCCCTCCGGTGGGTGCGGTGTGCGGCCCCGCTGACTGGCGTTTCGAGGGTGGCCGGTGCCTGTGGTGCGGGAGCGGGTCGGGTGCCCTCTGCGGGGCTCTCGCGGCCTCGTGGCGAGCCCGCCGGCGGAGCCGGCTCATCCCTCTCCCCCGATGCTCGTGGCGGGGGTGGGCAGACCGGTCGCGGTGGGGTCGGCGCTGCGCGCCTCGATGTCTGACCTCCATCCTAGGCTGTGAATGTCACATTCACTAACACCCTGGGAGGACACCATGGGGCACTACATCACCGTCTCTGTCGACATCGAGGATGCCGAGGGGTCTGCGGGCCGTCTGCTGGATGAGGCTGTGGAGCGTCATCTGGAAGGCAACATCAGCGATCTCTCGTTCGGCCCGGTGACGGGTTCGGGCTGGGCGCTGGACGGCAACACCAAGTACGAGCCGGAGGGCGTGGAGGACTTCGCCGAGGCGGTATCGGGCCGGTTCCCCGGCGCTGTCGTGGCGGTGCGGATCGAGTGGGATACGCGGGATGCCGACGAGGCCGGGTCGATCGAGTACTCCTACATCGGCGGGCAGCGCTGCAACGACCGTGAGAGCGGCCTGGTGCCCGACGATCTCGCCGAGTCGATCGCGCGGGTACGTGCTGCGCTGTCCGGGTCGGGCGATCTCGCGGCGGCTGCGCGGTGGCTGACGGATGGGCTGGAAGGCACGCGAGTTCCGGTGCCGGACGTGCCTGTCGAGCCGCGCCGAGTGGAGAAGGTCACCGTGACCGACGAGTGGGGGCACGACTACACCGACCTGTTTGCTGCGGCCTTCGACTACAGCGTGGTCACCGAGCGCCACGGCGACGAGCTGCTCACCGCCACCGGCTGGCACGATGACCGCCGGGTCGCGTGCGAGGCCGACATCAGCGGCATCGTGCACCGCTGGATCGAGCACGCCGAGGCGGCGACGGGCACCCTCTACAGCGCCGAGTGGATGGGCGGCTGGGATGCCTACGTGATCCCCTACTGGAACGGCGAGCGCGTCGGGTTCTACGCGATCCACGGCAACGATGACGGCAACGGGTCAATCCCGTTCGACCAGATCATCGACGCGCTGAGCCTGGACTTCACCGTGGCGTGGAGCGATGGCACGACGGACGGCGACAGCGAGTAGACCGCGGCCCGCGATCGAGCGCCCCTGCCCTTCCGGCGGGGGCGCTTTCGCGTGTGCCGACCAATGTCGGAGGCCACCCGTAGCCTGTGAATGTCACATTCACTAGCCAACGTTCCGGGAGGACACCATGGCAACTACACCGACCACCATCAAGGCGGGCACCCCGCGCGACTTCCTCGGCCTCGTGCCCGCGCTGCTCGGCTTCACTCCGCACGCCTCGCTCGTGCTCGTGCCCTTCGAGGCAACCCGCACCATCGGGGCCATGCGGTTCGACCTCGACACGGATGCCGCGACGCTCGCGCACACCGGGCTGGGCCTCATCTGCCGCGTGCCGCGTGCGACCGGCGTGGCCGCTGTGATCTACGCCACAGGGGACGCGGCCAGCACCCGCGATCTCGGCCAGCAGATCATCGACGTGGCCGACCACCAAGGGCTGCACCTGGTGGACGTGCTCTACGTCGCCAGCGACGGCTACGGCAGCCACCTGACCGGCGAGGCACCAGCGCCGCTCACCGAGCTCGCGACCCCCGACGCACTGCGCGAGAACGTCGCCGCATCGCAGAGCGCCGGGGCGAGCATCCCCGACGCCGACCCGGCGCGTGCGGCCCGGATCGCGTTCGCGGCCGCGCGGATGGACGACGACGCGCTGGCCGATTTCATCACCGTCGCCGAGGAAGCCCTGACCGGTGACCCCGCCGACCTCGACACCCGGCGCGCCGCGCTCCTGCTCACCGGCATCGGCATCCCGCTGTGGCGCGACGTGGCCCTCATCCAGTGGGCCACCGACCTCGACAACGGCACCCGCGCGCTGGCCGCGCAGATCGGCCACTCGATCATGGGCGCACCGATCCCCGAAAGCATCGCCCGCACCCTCTACGGGCAGGGCGATCGTCCCGACGCCGACCGGCTGACGGCGGGCCTCGCGCTCGTGCGCCACCTTGCCGCCTACGCCGACGACCAGCAGCGCCCCAACCTGCTCGCCGCCGCCGCGTGGCTGTCCTGGGCGCTGGGCCGCTCCACTCACGCCGCCGTCTACACCGACCGCGCCCTCGCGATCGACCCTGACCACGGCATGAGCCAGATCGTCGCGACCCTCTGCTCGGCAGCCGTCCTGCCCGACTGGGCGTTCTCCCGCTGAACGCACCGAGTGCCCCGCCGGACACCCCGGCGGGGCACTCCCCTGTCACTGTGCCGCACTCGCGATGTCCCCGCGCAATGTCGGAGGCCACCCGTAGCCTGTGAATGTCACATTCACTAGCCAACGATCCGGGAGGACACCATGACCGAGACCATCAACAACGTCCACGACATCCGCACAGCCGTCGAGCGCGCGATCCACTTCCACGCGCCGCTGCGCGCCGAGTTCGACGCCGGATGGACGACTATCGAGCCGAACGAGCTGCGCGAGGCGTGGGACGACTACAGCCTCAGCGACCCGTTCACCCTCGACCCGACGATGCCCAACCTGCTCGCTCGCATCGACGCTGACCACCCCGACGCCGACCCCCAGGTGTGGGTGCCCCTCGGCGGGCAGGGCGACCCGGACTACCTGGATGCCGTCGTGGTCACCGAGCGCAGCGTCACCAAGTACACCGCGCACGACGGCCAGATCGAGCAGCGCTACGCGCTCCCCGAGGGCGACCCCCACGGCCTTACGCAGCGCGGATGGCAGCAGGCGGCGAGCGCAGCGCGCTACGCGATCATCGGCCTCAACGCCGACGCCAGCAACACCGAGTACCTGCGTGGCCAGATCGAGGCCTACCTGACCGCGTTCGGCCACTTCGAGCCGGGTCACGACGCCGACGCCAAGCGCGAGCGTGTCACAGCCGAGATCACCGCGGCGATCGCCGCGCAGTGACCCACAGCCGGGGCGGGCGCACCCACCGGAGCCGCCGCCCGCCCCGGCCAATGTCGGAGGCCACCCGTAGCCTGTGAATGTCACATTCACCGTCGAGAGTCCAAGGAGGACGCCATGACCGACACCACCACCCTGCTCACCCGCACCCCCGGCGACACGTTCCGGTTCCGCGGCACCGAGTACGTGCTGATCGACTTCGCCCGCACCAAGGCGAAGATCGCACCGGCCGCTGACCCCGGAAAGGTCTACACGCTCGCTCGCACCGCGACCGTCGAGCCGACCGGACACAGCGACGACGCGCTCGCCGCCGCGCTACAGGCATCCGCTGTCGCTCCGCCGAGCCTGACCCCCGGAGCCCGCGTGCGCATCGTCACCACCCGCCGCGCGCTCGCCGCAGGCCCGCGCGCACCATCCAGGAGGACACCATGACCACTACCGACACCGCGGCCACCGCCGCGGCCCGCATCCCCGCCGACGACCTGATCGACCGGCTGTGGAGCCTCATGCACGAGATCGAGGCAGCCGACTTCCCCGCGCTGCGCATCGTCGAGCTCGACGAGCCGACCGACTACGGCGAGCGCATCGTGCTGTGGTGCCCGCGGTGCGATCAGCACGTCAACGTCGAGGACGGCTACCTGCGCGCGATCGACGTGGACGTGCGCTACAACAGCGTCGGCCAGATCAACCCCGCCGGGCGCACCCTGCCGATCTACGAGGCCGATCCTGACCCCGGCGACGTTCTCGTGTACCTGCACCAGACCGACGAGCACGGCGAGCACGGCGTGCGACTCCCCGAGGACTGGCAGGGAGTCTGGAAGGCATAGCGACACCCAACAACTGAGCGCCCCACCCTTCCCCCGGTGGGGCGCTCACGCGCGTCCTACGGCCACTCAGCGCGGGATGCGCCGACGCACCCATTCCATGCCGATAGCGAGCACCAGAGCCCCCGCAGCCGCGACAAGCGCAGGAACCCCGATGAGATCCCAGCGCGCGATCGCGACGCCGACCAGACCCGCTCCGAATCCCGCGCAGAACACTTCGAGCGTGAACAGCATCCGCGCGACGTTCACGCTCAGGATCGACGCCCTCGGATCGTGCTCTACGGTCATGCCCGCCATCCTCGCAACATCCACCGACACCGGCAATGTCCGGCCCCTCCCCTAGACTGTGAATGTCACATTCACTACCAACCGATCCGGGAGGACACCATGACCACCTACATCACCTTCGGCCCCGACCACGCCAACCTGCACCCGCACGTCGGCGCGCAGCTGAGCCGCGGCTACGTCGCCATCAGCACCGGCAACCGCGAGCGCGACCTCGCCGCGGCGTTCGCGATCCTCGGCGAGCAATGGGCCTTCGACTACCAGGACGCCGCCGCGCTGGATGCCCGATACCCGGACGGCGAGATCGCCCGCCTCACCCTCATCGACGAGGCCGCACAGAAGGAGATCGCCGGTCTGATCGAAGCCACCTTCGCCGCCGCCGAGGGCGACAGCAACGACGACGAGATCGAGGTACTACAGGCCGCGCGTGACCGGCTGGCCGCGCTCATCGACTACATCCCCGCCCACGAGCGGGACTGGACGCCGATCGACGCGGCCTGACCGCCAGCGGTGCCCTGCCGGACGACCGGCGGGGCACCGTCGCGCTCGCCGCGGGCGATGTCGGAGGCCACCCGTAGCCTGTGAATGTCACATTCACCAGATCACGGAGGACACCATGACCACCAGCGACTGCACCCACACCAACGTCGAATGGCTCTCCGGCACACCCGGCGTCGTCGTCACCCTCAACGGAGACACCGCCGCCCGATGCCTGGACTGCGGGGCGACCGCCACCATGGACACCGACGACGAACCCGCCGCGCCCCTCGCCCATCAGTGGCAGAGCGGCCGCTTCACCGGCACGACGACCTGCCAGGCGTGCGGCCTGTTGCCGCTCGACCAAGACGACATCGACACGGAGTGCCCCGGCGGATAGCCGGCCCCTGGGGCGGTGCCGCGCGGCGACGGTCGCGGGGCACCGCCCTGCCATGTCCGCGAACCACCGAAACCGAGGCCTATACCCGTGGGCAACTCCAATGTCGGAGGCCACCCGTAGGCTGTGAATGTCACATTCACTAGCCAACGATCCGGGAGGACACCATGGCAAACCGCACTCGATTCATCACGATCGACACCCGCCAGTACACCGAGGCAGCGGGAGAGATCGCCAGCAACCGCGCTCGCCAGCAGCGCGAGGAAGACCTGAACGCCTACGGCACACAGGGCTACGCGCTCCTGTCCACCGTCACCATCCCCACCCACGACGGGCTGCGCATCGTCGACACCCTCGCCCGCACCGACGAGAGCTACTGACCCACCGACAGCGCCCCGCCGAGAACGATCCGGCGGGGCGCTGTCGCGCGCTCACCCCAACGTCTGACACCCTCTCTAAACTGTGAATATCACATTCACTACCTAGCAACTCGGGAGACATCCATGACCAACCAGAGCGGATCGAGCACAGGGTCGAAAGCGATCCCAGTGAGCCTGCCCGCCGACGCATGGGGCGCTATCGCGGGAGTGATCGCGGCCTACGGCGAATCGCACAGGGACGGCGCGATGATCCTCGCAGCAGAAGAGATCAAGACTCAGGTCACCAGCGCACTCTCCCCCCAGTAGGCGCGCAACACCCACCGCCAGCGCCCCGCCGAGAACGATCCGGCGGGGCGCTGTCGCGCGCTCGCCGCAATGTCTGACCCTCCCCCTAGGCTGTGAATGTCACATTCACTAGCCAACGATCCGGGAGGACACCATGGCAA
>NZ_QFPF01000049.1 GCF_003248605.1 Microbacterium sp.
GGATGGTTCGACGTCCAGGAGCACGGGATCCTCTTCCGCCGCGGCGGTCCCATCAAGCCGGTCGTGGTCGAGACCGACGTGCATCCCGGTTACATGACCGATTGGCAGCAGCCGCTCATCGTCGCGCTGACGCAGGCCGAGGGCGAGTCGATCGTGCACGAGACGGTGTACGAGAACCGCCTCGGCTTCACCCAGGCGCTCGTGAAGATGGGTGCCGACATCGTCGTGCACCCCCACGGTCTCGAGGGCGGAGCGCGGCGCGTGCCCCGCCGGGCGCTCGAGCAGGCAGCCGTCATCAACGGACCCACGCCGCTGCACGGCGCCGACATCGAGGTGCCCGACCTTCGTGGCGGGTTCTCCTACGTCGTGGCCGCGCTCGCCGCCGAGGGGGAGTCCACCGTCTCGGGCGTGGGCATCATCAGCCGCGGATACGAGAAGTTCTTCGACAAGCTCGACGCGCTCGGCGCCGATTTCGACATCGTCGGATGAGCGCCCGCACTCCCGCGTCCCCCGAGAAGACGCGACCGAGCGTCTTCTGGCTGCTCGGGGCGGTCGTGGTTCCGCTCGTGGGGCTTCTGGCCCGCATCGAGATCGTCGGCGGCGAGAAGGTGCCGCGCAGGGGCGCCTTCGTGCTTGCGCCCAATCACTACAGCGAGATCGACCCGCTGATCGTCGCGGTGATCGTCTGGCGCCTCGGTCGCGCGCCGCGCTTCATGGCCAAGGAGAGCCTGTTCCGGGTGCCGGTGCTGGGCTGGGCGCTGCGAGCCACCGGCATGGTACCCGTGGCACGGTCCTCGTCGTCGTCCGCGGCCAAGGAGACCCTCGCGGCTGCCGAGCAGCTCGTCGAGCACGGCCGCGGGGTGATCGTGTATCCGGAGGGTACGCTGACCCGCGATCCCGGTATGTGGCCGATGCGCGGCAAGACCGGCGCGGTGCGGCTCGCCCTCGAGGGCGATCTCCCCGTGATCCCGATGGCGCACTGGGGCGTCCAGCAGATCATGGGCAGGTACCAGAAGAAGATCAGTCTGTGGCCCCCGCGCAAGCGGGTGCGCGTGGTGATCGGCGACCCGGTCGACCTCGTCGAGTTCCGCGGCCGGGGCTCGCAGCCGGCGTCGCTGTCGGCAGCGACCACCCGCGTGATGGATGCGATCACGGCGCTGCTCGCCGGCATCCGGGGCGAAGAGGCTCCCGAGGTGCGCTGGAACCCCGCCCAGCACGCGCAGAAGGAGACGGGGCGCTTTGAGTCGTAGGCCGGTCGAGGGGCCCCGCGTCGCCGTGATCGGCGCGGGCAGCTGGGGAACGACGTTCGGCAAGATCCTCGCCGACGGCGGCGCGCAGGTCACCATGTGGGCGCGGCGTCCCGAACTTGCGCAGGAGATCGCCGAGGGCAAGCGCAACAGCCAGTACCTGCCCGGCATCAACCTGCCGCGAGGGATGACGGCGACCCATCACCTCTCCGAGGCGCTCGAGGGCGCCGAACAGGTCTACCTCTCGATTCCGAGCCAGGCCGTGCGGCAGAACCTCAAGGCGCTGCGGCCGCTCGTGGCTCCGACATCCGTTCCTCTCGTCAGCCTGATGAAGGGCGTCGAGCGCCGCTCGGGTCTGCGCATGAGCCAGGTCATCGAGCAGGAGCTCGAGTGCGATCCCGGCCGCATCGCCGTGGCGTCCGGACCCAACCTCGCCCTCGAGATCGCGCGCGAGCAGCCCACGGCCGCCGTCATCTCGTCGACGAGTCAGGAGACGGCGGATGCTGTGGCCCGTCGTGCCCGCAACGCCTACTTCCGCTCCTTCGTGAACACGGACGTCATCGGCACGGAGTTCGGCGGCGTGCTGAAGAACCTCATCGCCGTGGCGATCGGCATCGTCGACGGCGTCGGGTACGGCGAGAACACGAAGGCGTCCATCATCACCCGCGGGCTCGTCGAGATGACCGACTTCGCCGTCGCGTACGGCGCCCAGCCCGAGACCCTGCAGGGACTCGCGGGACTCGGCGACCTGATCGCGACCTGCCAGTCGCCGCTGTCGCGCAACAACACCGCGGGACGCCTGCTCGGCCAGGGGTACAGCTTCCAGGACGTGGTCAAGCAGATGGAGCAGACCGCCGAGGGACTGGCATCCGTCGCACCCGTGCTGCAGCTGGCCAAGGAGGTCGGCGTCGAGATGCCGATCGTCGAGCAGGTCAAGCGCGTGCTCGATGGCACCATGAACCCGCGCGACATCGCGCCCCACCTGACGACGGACGACGACACCCCGCGGGGCGAGAGGACGCAGAATGGACAAGCCGGCGGTGGCGGTGCTCTTCGGAGGGCGCTCCAGCGAGCACTCGATCAGTTCCGCGACGGCGGGCGGGGTGCTGCGCGCGATTGACCGCGACCGCTTCCGGGTGATCCCGGTGGGCATCACCCGCGAGGGCGTCTTCGTCCTCGAGCAGGACGACCCCGATCGCTTCGCCCTCGATGCGGCCCGGATGCCCGAGGTCCTCGACAACGGCACCCGGATCCTCTGGCCGGAGGGTGGCGCCGACCGCGAACTGCGCGTTCGGAACGCCGCCGGCGAGGTCTCCGTTCTCGGCCCCGTCGACGTGGTGCTCCCGATCCTGCATGGACAGCACGGCGAAGACGGCACCGTGCAGGGCTTCTTCGACACCCTGCGGATCCCCTGCGCCGGCGGCGGGGTGCTCGATTCGGCGCTCTGCATGGACAAGCACTTCATGAAGATCGCCCTCGAGGCGGCGGGTGTGCCCGTCGCGCCGTGGGTGACGGTGCGGTCGTCGAGGTGGGCAGGGGACTCCGAGGGCGTGCGGGCGGATGCGGCCGAACTCGGCTATCCGCTCTTCGTCAAGCCCGCCCGGGCCGGTTCGAGCGTGGGCGTCTCGAAGGCGCACGACGCCTCCGAACTCGACGAGGCGATGCGGATCGCGTTCGCCGAGGACGACAAGGTGCTGATCGAGCGTGGAATGTCGGGGCGCGAGATCGAAGTCGCGATCCTCGAAGGCAGCGACGGTGCCGTGCGGGCTTCGCTGCCCGGCGAGATCGTCCTGACCACGCGCGAGTTCTACGACTTCGAGGGCAAGTACCTCGGGGGCGACGGCGTCGACGTCGTCTGTCCCGCGGATGTGACGGATGCCGAGGCCGACGCGATCCGCGAGATCGGTGTGCGCGCGTTCCAGGCCGTCGATGGGCGCGGGCTCGCACGGGTGGACTTCTTCCTCACCGCCCACGGGCTGGTCGTCAACGAGTTGAACACGATGCCCGGATTCACGCCGATCTCGATGTTCCCGAAGTGCTGGATCGCCACGGGGATGACGTACGCGGAGCTGATCTCCGAGCTCATCGACACCGCTCTGGTCCGCGCCGCCTAGGCGGGGCGCACCGGCTCAGCCGGCCGGTCGGTCGGTGCAGACCCCGTCCACGGGCAGGGTCGCCACGGCGGGCGAGATGGCCTCGAGCACGGCGGCGCTCGAGACGCCGGTCTCGGCGTCGTTGTCGAGATAGATCTCGACGGCCGGTGTGCGTCCGAAGCTGGTCACCAGGTACCGCGGCGCGTCGGCGTCGTCGATGATCCAGTCCACGCCGTCCACGCTCTGGCACGGCAGGGTGGTCGGTCCGGGCGGCTCGACACCGCACGTGACGATCACGGCGGTGGGCGAGCCCCAGGCGCCGGTGGCCTGGGCATCCGTCCAGCGGCGCTCCTTGCCGTCGACCACCGCGGGCAGCCGCACCGAGACCTCGGCGCACAGCGGGTCGTCGGCTTCGGGAGCGGCCTCGAGCGAGACGGTCTGGCCGCAGGCGGTCAGCCCCAGGGAGAGCGTGAGCACGGCGATCGCGAGCGGAGCGCGGCGAGGGCGGGGCATCGCTCCAGGCTACCGTGGAGGGGTGACACAGCCTCCCGATCCGCCCCGCGTCGGCGATACGCCCGAGGGTGAGATCCTGCGCCGCATCCTCGCCGTGCTCGGGCCGACCCCGGGCGTGACGATCGGGCCGGGCGACGACGCCGCCGTGCTTCCCGGCGCCGGCCCGGTCGTCGTCACGACCGACACGCTCGTGCACGGACCCGACTTCCGCCTGTCGTGGTCGTCGGGCTTCGACCTCGGCTTCAAATCCGCTGCGGTCAACCTCGCCGACATCGCTGCGATGGGCGCGCGTCCGACGGCCCTCCTCGTGGCGCTCGCGATGCCTGCCGAGACCACCCTGGATTTCGTCGAGGACCTCGCCCGCGGGCTGCGCACGGCGTGCGAGCAGCTCGCCCCGGAGTGCGGGGTGGCCGGCGGCGACCTGACCATCTCACCGACCCTCACCATCGCCGTGACCGCCCTGGGCGCACTCGAAGGCCCTCCGGTGCTGCGCTCGGGCGCCCGGGCGGGCGACGTCGTCGCGCTCGCGGGCGAGGCGGGAGCCGCGGCCCGCGGGCTCTCGGTGCTGTTCGAGCGCTTCACGGATGCCGAGGGCCGCGCCCTCGCGATCGATCGATCCTCGCTCAGCCCGCTCGAGGCGGCATGCGTGGACGCGCAGCTGCGACCGCGCCCGCCGATCGCGCTCGGAGCGGCCGCCGCGCGAGGCGGGGCCAGCGCCATGATGGACGTCTCGGACGGTCTCGCGCTCGACGCGGGCCGCCTCGCGGACGCGTCCGGTGTGCGGATCGAGCTCGCCTCCGCGCTGCTCGGGCCTCATCTCCCGTGGGCCGTCGCCGGTGGGGAGGACCACGCGCTGCTGGCCACCTTCCCGGCCGATCGAGACCTGCCCGAGGGCTTCCGCGTCATCGGCCGTGCGGGTGCGGTCGACGACCCCGGAGGTGCCCGTGTGTGCGTCGACGGCGAGTCTGCGAGCGGCGGGTGGGACCCCTACCGGGATTGGGATCGCCGCGGCGATGCCGCCCCGGCATCCTGATTCAGATCTCTGTGTCCTGACTCGGACCTCTGTGTCCTGACTCAGACGTCTGTGCGTCGCAGCCACCACAGCGTCGTGTCGCCGTAGCGGCGGTCGCGCGTGTGCTCGAGGCCCGCCGGAGGCGTCGGGGCGTCGGAGCGACGCGAGCGCTCGACGACGACGACGGCATCGGGGGCGAGTGCCGGCACGAGCGCATCGAGAACCTGCGCGAGCGTCGTGTCGGGCAGGTCGTAGGGCGGATCGATGAGTACGAGGTCGTACGGGCCGCGCGTGCCCTGCACGAACGTCTCGGCCGCCGCGCGGTGGACTCGCGCGGGCACGCCGCCGATCGCGCGAGCCACCCGCTGGGCGTTGCGCTGCGCGACGGCGGCGGCACGAGCCGCCTTCTCGATGAGGTCGACGGAGGCAGCCCCCCGGCTCTGCGCCTCGAGCCCGAGGGCGCCGGATCCGGCGTACAGGTCCAGCACGCGTGCCCCTTCGACGGCGCCGGCGGATTCGAGCGCCGCGAACAGGGACTCGCGGACGCGGTCGCTCGTGGGGCGCGTCCCCGCGTCGGGGACGTCGAGGGCGATCGAGCCGGCACGACCCGAGATGATGCGTGTCACCGCCCCACGATAACCGTGGCGCGGCAGCCCCACGCGGCCGAGATGGATGTCGGGAGCCCCGCCTAGACTCGTCGCATGCCGTCGCTGAGCCTCGAATCGCGCCTGGACGGCGCCGTCGGGGGCAAGACCGCGGCGGCGCTGGGTCGTGCGTTCGGCATGAAGACGGTCGGTGACCTGCTCTCGCACTATCCGCGCCGCTACGCCCAGCGGGGAGAGCTGACGCCGATCGCTTCGCTGCCGCTGGGCGAGTCGGTGACGATCATCGCCCAGGTGACGCGCGTGGGCGAGCGCAGCATGCGCGCACGTCGCGGTTCCCTCCTCGAGGTGGTCATCAGCGACGGGCGCGGCGAAGTGACGCTGACGTTCTTCAATCAGCCGTGGCGCCTGGCAGATCTTCGGCCGGGCAGGCGCGGGATCTTCGCGGGCAAGGTGGGGGAGTACCGCGGCGGACGTCAGTTCGCTCACCCGGACTACGAGCTCTTCGACGACGACGATGCGCAGGCGGCCGCGCGCAGCGCCCAGGCCTGGGCGCGGGCACTCATTCCGATCTACCCCGCCACCGCGTCGGTTGCGAGCTGGCAGATCAAGAAGATCATCGACCTCGTGCTCGACGGGCTCGCACCGATCGATGATCCTCTGCCGGACGCGCTGAGGGATCGGCTCGGGCTGCTCTCGGCCAGCGAAGCACTGTTCCAGATCCACCGACCCGAGAACGAGGATGAAGCCGACCTCGCGCGTGCGACGCTGCGCATGCACGAGGCGCTCGTGCTGCAGACGGCGCTCCTGCAGCAGCGTCAGTTCGTCCGCGCGCTGTCGGCCACGCCGCGCCCGGCGCTGCCCGGCGGTCTGCTCGAGCGGTTCGACGACGTGCTGCCGTTCGAGCGCACGCCGGATCAGGTCGAGGTCGGCGCGCGGATCGGGGCAGACCTCGTCGCACCCTGGCCGATGAACCGCCTCGTGCAGGGCGAGGTCGGCTCCGGAAAGACGCTCGTCGCGCTGCGGGCGATGCTGCAGGTGGCCGAGTCCGGCGGACAGGCGGCGCTCATCGCCCCGACCGAGGTGCTCGCGGGGCAGCACCTGCGATCGATGGCACGCATGCTCGGCCCACAGCTGGCCCCTGAGCTCATGCCCACCCTCCTGACGGGTCAGATGCCCGCGGCCGAGCGGCGCAAGGCCGCGCTGCGGGTGGCGTCGGGACAGGCGCGGATCGTCATCGGCACCCACGCCCTGCTGAGCGATTCCACGACCTTCGCCGATCTTGCTCTCGTCGTCGTCGACGAGCAGCACCGCTTCGGAGTCGAGCAACGCGAGGCGCTGAGGGCCAAAGGTTCGAGCCCCCACGCTCTTGTCCTGACCGCCACCCCCATCCCCCGCACGGTCGCGATGACGGTCTTCGGAGACCTCGACGTCTCCACGATCCGCACGATGCCGGCCGGTCGACCGGGCATCGAATCGTTCGTGGCTCCCGTCGCCGAGAAGCCGGGCTGGTTCGCACGGGTCTGGCAGCGTGCGGCCGAGGAGGTGCAGAAGGGCCATCAGGTCTTCGTCGTGTGCCCGGCGATCGATGCCGAAGCTCCCCCGAAGGGCAAAGCTGCAGACGAGGCTCCGCTCGCTCCCGAGGTCGAGGGGGAGGCGAGCCGCGTGCGGTGGGGGGTGGTGCAGGTCGCGGAGATGCTCGCGGTCCACCCTCTCTATGCCGAGCTCCGGGTCGCCACGCTGCACGGCCGGATGAGCGGCGAGGAGAAGGACGCCATCATGCGTGCTTTCGCCGACGGACAGATCGACGTCCTCATCGCCACCACCGTCATCGAGGTCGGGGTCGATGTGCCGAACGCCTCGACGATGGTGATCCTCGAAGCCGACCGGTTCGGCGTGTCGCAGCTGCACCAGCTGCGCGGCAGGGTGGGCCGCGGGTCGGTTCCGGGGCTCTGTCTGCTCGTGACCGAGAGCGCGCCGCGCACGGATGCGCGCTCCCGGGTCGAGGCTGTCGCGCGCACACTCGACGGCTTCGCGCTCGCCGAGGTCGACCTCGAGCTGCGCGGCGAGGGAGATGTGCTGGGTGACGCGCAGTCCGGGGCGCGTTCCTCGCTGCGGCTGCTGCGGGTGGTCAGCGATGCCCACGTCATATCGCGGGCGCGCGAAGAGGCCGAGGCGATCCTCGAGACCGATCCCGCGCTGCGGCAGCACACGGGGCTGGCGGCGGCCATCGAACGTCGGCTCGACGTGACCGAACGCGCCGCCATGGCCAAGAACTGACCCGGATGCGCCCTATCGCGCGGATCCGATCGGGCTCGGCATCCCGCGCGTGGGTGCCCGGTAGGCTGGCGAGGTGAGCAACCGGATCGCCGTCGTGCCGGGATCGTTCGATCCTCCCACCCTCGGTCATCTCGACGTCATCCGTCGTGCGGCTTCGCTGTACGACACCCTTCATGTGCTGGTAGTGCACAACCCCGGCAAAGAGGCGATGCTGCCCATCGCGCAGCGTCTCGCCCTTCTCGAGCAGTCGATCGCCGAGAGCGACATCGAGGGTGAGATCGTCGTGGCCTCGTGGAGCATGGGTCTGCTCGTCGACTACGCGACCGATGTCGGGGCGGGTGTGCTCGTGAAGGGCATCCGCTCGCAGGTCGATGTCGCCTATGAGACGCCCATGGCGATCGTCAATCGCGATCTTGCGCACATCGAGACCGTCTTCCTGCTCCCTGATCCCGCGCACACGCTCGTCTCGAGTTCGCTTGTTCGTCAGGTGGCGGGACTGGGGGGCGACGTGTCGCCCTACGTTCCCGGCGCGGTGGCGCGCTTCCTCGACACCGGCGCCCGCGGGCTCTGATCCCGGCCCGACGCGCCCGGCGGCGCGGGTAGGCTGGTCGACCGTGAGAACCCGCAGACCAGGACCATTCAGCATCGGCGTGCGCGACATCGTCCACAGACCCGGAGAGATGCGCGAACACTCGTTCGAGGTGACTCTCGCCGAGCGATGGGGTGAGGGTCTGGTGCAGGTCGAGACGGGCGCCGAGGTCGACGTCGACGTACGTCTGGAGTCCGTGCACGAGGGGATCCTCGCCAGTGGAACGGCGGACGCCGAGTACACGGGGGTGTGCGGGCGATGCCTGATCGATATCGCCGCGCCCGTCGAAGTCGAGTTCCAGGAGCTTTTCGCGTATCCTGGGCAGGAAACATCCGACTTCGAGGTTCAAGACGACCACGTGGATCTTGAAACTCTGGTCAGAGATGCGATCGTGCTGTCGCTTCCGTTTCAACCGGTCTGCCAACCGGATTGCCCCGGGCTCGACCCGGAAACAGGCGAACGGCGGGCCGACACACCCGGCGCACCGTCACGCGCAGCCCTCGATCCTCGCTGGGCCGCGCTGACGGATTACGGCTCCGACGGATCCCCGTCCGACGCCGACAACACACCTTAGATCTCGGAACGAAAGAAGAAGAGCCATGGCAGGCAACCCTCCCAAGCGCAAGGTCTCGCGCTCGAACACCCGCTCGCGCCGCGCGCAGTGGAAGGCGGAGGCGACCCCTCTGGTCAAGACCGTCGAGAACGGCAAGGTCGTCTACAGCCGCCCTCACCAGGCGAAGGTCGTCACCGACTCGCAGGGCACCGAGCTGTTCCTCGAGTACAAGGGCCGCAAGGTCGCAGACGTCTGAGTCGATGACGGACGTCCCGGGGGGGAGGCGGCCACTCATCGACACGATCGGGATCGTCATCGACCCCGATCTGCTGTCTCTCGCCCTCACGCATCGCTCGTACGCGTACGAGAACGGCGGCACTCCGCACAACGAACGCCTCGAGTTCCTGGGGGATTCGGTGCTCGGCCAGGCTGTCACGGTCACGCTGTTCACCCGGCATCCCGAACTGGATGAGGGGTCGCTCGCCAAGCGGCGCGCGAGCGTCGTCTCGACCGTCGCCCTCGCCGAGGTCGCTCGCCGCATCGGCCTCGGCGACCACGTCCTGCTCGGGCGCGGCGAGGAGCAGACGGGTGGGCGCGACAAGGACTCGATCCTCGCCGACACGACCGAGGCCATCATCGGCGCGACATATCTGTCCGCCGGCCAGGATGCTGCCACGTCGCTCGTCCTGAGGCTGATCGAGCCGCTGCTGGCCGACCCCGACCGCTACGGGGCCGCCATGGACCCCAAGACGAGCCTGCAAGAGCTCGCCGCCCGCCGGCAGGCGACGCCTCCGGAGTACTCGATCGAGGCCGAGGGACCGGATCACAATCGGGTCTTCACCGCCACGGTGCGCGTCGGAGAGGTCAGCGCGACGGGCATCGGCACCAGCAAGAAGACGGCCGAGATGGCCGCGGCGCTCGAGGCGTGGCACACGCTCAGCGACGATGACTGACGCGCGCCGCTGCGCGCGGACCACCCCGATCCGAATCCACTGAGCCGTGCCCGAGCTTCCCGAGGTCGAGGTCGTGCGGCACGGGCTCGCCCCCGCTGTCACCGGCGCGCGCGTCGAGTCCGTGCAGGTGCACGACACCCGCGCGCTCACCCGTCACGCCGGCGGCGCGGCCGACTTCGAGGCGCGGCTCGCAGGTCGACGGATGCTGGGCGCCGCGCGCCGCGGCAAGTTCCTGTGGCTGCCCCTCGGTGCGCCCGCCGCCGCGGGAGCCGCGGCCGAGGTGGTGCCGGAGGCGCTTCTTGTCCACCTCGGCATGAGCGGGCAGATGTTGCTGCGTGAGTCCGGCGCGCCGGCCGAGCGCCACGAGCGGGTCCGCCTTCAGGTGGAACATCCCCTGCACGGATCGCTGGACATCCTCTTCTGCGACCAGCGGACGTTCGGCTCGCTCGCGATCGACCGGCTGCGAGAGACATCGGATGGACAGCCCGCCGGGCGCGGGGCCGCCGACGCTCTGGTTCCCGCACAGGTCGCGCATATCGCCCGCGATCCGCTCGATCCCGCGTTCGGCGATCGCGTCTTCATCGCTGCGCTCGCGCGCAAAGGGTCCGGCATCAAGCGCGTGCTGCTGGATCAGACCGTGCTCAGCGGGGTGGGCAACATCTACGCCGACGAGGCGCTGTGGGCCGCGCGCATCCATCCCGAGACACCCGCGCGGGAGCTGTCGTCCCGCGCGGGTGCCCGGATCCTCGCCGAGATCCGTGCGGTCCTGCACAGGGCTCTGGCCGAAGGCGGCACGAGCTTCGACGCCCAGTACGTGAACGTCAACGGTCAGGCGGGCTACTTCGCGCACAGTCTCCACGCCTACGGGCGTCAGGGTCTGCCCTGCCCGCGATGCGGCCGGTCCATCGCCCGCGCGCAGTTCATGAACCGATCGAGCCACTTCTGCCCGTCGTGTCAGCGCCGGCGCTGACTCTTCATCCTCCGTCGCTCAGCACCTTCTTCCAGGCTCCCTCGTACGAAATCGGCGCGAAGCCGATCGCCTCGTTGATGTCGAGCATCGGGCGGTTCTCCTCGGCGTTGAAGGTGATCACCCGGGGAGACTCGGGTGCCACCTCGCGCCAGGTGAGCAGGCCCGCGCACTTGACGAGCATGCCCAACCGATGGCCGCGGTGTTCGCGCAGCACGAGGGTGTCCTCCTGGTGCGAGGCGAGGGTGCGGTCCACGCCGATGACGAGTTCGTTGAAGGCGCAGAGCTCGCCCGTGCCGATGTGCTGCGCGGCGGTCACCTGCACGAGCTGATCGGCCTGCAGATAACGATCGTCGTGCAGGGCGACGCGCGCGGCATCCCACCGCTCCTCGTCGAACTGCATGGCGGCGGAGGGCGCGTCGGTCACCATCCGGGACTTCATCCACGCATATCCGTCGACATACTCCGGCGGTGTGGGGCCGACCCACTGCACGACGCGATACCCCTCGGCGGCGTCACGGGCCGCTGCGAGCAGTCGCTGCACGTCGTCGCCGCTCGCGCGCAGATCCAGCGCGCTGCACCGCTCGATCTGCTCGAGCGTGAATCCGTGCCGGGTGAGGAATCGCGCGGCCGGGTCGTCGGCGGGGACGCTGCCGAAACCGGTCGGCGGTTCGAGGCGGGGCCCCGGACGATCGGGGTGCTCGGTCCAGGACTGCAGGATGGAGCGCCCGTTCGCGCGCGCGACCGCTTCGAGCAGGTCCAGGCCGCCCGTGCCGATGCCATGGCCCCAGACCTCGGGCAGCAGCTCGACCAGGAGGAAGGCGACGACCGACGCCGACTCGATCGGCAGGTCGAGGCCGAGGCGCCCGACCGGCCGTCCGCGCTCGAGGACGAGCCACGACATCCGACGCTCGTACTCGTCGGGACGATAATGCGGCAGGAGGGCGGCCGCGGTCATGGCGTGGTCGTCGTGTCCGGAGACATGACGGTAGATCGCGTTTCGCACGTCGGCCATGGCGCGGAAGTCGGCGGCGTCGGCGGCGTCGATGTTCTCGGGAATGGTCATCGGCCGGAACTCGATGCCGGTGAGAGTGATGCTCATGATGGTTCTCTTCTTGTCGGAGTGGGTCGGGGATGCACGGCGCTCACGCGCCGTGCATCCAGAGCCGGGTAGCCATCGCGGCCTCGGCGTCGCGGCGCTCGCGCTCCGCGAGGAGGAACTCCCGCTGCCGGTGACGGTCGACGGCGTCCGTGTCGGCGACGGGACGCGAGCCCCACAGCAAGAGCCAGAGGCCGATGCGCATGGCCGCGCGATCGATCAGCGAAGCGCGGGGTACGCGTGTCGTCTCGGGAGGCAGGACCGAGAGAGGTTCGGGCGGGACGGGGTGCCGCGTGGTGAGCAGCGTGTTCATTGGTGTCTTCCTCGTGTGGATCGAACAGAGAGGCGGGAAGTGGGATGCCGAGATCGGCCGTCGCGAGAGGCGAGCGCCGATGGCGCGGAGAGTCGGCGGTCGATCGGGCCGAGGGAGAGAGCGCGGCAGCTCGACGGATGCCTGGGCGCTTCAGACGCGGAGGGCGAGCCCGAAGCGGGCAGAGTTCTCCCCTGCGCCGGTCAGATGCCGGTGTGGGCGCGACCGCCCAGGGATGCGCGGAGGGATGCGGTCACCGGACGCAGCGATGCGACTCCTGCGAGCGCGGCACGAATCGGCGTGATGCCGGTGCGGATGCTGTTCATCATCATGGTGACCTCCTCTCAACCTCTGACGCGAAGAGAGACGTTAGCGCGGTCCTGATGCCGACGTCAAGCGAATTCACAGAAATCATCGTCGCCCGGGCGTTGCCCGCGGGCGACGGGGCCCCGCTCGGGTAGCGTATGCGGGTAGTCGAGGCGGGCCGGAGGCGGAACCATGCACCTGAAGAGCGTCACGCTCAAGGGGTTCAAGTCGTTCGCGCAGCCGACGACCTTCGCGCTCGAGCCGGGCGTCACCGCCATCGTCGGCCCGAACGGATCGGGCAAATCCAACGTCGTCGACGCACTCGCCTGGGTGATGGGGGAGCAGGGGGCGAAGACGCTGCGCGGCGGCAAGATGGAGGACGTCATCTTCGCGGGTACCTCGACCCGAGGGCCGCTGGGCCGCGCCGAGGTGCAGCTCACGATCGACAACGCCGACGGCGCGCTCCCGATCGAGTACGCCGAGGTCACGATCAGCCGCACACTCTTCCGCAACGGCGCGAGCGAGTACGCGATCAACGGCGGCTCCTGCCGCCTGCTCGATGTGCAGGAGCTGCTCAGCGATTCGGGACTCGGCCGCGAGATGCACGTGATCGTCGGCCAGGGGCGCCTGGACACCGTGCTGCAGGCGTCGCCGGAGGATCGCCGCGGCTTCATCGAAGAGGCCGCCGGGATTCTGAAGCACCGCAGGCGCAAGGAGAAGACCCTGCGCAAACTCGACGCCATGGAGGCCAACCTCACGCGTCTCAGTGACCTCGCGGGCGAGATCCGCCGTCAGCTCAAGCCCCTCGGCCGCCAGGCCGAGATCGCGCGCGAGGCCCAGACGATCGCCGCCGTCGTGCGGGATGCGAAGGCGCGCCTGTATGCCGACGAACTGGTGGGCTTGCGCCGATCGCTCGCCGAGCACACACGCGGCGAGCAGGAACGCCACGCCGAGCGCATCGTGCTGCAGGAGCGCGCCGACGAGGTGCGACGCAGGGTCGAGAAGCTCGACGCGGAGCGCGGCGGGGATTCCGTGGATTCGGCCCGCAGCGTTCTGTTCGGCCTCGAGCAGGTGCAGGAGCGACTGCGTGGCCTGTTCACGCTGGCGAACCAGCGGCTCGCCCTTCTCGGGTCGGAGGACGATGACCGCCCGGCAGGCGTCACCGTGTCGCAGGCCGACATCGACGCCGCGCGAGCCGAGATCGGCGTCATCACCGACGCCGTGGGCGCGGCGACCGATACCGCCGCCGCGGCCGCGCGGGAGGTGGTCCACGTGCGCGCCGAGCTCGACGCGCTCGACACCGACATCGCCGCGCAGAGCGCGCTCGTCTCGGAGCACGATCTGCGCATCGCCCGCCTCCGCGCGGCGGCCGACGCGGCAGCATCCGCCCTCGCCGCGGTGCGCGGCGCGGTCCTGCGCCAGCAGAACGCCCTCGACGCAGCCCTCGTCCGGCGGGATGAGGCGGCCCAGGCGCTCGAGCAGCTCGAGCCCGAGACCGGCGAGGCCGAGGACTCCGGTGAGCACGCCGAGGCCTATGACCGTGCGCAGCGGGAGATCGGCGATGCGGAGGCCGATGTGTCACGCCTGCGCGACCGTCTGCACGCGGCAGAACGCGAGTCCGGTGCTCTCACGGCGCAGACGGCCGCGCTCAGCCGTGCACTCGAGGTCAAGAACGGCGCCGCCGCGCTGATCGCCGGCGGGCAGCCCGGCGTGCGCGGCCTCGTCGGCGACGCGGTGCAGGTGCGCCCCGGGTACGAGGCGGCGATCGCGGCCGTGCTCGGTCCGCTCGCCGAGGGGGTCCTGGCGGAGAGCAGGGACGAGGCGTTCGCGGTGCTGGCCGAGGCCGAGCGGGCCGAACTCGGCGCGGTCGAGGTCGTGATCGCCGATGCCTCTGCGGGAAGCGCGCCTCCGCCGCACGCCGTCGGCATCGTGTCGGCCCTCGATGTCGTCGAGGCGCCCCCGGGGGTGCTCGGGATGCTGCGGCACGTCGTGATCGCCGACGATCTGGGCGCCGCGCGCGCGGTCTGGCCGGCCCTCGCCGCGCACCCGCACGCCGTGACGGTCGTGACGCGTGCCGGTGAAGTGGCCACATCCCACCTGCTGCGCGGCGGTTCGGGCGGATCCCCCTCACGTCTGGCCCTTCTCGCGGAGCGGGACTCGGCTGCGGAACGACTGACCGAGACGACGGCCGAGGCGGAGGACCTGCGAGGGCGACTCGCCACGGCGCAGGCCACGCTCACGGCACGCCGCCGCGCGGTGGCCGAGGCGCTCACCGCATTGCGGGAGCACGACGCGGCCCTCGCGGCGCGCGCGGAGCAGTCGAACCGGATCACCGTGCGCCACGAGGCGGCGGTCGCGGAGTGCGACCGCCTGCGATCGGGGCTCGCGCAGGCGGAGGCTGCCGTCGACGATGCCGAGAGCGCGGCGCGCCGGGCCGCGGCCGAGCTGCAGACGGCGCAGGAGACGCCTCGGCCGATTCTCGATGCGTCCGCGCGGGAGGGTGTGCTCGCCGAGATCGAGCAGGCCCGTGAGACCGAGATGCGGGCGCGGCTCGAGGTCGAGACCCTGCGCGAGCGCGTCCGCGCCCAGCAGGCACGGGTCGCCGGGCTCGAGCGCACGCGCGACGCCGAGCGGGCCGCGGCTGAGGAGGCCGCTCGGCGAGCGGTGGTGCGTCGGGCGCAGCGTGAATCGGCAGCATCCGTCATCGCCGAGGTGCCCCGCGTGCTGGACTCGATCGACCGTTCGGTGTCCGAGGCGCGCCTCGCGCTGGCCGAGGCGGAGCGGGAGCGCGCGGCGCAGAACGCCGAGCTCACCCAGCTCCGTTCGCAGGACGCGGCGATGCGCGAGCGCCTCGCCGCGCTCACCGAGGGAGTGCACTCGCTCGAACTGCAGATCCACGAGAAGAAGCTGCACGTCACGGGACTGCTCGATCGGGTGCGATCCGAGTTGGGCCTGGACGAGGATATTCTCATTTCGGAATACGGGCCGGATCAGGTCGTCCCGGCGGATGGGGGAGTCGATCCGGAGCGCGCGGAATCGGGCGATGATCAGAGCGACGATGAGATGGTCGCGGGCGAGCCCTTCGACCGCGCCCGGCAGCAGCGGCGCCTGCAGGATGCGGAGCGCAAGCTCGGTCAGCTCGGTCGCGTGAACCCGCTCGCCCTCGAGGAATTCGCGGCGCTCGAGCAGCGGCACGGGTTCCTCACCGAGCAGCTGGCCGACCTCACTCAGACCCGCAAGGACCTGATGACGATCATCGCCGAGCTCGACGAGCGGATGCAGACGATCTTCGAGGCGGCCTTCGACGACACGAAGGCGGCCTTCGCCGAGGTGTTCCCGATCCTGTTCCCGGGGGGTACGGGAAGCATCTCCCTGACCGACCCGGACAACCTCCTGACCACCGGCATCGAAGTCTCGGTGCGCCCGGTCGGCAAGAAGATCGAGCGACTCTCGCTGCTCTCGGGCGGCGAGCGGTCCCTCGCGGCCGTCGCGCTGCTGACGGCGATCTTCAAGGCACGCCCGAGCCCGTTCTACATCCTCGACGAGGTCGAGGCCGCCCTCGATGACGCCAACCTCGGGCGCCTGCTCGGCGTCTTCGAACAGTTGCGTGCATCGAGCCAGCTGATCGTCATCACCCATCAGAAGCGCACGATGGAGATCGCCGACGCCCTGTACGGCGTCTCGATGCGTCAGGACGGGGTGTCGGCGGTCGTCGGGCAGCGCATCGTCGAACGCGCGGCGTCCTAGGCTGGAGCCATGGCGGAGAATTCCTGGTCGCTCGGTCGCGCGCTGCGCGGCATGTTCGTCAAGCCGACCATCGACGAGACGACGTGGGACGACCTCGAGACCGCCCTCATCCAGGCCGACTTCGGGCCCGACATCACCGAGCGCATCGTCGACGAGCTGCGTGAGAAGGTCGAGCGGTTCCGCACGACCGATCCCAAGGATCTGCAGCGGATGCTGCGCGAGACGCTCGAGGAGCACTTCGCGCGTTTCGACACCACCCTCCGGTTGACCGAGCGACCCGCCGTCGTGCTCGTCGTGGGGGTCAACGGCGTGGGCAAGACGACGACGATCGGCAAGTTCGCGAAGTTCCTGCAGCGGTACGGCCGCTCCGTCGTCGTCGGAGCCGCCGACACCTTCCGCGCGGCCGCCGTCGACCAGCTCGCGACGTGGGCCGAGCGTGGCGGAGCCGCGATCGTGCGCCCGCAGCAGCAGGGTCAGGATCCGGCATCCGTCGCTTTCCAGACCATCGAGTACGCCCAGCGCACGGGCACCGAGATCGTGTTGGTCGACACGGCGGGGCGTCTGCACACCAAGGGCGGTTTGATGGACGAGCTCGGCAAGATCCGGCGCGTCATCGAGAAGCAGGCCCCGATCAGCGAGGTGCTGCTCGTGCTCGATGCGACGACGGGTCAGAACGGCGTGATGCAGGCGCAGGCGTTCCTCGAGCACGCGGGGGTGACGGGTCTGGTGATCACCAAGCTCGATGGCTCGGCCAAGGGCGGTTTTGTGCTCGCGGTGCAGGAGCGCACCGGCATTCCCGTGAAGCTGCTCGGCCAGGGCGAGGGCATCGGAGATCTCACGGGCTTCACCCCGCACGTCTTCGCCCAGGCCCTGGTCGGCTGAGCGCCCCCGATCCGCGGGCGTTATCGCGCCGCACCGCGCGGCGGGCTACCGCGAGGCGCCCCGACGGTGGTTGCATGGAGTCATGACGATCGAGCACGACTTCTTCGGACTCCTCGAGTCCGGGCCCGATGGGTCGATCTTCTGGTCCGAGAACATCGAGTTCGGAGACCAGTCGGTGACCGTCGATCTGACCGCGCCCGATCAGGACGATGTGTCCTCGGCCGCTCTCGACGTCGCCGCGGCGATGGTGTCGGCGCTCGAGAACATCGATCGTCGCGCGCGAGATGCGATGCTCGCCCAGTTCGACGACCGCACGAGCGAGGTCACCGAATACGTGCTGCACCAGCAGCAGACCCTCGGCGCCGACGAGCTCGAGGAGATGCTCGCCGATGTGTCGGGCGACATCGCGGTGGATGTCATCCGCTCGCTGCAGCTGATGAGCATGACGATCCTCGCCGACGAGCTCGGCAGCGGTGATCCCTTCGCCGTGCTCGAGTACGCGCTCGACCCCGACGCCACCGATGACGTGCTGCTGGTCAATCTCGCGAGCGACGGCGAGATCCAGTCGGTGACCAGCGCGGAGTAGCGCCGTCACGCGCGCTCACGGAGGAGATCCCCGGTTCGGAGGATGCTGCGGCGCATTGCGATCCTCCGAAGTGGAGATCCCCTCCCCGAGCGGGGAACCGAGCCGATCTCAGACCGCCTGAGCGAACCCGAGATCTGCCGCCTCGGCGATGTGTGACAGGTGCTCGGGGATCTCGCGCCCCTTCGACCGCATCGACTGCGCCCAGAGGCGCCCCGCGCGATAGGACGAACGCACGAGGGGCCCGGCGAGCACGCCGAGGAAGCCGATGCGCTCCGCCTCATCCTTGAACTCGACGAACTCCTGAGGCTTGACCCAGCGGGCCACCGGCAGGTGCCGAGGCGTCGGGCGCAGATACTGCGTGATCGTGATGATGTCGGTCCCGGCGTCGTGCAGGTCCTGCAGCGCCTGCACGACCTCCTCCGGCTCCTCGCCCATGCCGAGGATGAGGTTGGACTTGGTGATCAGGCCCGCCGCGCGCGCCTGGGTCAGCACATCGAGCGAGCGCTCGTAGCGGAATGCGGGACGGATCCGCTTGAAGATGCGTGGTACCG
>NZ_QFPF01000050.1 GCF_003248605.1 Microbacterium sp.
CCGTGACACCGAGGGAGATCAGCGGCACCATCGCGATCGCGAAGGCGGTGCTGACGACACCGGTCACGAGGCGGTCGACGGCCTTGCGGCGGCCCTCGATCATCGATGACACGATGGTGATGAGCACGAGGTAGGCCAGTGCCGTCACGACGAGCACACCGGCGATGTTGATGCCGGAGCCGTCGGCGACGGCGAGGATTCCGAAGATCAGCAGGCTCAGCAGCGCGCTCGCGCCCAACAGGGCCCAAGGAACCCAGGTGGGCAGGCGACCGGCGGTGATGCGAGGCGCCTGCGAGGTCGGGGTGGGCGCCGGACTCTGCGTCGGGGTGGACGTGAGTGTCATGTCAGTTGGCTCCCGAGAATTCCTTGCGGCGGTTGACGACCCACCGAGCGAAGGCGTTGACCGCGAAGGTGACGATGAAGAGGATCAGGCCCGTGGCGATGAGCACATTGACGTTGACGCCGTAGGCCTCGGGGAAGGTGAGCGCGATGTTCGCGGGGATCGTGCTGGGGTTCTCGGAGGTGAGCAGACGGAAGCTGACGATTCCGGTGGCGGAGAGCACCATCGCGACGGCCATGGTCTCGCCGAGGGCCCGGCCGAGACCCAGCATCGAGGCGGAGACGATGCCGGAGCGGCCGAAGGGGAAGACGGCCATGCGGATCATCTCCCAGCGAGTCGCTCCGAGGGCGAGGGCCGCCTCCTCGTGCAGCACCGGAGTCTGCAGGAAGATCTCGCGGCAGATCGCGGTGATGATCGGAACGACCATGACCGCGAGCACGATCGCTGCGGTGAAGATCGTGCGTCCGGTGCCCGAGACGGGGCCGGAGAAGAGGGGGAACCACCCGGCGTTGTCGACGAGCCAGCTGTAGACCGGCTGCACGGCGGGGGCGAGCACGAGGATTCCCCACAGGCCGAAGACGACGGACGGGACGGCGGCGAGAAGGTCGACGACGTAGCCGAGCCCCTGCGCGAGTCGGCGCGGGGCGTAGTGCGAGATGAAGAGGGCGACGCCCACCGAGAGCGGGACGGCCATGAGCAGCGCGAGGAAGCTGGCCCAGACGGTGCCGAAGGCGAGCGGCCAGACGTAGTCCCAGAAGTTCGTGCTGAGGATCGAGGCGTCTTCGCTTGTTGCGGCCATGCCCGGAACGGACTGCACGACGAGGAAGATCGCGACCGCGGCGAGCGTGACGAGGATCATCGATCCGGCGAAGAGCGCGGTTCCCGAGAACCAGCGGTCGCCGGGCCGCAGCGGAACCTTCGTGGTGGCGGCCGGTGAAGCGGTGGTGGTCATCTCATCCTGTTCTCGGGTGATGCGGGATGTTCAGTTGTGGGATGACTCCCGGTCCGCGGGTGACCGCGGACCGGGAGCCGAAGGAATTACTCGACGACGATCAGGTCGAGCGCAGCCTGCATGTTCTCACGCTGCGTCTCGGAGATCGGCGCGGAACCGGCGGCGGCAGCCGCCTCGTCCTGACCCTCGGGGCTGATGACGTACTCGAGGAAGCCCTTCACGAGCGGCGCGGTCGCGGCGTCGGTGTACTCCTCGCACGCGATCATGTAGCTCACGAGAACGATCGGGTACGCGGCCTCGTCGGGCGTGCGGTCGAGCGCGATGGCGAGGTCGCCGTCGGTGCGGCCCTCTTCGCGCGGCGAGGCGTCGACGATCGCGGCAGCCGCCTCGGGGGTGAAGCTGACGAACTCGTCGCCGATCCGTACCGCGACCGTGCCGAAGCCCTCGGCGCGCGACGCGTCGGCGTACGTGACCGCGCCGGGAGCGCCCTCGACGGCGGCGACGACACCCGAGGTGCCCTGCGCGGCCTCACCGGTGACGGGGGTGGCGGGCCACTCGCCGTCGGCCTCCCACTCCCACACCTCGGGAGCGGCCTGGGCCAGGTAGTCGGTGAAGTTCTCGGTGGTGCCCGAGTCGTCGGCGCGGTGCACCGGCGTGATCGCCAGGTCGGGCAGCTCGACACCCTCGTTGTCGGCGGCGATCGCCGGGTCGTTCCAGTTGCTGATGGTGCCCGCGAAGATGCCCGCGACGACGGCGGGGGACATGTTCAGCGTCTCGATGCCGTCGAGGTTGAAGATGACCGCGATCGGGGAGATGTAGGACGGGATCTCGATGATGCCCGTGCCCTCGACGCAGGCGTCGAACGGGCCCTCGGCGATCTCGTCGATCGTGAAAGCGCGGTCGGAGCCGGCGAAGCCGACGGCGCCGGCCTGGAACGAGTCGCGACCCGCGCCCGAGCCCGAGGGGTCGTAGCTGATGGTGACGTCGGGGTTGACGGTCTGGAACCCGGCCGACCACGCCTGGACGCCGACCTCCTGGGCCGACGAACCGGCGCCGACGAGCTCGCCCGAGAGGCTGCTGCCGCCCTCGGTGGGCTCCGTCGTGGTGCCGCCTTCGTTTGCGGCGCAACCGGCGAGGGCGAGAGCGGCGACGGCGCCCAGGGCCGCGACGCGCGAGATTCGGGTGATCTTCACTGTGTATCCGTTTCGATCCGTTACAGGGGTATGTGTCCCGGTGCAGGGCACACAGCGACGCTAAGAGGGCGTGCTTAAGAGAGTGCGCCCGGGCGGTTAACGGGAGGTGAACGGCGGAGGGCGCCCCGAGCCTGTTCACGCGGCCCCCATATGCTGTGCGCCATGGCCCAGAAGAGCACGAAGCAGAAGGCCGCGGTCGCGGCGATGGATGACGCGGCGACCGCCGCGAAGCAGGCGCGCAAGGCCGCCAGATCCCTGCCGCCCAAGGCCGCGAAGAAGGTCCGCGCGCTCGCCGACGAGGCCGCCGACCGTGCCGACGCGTCGAAGAAGGCGGTGCGCACCAAGCCCGCCAAGGTCGCCGCCAAGGCCAAGGACGCCGCCGCACGTCTGCGCAAGGCGACCGAGGCGGCCCTGGCGAAGGTCGAGCGCAAGGCGACACTGCGCGCCGAGGCCGAGCGCGCCGCCGCCGAGGCCGCACGCGCCGAAGCTGACGCGAACGCCCGCTCCGCCGAGGCGAAGGCGCTGAAGAAGACCGCCGCGAAGGCCGAGAAGGCCGCCCAGCGCGCGGCGGAGGTCGCCGACCGCGCCGTGCACGATCTCAACTCCTCACCGGAGCCGGAGCCGGAGCCGGAGCCGGAGCCGCAACCCGAGCCCACCCCGGCCGACACCCCCGACCCGGCAGCGCCCGAGCCCACAGCGACCGACGTCCCCCGACCCGCAGCATCCGACGACGACCTCTCCTCCCTCACGGTCGCCCGCCTGCGCGCCCGCGCGCGTGACGAGGGTCGTGCGGGCTACTCGCGCATGACCAAGGCGCAGCTCGTCGCGCTGCTGACCGACTGACGTGAACGAGAGCCCCCGCCCGGCCCCGATCCTGCAGCCGGGCCTCGATCGACGCGCCCACGCGCCCGCCGAGCGCACGCTGCTCGACATCCTGCGCGCCACGACGGCCCGGCACCCGGAGGCATCGGCGATCGACGACGGATCGGGGGCGCTGAGCTACCGCGAGCTCATGGCGCGGGTGGGGCGCACCGCGGCGCGGCTGCATGAGGCAGGGGTGCGCCGCGGCGACCGGGTCGGCGTGCGCATGCCCTCCGGCACGAAGGAGCTGTACATCTCGATCCTCGGCGTGCTCGCCGCGGGTGCGGCGTACGTGCCGGTCGACGCCGACGACCCCGACGAGCGGGCGGCTCTCGTCTTCGGCGAGGCGCGGGTGCGCGGCACGATTCAGGGCGCGGGCGAGTTCCATCCCGCCACCGACACACAGGCGGTGGATGCTGTCGCGGCGACGCCGCGCGACGACCCGGCATCGTCCCTCTTCTCGGGCACGGCCCCGCACCCCAGCACGCACGCGGTGATCGCCGTCCCGCCGCCCACCGCGGACGATGACGCGTGGATCATCTTCACCTCCGGCTCGACGGGGACGCCCAAGGGCGTCGCGGTCAGCCATCGCTCGGCCGCAGCCTTCGTCGATGCCGAGGCGGCGCTGTTCCTCCAGGACGATCCGCTGGGGCCGGGCGACCGCGTCCTCGCGGGCCTGTCGGTGGCCTTCGACGCGTCGTGCGAGGAGATGTGGCTCGCGTGGCGTCACGGCGCGTGTCTCGTGCCGGCTCCGCGCGCGCTCGTGCGGTCGGGCGAGGACCTCGCGCCGTGGCTGGTGCGCCAGCAGATCACGGTCGTCTCGACCGTGCCCACCCTCGCCGCCCTGTGGCCGGCCGAGTCGATCGAGAACGTGCGCCTGCTGATCTTCGGCGGCGAGGCGTGCCCGCCCGAGCTCGCGGCGCGGCTGGCCGATGAGAGCCGTGAGGTGTGGAACACCTACGGCCCGACCGAGGCGACCGTCGTCGCGTGTGCCGCGATCCTCGACGGCACGTCGCCCGTCCGTATCGGTCTGCCGCTCGATGGCTGGGCCCTGGCCGTCGTCGATGCCGAGGGTGCGCCCGTCGCACCGGGCGCGGTCGGAGAGTTGATCATCGGCGGCGTGGGCCTCGCGCGATACCTCGACCCGGCCAAGGACGCCGAGAAGTACGCGGCCATGCCGACCCTGGGGTGGGAACGCGCGTATCGCTCCGGCGACCTCGTGCGCTACGACCCGGAGGGCCTCGTGTTCCAGGGCCGGGCGGACGACCAGGTCAAGATCGGCGGGCGCCGCATCGAGCTCGGTGAGGTGGAGGCCGCGCTGCAGGCCCTGCCGCGGGTCGCGGGTGCCGCGGTGGCGGTGCGGCGCACGGAGGCCGGAATCGACATCCTGGTCGGATACCTGGCTGTCGACGAGGGTTTCGATCGCGCCTCGGCTCGCGCCGATCTCGCGGCGACGCTGCCCGCGCCCATGGTGCCGCTGATCGCGGTCGTCGACGAGCTGCCCGTGCGCACCTCGGGCAAGGTCGACAAGGCCGCCCTGCCGTGGCCTCTTCCCGGTGTCGAAGCCGAGGAGTCCTCGCTGACGGGCGTCGAGGACTGGCTCGCGCAGCAGTGGCGTGCCGTTCTCGGGGTGCCCGTGCCGGATGCCACCGCGGACTTCTTCGACCTCGGCGGCGGCTCCCTCGCGGCCGCGCAGCTCGTCTCGCGCATCCGGGTGCGCGCGCCCGAGTTCTCGGTTGCCGACATCTACGACCTGCCGCGCCTGGGCGCGATGGCCAAGGCGCTGGGCCGCCTGGGCGAAGAGGCGTCCTCGACGTATCGGATGCCGGCACCCACGCCTCGCTCGACGCAGGTCCTGCAGACCCTCATGGGTGTGCCGCTGTTCATCCTGACGGGCATCCGCTGGCTGCTGTATCTGCTCACGGCGGGCGCGATCCTGCGCCTCGTGCCCGGGTTCGACGTGCTTCCGGTCGTGCCGTGGTGGGTGCTCGTGCCGGGCCTGATGGTGTTCGCGACGCCGTTCGGGCGCATGGCGATCGCCGCGGCGGCGGCGCGGATGCTGTTGGCCGGCGTCCGCGCGGGAGATCATCCGCGCGGCGGGTCGGTGCACATCCGGCTGTGGCTGGCCGAGCAGATCGCCGATCAGGTCGATGCGGTGGGCCTGGCCGGTGCGCCGTGGATCAGCTATTACGCCCGCGCGCTCGGCGCCAAGATCGGGCGCGACGTCGACATGCACACGCTTCCGCCCGTCACGGGGATGCTGCAGGTCGGTGACGGTGCCGCGATCGAGCCCGAGGTCGACCTGACCGGGTACTGGATCGACGGCGATGTCGTGCGGATCGGCTCGGTGCGCATCGGCGCAGAGGCCACGGTGGGCGCGCGCAGCACGCTCGCGCCGGGTGCACGCATCGGCCGGCGCGCCGAGATCGCGCCGGGCTCGGCGGTCTTCGGCCGCGTGCGCGCCGACCAGCGCTGGGCCGGATCGCCGGCCGAGCGCGTCGGCGGCGCCGCGGAGGACTGGCCCACCGAGCGTCCTCCCGCGCCGACGCGGTGGCTGTGGGCCTACGCCGCCTCGTCCGCGCTCCTCGCGCTCCTGCCGCTGGTCGCCTTCAGCGCGGGCGGCCTTGTGCTGGCCGCCGGTATGCGCGGCGCCGGCAGCCTCGCCGCGGCGGCGCTCGCCGCCTTCGCCTGGCTCGTGCCCGCCGTGCTCGTGGCGGGTGTCGTCTTCGCGGCATCCGTCGTCCTGCTCGTGCGCCTGCTGCAGGTGGGTCTCGCCGAGGGCACCCACCCCGTGCGCAGCCGTGTCGGCTGGCAGGCGTGGACCATCGAGAGGCTGCTGGATTCGTCGCGCACGATCCTCTTCCCGCTGTACTCGAGCCTGTTCACCCCCCTCTGGCTGCGGATGCTGGGGGCGAAGGTCGGACGCGACGTCGAAGCATCCACCGTGCTGCTCATCCCCGCGATGACGACGATCGAGGACGGCGCGTTCCTCGCGGACGACACGATGGTCGCCTCCTATGAGCTGCGCGGGGGGTGGATGCGCATCGGCGCGGTGCGCATCGGCAAGCGCGCGTTCCTCGGCAACTCGGGCATGGCGGCACCGGGGCACAGGGTGCCCAAGGGCGGGCTCGTGGCCGTGCTCTCGGCCGCACCGCTGAAGGCCAAGGCGGGCACGTCGTGGCTGGGATCGCCGGCCGTGCGCCTGCGCCGGGTCTCGAGCGACGCCGACGAGAGCCGCACCTACCGGCCGCGTGCCGGGCTGCGGGTCGCGCGGGCGCTCTGGGAGCTGTGTCGCATCGTGCCCGTGATCGTGACGTGCGCGATCGGACTCGGCGTGCTGTTCGCGCTCGCCGCCCTCGTGCAGGCCTTCGGCGCCGTCGTCGCCGTGCTGCTCTCGGGCGTGGTGCTCCTCATCGCGGGCGCCGTGGCGGCGGGCGTGTCGACCCTCGCGAAATGGCTGCTCGTCGGCGTGATCCGCGCGGGCGAGAAACCGCTGTGGTCGAGTTTCGTCTGGCGCACCGAGGTGTCCGACACCTTCGTCGAGATGGTGGCGGCTCCGTGGTTCGCGCGATCGGCGGCCGGCACGCCCGCGCTGGCGGTGTGGCTGCGCTCGCTCGGGGTGCGGATCGGCCGCGGCGTCTGGTGCGAGAGCTACTGGCTGCCCGAGCCCGACCTCGTCTCGCTGGGCGACGCATCGACGGTCAACCGGGGTTGCGTCGTGCAGACGCACCTGTTCCATGATCGGATCATGAGCATGGATGCCGTCTCGATCGAACCCGGGGGCACGCTCGGCCCGCACAGCGTGATCCTGCCCGCCGCCACGATCGGCGCGAACGCGACCGTGGGCCCGGCCTCGCTCGTGATGCGCGGCGAGACGGTGCCGGTGGGCAGCCGGTGGAGTGGCAATCCGATCGGGCCGTGGCGCGCGGTCAAGGTGCGCTCGTACCAGTCGAGCGCATCGTGACGGGCGCCCACCTGCCCGCCCCCGACGCCTATGCCCCGCAGAGCGGCGACCTCTCCTACGACGTCGAGTCCTACGACATCCAGATCGACTACAAGCCCTCCACCAACCGCCTGTCGGGTCGCGTCGTGATCAATGCGGTCGCCCGCCGCCCGCTCCGCTCGTTCGCGCTCGACCTGGTCGGCCTGCGGGCCAACAAGGTGCGCGTCGACGGCGAGCGTCGCACGTCGTTCCGGCAGGGACCGCGGATGCTGCGGGTCACCCCTGCGGCGCCCTTGGCCCTGGATGACCGCTTCTCGATCGAGGTCGCGTACGCGGGTGCGCCGTCACCGCGCCGCTCGCGCTGGGGCACGATCGGGTGGGAGGAGCTCGAGGACGGCGTGCTCGTCGCGGCGCAGCCGACGGGCGCGCCGACCTGGTTCCCCTGCAACGATCGACCCGACGACAAGGCCGCCTATCGCATCAGCGTGACGACGGATGCCGCCTATCGGGTGGTCGCGACGGGGGAGCGCCGCGAGGTGCGCCGCGCCGGGGGTTCGCTCGTCTGGACCTTCGAGCAGCCCGTACCCACGGCGACGTACCTCGCGACGGTGCAGATCGGACGCTACGTCGAGACCGCGCTCGAGCTCGACGGCGTACCCGGCGCGCTCCATCATCCGCCGTCGCTGAACCGTGAGGTCGGCACCGCGTTCGCCGACCTCGGCGCGATGATGCGGGCGTTCCAGCACGCGTTCGGGCCGTATCCGCTCGGCCGCTACGACGTCGTCGTCACAGCTGATGCGCTCGAGATCCCGCTCGAGGCGCAAGGCATGGCGGTGTTCGGCTCGAACCACCTCGACGGATCGGCCGAGCGCCTGGTCGCCCACGAGCTGGCCCACCAGTGGTTCGGCAACAGCGTCGGCCTCTCGCACTGGCGCGACATCTGGCTCAACGAGGGCTTCGCCTGCTACGCGGAATGGATCTGGTCCGAGGCTTCAGGGGGCCCCACCGCGGCCGCGCGCGCGGCGGTCCACCACGCGCGCGTCGCCGCACAGCCGCAGGATCTGCTGCTGTCCGATCCCGGCCCCGACCTGATGTTCGACGACCGGGTCTACAAGCGCGGGGCTCTCACGCTGCATGCGCTCCGCGTGCGGGTCGGAGACCGGGCGTTCTTCGAGATCCTGCACCGCTGGTGCGCCGATCACCGGCACGGCCTCGCCACCACCGAGGACTTCGTCGCGTGCGCCGAGGCTGTGACCGATGAACCCCTCGCGGATCTCTTCATGCGCTGGCTCTCGCACACCCCGCTGCCGCCGCTGCCGTAGCTCCGGCAGTTCGCGGGGATCACGAACGGATCGCGAGGCTCACGACCAGTCCGCGAGGACCGCGCACGCGCCGCACGCGATACGGGATGCCGTCGCTCTCCGCCGCGTCCGGTTCGCTGATCCGCGCGACCACTCCCCGCACCCCGCGTGAGATCCGCACCCGCGCCGGATCCACCGACAGGCCGCGCCCATCGGCCTTGAGCACGGCCTCGACGCGGGTCCACCGGCGCAGCGAGGTGCGCCGTCCCGGGGTGATGACCCCGTGCAGCGCCGCGCCGCGCGCCCGTGATCGCGGCTCGGCGTCCACGCCCACGGCATCGACCCGGCCCGCGTCGCCGACCGCCACGAGCACCCACCCGTCCGCGTACGACACGCTCGCATGCACGCCCGCCGCCTCCGCGACCGGGCGTCCGTGCGTCGTGCTCCCGCACCGCGGACACGACCGCGCGATCGCCCCCGTCCCGCCGGCGATCCGCGCGATGAGCGCGTCGGCGACGGCGCGACGCGTCAGCCCGGCATCCACTCGGCACCAGCCGACCCGCACGCCGCCGGCCGCGCGTCGCACGCGCACACGCCCGATCACACGGTGGGCGCGTGCGTCTCGATCGAGACGATGCCCGAGCCGGGGTTCGTCGCCGAGAGATGCACGACCGAGAAGGCGCCCACCTCGAGCGCGGAGGCACTGCCGAGGTACGACCCGCGCAGCGTGCCGGTGGCCAGCGCGAGCTCGGAGAGCACGTCGGGCAGCACGGGACCGTGGCTGCACAGCACGGCGGCCTTGCCCGAGCGCACGCGGTGGCCGATCAGCGAGCGCACGTCGGCGCGGCCCTGCTCCCAGGCGTCCTGGCTCAGCCGATCGTCGCGGTCGATGCTGCGGCCGAGTGCCGCCGAGAGAGGCACGACGGACTTCATGCAGCGCACGGCCGGGCTGCTGATGATCTTGCGCACACCGAACGCCTGCAGCGGTCCGACGATGGCGTTCGCCTGGCGCTTGCCGCGTCCCGACAGCGGCCGCGACGCGTCCGGCCCGTCCCAGTCCGCGCGCGAGACCGCTTTGCCGTGCCGGAGCGCGATGATCGGGAACGTCGAGAGCACCCCGTCGTCGACGAGCTTCAGGAAGTTCTCGAGGATCTCGATGTCGACGGGGTAGCTGAGGTAGCCGAGCGCCTTCTTGACGCTGACCCACTCGACCGCCGCGATCTCCTTGTTGGGGACGAAGCTCGACGCGCGGATCGCGATGTCGGTGGCCTCCGCCGCCCAGTAGTGCACGATCTTCTGGCGTCCGTTGGGCAGGTGATACTTCGACACCCCCACGGGCGCGCCGAGCGCGACCCGGATGCCGGTCTCCTCCTCCACCTCCCGCGCCGCGGTCTCGGCGAGCATCTCACCCGGGTCGACCTTGCCCTTGGGCAGCGTGACGTCGCGGTATGCGGTTCGGTGCACCACGAGGATGCGCAGCTTGTTCTCGACCAGGCGCCACACGACCGCGCCCGCCGCGTAGACGGCGGTATCGGTCATCGCACCGCCCGTGCACGCCGGCGGCGCTGCACGCTCGACATGGTGCGGTCCTGGATGTCGATCAGAGGCTTGCCCTCGGCATCCGTGCTGTGCCGTACCCATTCGCCGTCGGGGCCCAGCCACCACGACGAGGTGGTATCGCTCATCGCGAGATCGAACAGGCCCGACAGCTCCTTCAGGTGCGAGGGCTGCACGACGCGCACGAGCGCCTCGACGCGGCGGTCGAGGTTGCGGTGCATCATGTCGGCGCTGCCGATGTAGACCTGAGGGTCGCCGTCGTTGTCGAACGCGAAGATGCGGGAGTGCTCGAGGTACCGGCCCAGGATGCTGCGCACCGTGATGTTCTCGCTCATGCCGGGCACGCCCGGCTTGAGCGAGCAGATCCCGCGCACCCACACCTCGACGGGCACGCCGTCCTGACTCGCCCGGTAGAGCGCATCGATGATCTGCTCGTCGACCATCGAATTGACCTTGATGCGGATGCGCGCCGGCTTGCCGGCGAGGGCGTTGCGGCGTTCCTTGTCGATCAGACGCAGCAGGCCCTTGCGCAGGTGGAGGGGCGCCACCAGGAGGCGCTTGAACTTCTTCTCGATCGCATAGCCGGAGAGTTCGTTGAACAGGCGCGTCAGGTCTCGGCCGACCTGGTCGTCGGCGGTGAAGAGGCCGAAGTCCTCGTAGATGCGGCTGGTCTTGGGGTTGTAGTTGCCTGTGCCGACGTGACTGTAGCTGCGCAGGACCCCGCCCTCCTCGCGGATGACGAGCGCGAGCTTGCAGTGGGTCTTCAGGCCCACCAGGCCGTACACGACGTGCACCCCGGCCTTCTCGAGCTTGCGTGCCCAGACGATGTTGGCGGCCTCGTCGAAGCGGGCCTTGATCTCGACGAGGGCGAGCACCTGCTTGCCGGCCTCGGCGGCGTCGATGAGCGCCTCGACGATCGGGCTGTCGCCCGACGTGCGGTAAAGCGTCTGCTTGATGGCGAGCACGTGCGGGTCTTTCGCCGCCTGCTCGAGGAACGCCTGCACGCTCGTCGCGAACGACTCGTAGGGGTGGTGCACGAGCACGTCGCCCTTGCGGATCGCCGAGAAGATGTCGACGCGGTCGTTGTTGTCCCCGGGCTGGAACGCGACCGCGGTCGTGGGCAGGTGCGGCTTGTACCGGAGTTCGGGCCGGTCGATGCGGGCGAGATCGAAGAGTCCGCGCAGGTCGAGCGGGCCGGGCAGCCGGTAGACCTCCTGCTCGGTGATGTCGAGCTCGGTGATGAGCAGGTCGAGGGTCACCTCGTCCATGTCGTCGGTGATCTCGAGCCGGATCGGTGGACCGAACCGGCGCCGCAGCAGCTCGGCCTCGAGCGCCTGGATGAGGTTCTCGGTCTCGTCCTCCTCGATGACCATGTCCTCGTTGCGGGTGAGGCGGAACGCGTGATGATCGAGGATCTCCATACCGGGGAAGAGATCCTCGAGGTGGTTGGAGATGAGGTCCTCGAGAGGCAGATAGCGCACCCGGCCGTCGGCGCTCGGCACCTCGACGAAGCGCGGAAGCATGGGCGGAACCTTCAGACGTGCGAACTCCTGCCGCCCCGTCCGCGCGTTGCGGATGCGCACGGCGAGGTTGAGTGAGAGCCCCGAGATGTAGGGGAAGGGGTGGGCGGGATCGACCGCGAGCGGCATCAGGACGGGGAAGACCTGGGACTGGAAGTAGTCGTAGAGCGCCGAGCGATCCTCATCGGCGAGTGCATCCCACGTCACGATCTCGATGCCCGCATCGGCGAGGGCGGGCATGACCAGGGAGGTCCAGGCCGCCGCGTGACGCAGCTGCAGGGTGTGCGCCTCGGCCGAGATGTCGGCGAGCACGTCGGCGGGGGCGCGGCCGACATTCGTCGGCATGGCCAGGCCCGTCACGATGCGGCGCTTCAGGCCCGCGACCCGCACCATGAAGAACTCGTCGAGGTTGCTCGCGAAGATCGCGAGGAAGTTCGCCCGCTCGAGCACCGGCAGCGCCGGGTCTTCGGCGAGCTCGAGCACGCGCTGATTGAAGGAGAGCCAGCTGACCTCGCGATCGAGGTAACGATGCTCGGGCAGCTGCGAGTCGAACGCCTCCACCGCCTCATCGAAGTCGTCGTCGTCGGCATCGCCGAGCCCTGCGTCGAGAATCGATGATTCGAGCATCCCCACATCATTGCAAATGCAGGTGACGCGTGTGTGAACGGGTTCAGGCCTTGCGCCCGCTGGAGGCGGGCAGCTGGTCCTCTTCGTAGACGTTGAAGCGGTATCCGACGTTGCGCACGGTGCCGATGAGCTGCTCGAGATCGCCCAGTTTCGCGCGCAGGCGCCGCACGTGCACGTCGACCGTGCGGGTGCCGCCGAAGTAGTCGTAGCCCCACACCTCGCTCAGCAGCTGCTCGCGCGTGAAGACCCGCGAGGGGTGCGTGGCGAAGAAATGCAGGAGCTGGAACTCCTTGTAGGTCAGATCCAGCGGCTTGCCGTGCACCTTCGCCGAGTAGGAGGACTCGTCGATCGTGATGCCCGAGGTCTGGATGCGGCTGGTGACCTGCTCCTGCGAGAGGCGGCCCATCGCCAGACGAACGCGGGCGTCGACCTCGGCCGGGCCCGCGCTGACGAGGATGACGTCGTCGACGCCCCAGTCGGTGCTGACCGCCGTGAGCCCACCCTCGGTCACCACGAGGATGAGGGGCGCGTCCAGGCCGGTCGTATTCAAGATCTTGCAGAGGGACTTGGCCCCGACGAGGTCGGTGCGGGCGTCGACGAAGATGATGTCGGCGCTCGGGGCGTTGACCAGCTGCGCAGGCTCGGCGGGGATCTGGCGCACCCTGTGGCTCAGGAGTTCCAGGGACGGCAGAACGGGACCGCTGCCGTGTGCGGAACTCAGAACGAGCAGTTGGGCCACGCGAATCCTCTCAGCGACGCCGCCAGGGCCGTCGTGGCCCCCTATCTTACGCCGACGCGCGGGTCGTGCCCCGCCGACGCCGCCGAACGGGTCGCGCGGCCGGCGCTCCGTGGGGGAGGATGAGGGCATGACGGTACCCGAGCTCGCCCCCCGCCCCACATTCGCGGGCATCGTGGCGGTCTGGGTCGTCGCGCTCGTCGCGGGGGTCGCGATCGCCGTCTTCGTGCCCTTCGAGGTGCGGGCCGTATGGTTCGCCCTCGCCCTGGCCGGCTCGCTCATCCTCGCCTTCGCCATCCAGCTCGTGTACGGACGCTCGGTGGGATTCATCGAGCGCGTGGGCGCCAGCATCCTGGGTGCCCTGCTGGTGCTCGGCCTGGTGTCGGCCGCCGTCGGCCTCGCCGCGATCATCCCCGAGTGACCGTGCTCCTCTTGCGCGCGTCGCACTAAGGTGGGTGGTATGGACCTCGTCGCACTCGAACTCTTCTTCGTGGGTCTGCTGGGCCTGGCGTCGCTCGCGATCGCGTTCGTCTCAGGCGTGGTGATCCTCAACCTCTACCGCGGCCAGCGCTGAGCTGCGCCGCAGTGTCGAACCTGCCGGAGGCACGGTGCTGAACCTGCCCGCGGATCTGCCCGCAGACCTCGTTCCCCTCTCGTGGCTCGTGGGTGTCTGGGAGGGCACCGGCGTCATCGACTACGAGGCGGCCGGACGCACGTACGCCGGCGAGTTCTCGCATCGCGTGAGCTTCAGCCATGACGGCGGCGACTATCTCAACTATTCGGCGACCGCATGGATCCAGGGAGTGGACGGCGCCCCCGACCGGCGGCTCGTCGCCGAGATGGGGTTCTGGCGCCTGTCGCGTCCCCTCGGGCATGCGGACCCGGGGCCCGGGCTGCTGCCCGCGCTCGAGACGGCGGCGCCCCGCACTGCCGACGACGTCGAGCGGCTGCGCACCGCCGAGGGCGGATTCGAGATCGAAGCCGTGATCGTGCACGCCGACGCCGTCTCCGAGCTCTATCTGGGGCAGGTCCGCGGACCGCGCATCGACCTGGCGACCGACGCCGTCGTGCGTCCCGCCGGGGCGAAATCCTACGCGGCGGCGACCCGCATGTACGGTCTCGTCGACGGGCATCTGCTCTGGGCGTGGGACATCGCGGCGCTCGGCCAGAAGCTCGGCGCCCACGCGTCGGCCCGCCTGGCGAGGGCAGACTGATGGCCTCGCCGCTGCTGACTCTGCCCGGCGCCGTCACCGACGAGCAGAGCACCGCCCCCGCGCACTACGGCAACCCGCTCGGCGAGCAGCGCCAGCTCGCCGAAGGGCGGGCGCTCGTGCACCTCGGCGACCGCGCGGTGCTCGAGGTCGCAGGCGCCGACCGCCTGACGTGGCTCGACACCATCACCTCGCAGCGCCTGACGGGGCTTGCCGCAGGGCATGGCACCGAGCTTCTCGTGCTCGACCCGCACGGACACGTCGAGCACGCGGCCGCCGTGGTCGACGACGGCGAGACGGCCTGGCTGATCGTCGACGCCGACGATGTCGCGGGGCTCGGCGCCTGGCTTCGCCGCATGGTCTTCCGCGCGGCCGTGACGATCACCGATCGCCCCGACCTCGTCGTGATCGGTCGCTCGGGCCCCGACGCATCGCCGGCTCGGGATGCCGTCGCTACGGCCGCCGCGGGAGCGCCCGCGCCTGCGTGGACCGATCCGTGGACGGGGGTCGAGCTCGGCGGGCATCAGTACGCGCCCGCAGCCGACCACCCCGGCGCGCACCGCGCGTGGGTCGAGACGATCCTCCCCGAGGAGGCGCTGCCGGCCCTCGCCGACGCCGTGCGTGCCGGCGCCGTCGCCCCGGCCGGTCTGCTGGCAGCCGAGGCCCTGCGCATCGCCGCCTGGCGACCCCGATGGGCCGCCGAGCTGGACGAGCGCACGCTTCCGCACGAGCTCGACTGGCTGCGCACGGCGGTGCACCTGAACAAGGGGTGCTACCGCGGCCAGGAGACGGTCGCCAAGGTGCACAATCTCGGGCACCCCCCGCGGCGCCTGGTCTTCCTGCACCTCGACGGCAGCGATTCGGTGCTTCCCGCGCGGGGCGCGCACGTGCTGCGTGACGACGCAGTCGTCGGCCGGATCACGTCGGCGGCGCTGCACCACGAGCTGGGTCCCATCGCGCTGGCGGTCGTCAAGCGCACCCTTCCCCCCGATGCGGCCGTCGTCATCGCGGTGGAGGACGAGCGGATCGCGGCCGCGCAGGAGGTCATCGTGCCTCCCGAGGCGGGGGCCGCAGCATCCGTGCCCCGCCTGCCGCGGTTGTCGTCCCGCGCCCGCGCGTGAGCGGGCCCCGGGGCGGCTCCGACGCCGAGGACGACGCCCCCGAGCCCGACGATCGTCGCTCGGCGGCGCGAGCACCGCGGCCCGATTCGACCCCGATGACCGTGGCCGTGCCGGTGCGCATGCGCGACCGGTTCGACCCGCGGCCCGGCATCGAGCGGCTGCGCGGCTCGGCGTTCGCCATCCTTCAGATCGTCACGGCCGCCACCGGTGCCTACACGTTCGCGTACTTCGTGCTCGGCCACACCGCGCCGCTGCTGGCCGCCACAGTGACGGTCTCGAGTCTGGGGCTCGTGCGCGATGCCCGTCCGCGTCGCGTCCTCGAGACCGTGACCGGGATGCTGGTGGGCATCCTGATCGCCGAGCTGATCATGCTCGGGCTCGGCGACGGGTGGTGGCAGCTGGGACTCACCCTGTTGCTCACACTGACCATCGGCCGCTTTCTCTCTCCGCAGCCGGCCTTCGCGATCGCGGCCTCGATCCAGTCCGCGATCGTGCTGATCCTGCCCGCCACCGGTGCCTCCTTCCCGTTCGGGCGGCTGCTGGACGGGCTCCTCGGCGGGGCGGCCGCGCTCCTGGTCACCGCGCTCATCCCGCGCAATCCGCGGTTCGAAGCCGCGCGCGAGGTGCGCCGTCTCTACGCCTCGATCGACGACGCCGTCGACACCCTCGCCCAGGGCCTGCGCCGGGGCAGCCGTATGCGCACCGAGCGCGGGCTCGAGAAGGCACGGGCACTGGATCCCGCCGTGCGGGCGTGGCGCGAGACGCTCGACTCGTCGGTGGCGATCGCGCGCATCTCGCCGTGGCTGCGCCGGCGGCGGTCCGACCTCGCGCGCAGCGAACGCATCCTTGCGGGCACGGATCTTGCGGTGCGCAACCTGCGCGTGATCGCGCGCCGCGCGGTGTACGTGGCCGACGACGGCGCCCCGCGCCCGGCTGTGGCCGACCTGCTGCAGGGGCTCGGGCGGGGGATCGCCCTCGTCGGCGCGTCGATCGACGACATCTCGCTCGAGCCCGTCGCGCGCGAGAGCGTGCTCGGTATCGCCCACCACCTCGATCCACGCGAGGTCGCCCCGGACGCCTCGCTCGGCGACCAGAACCTCATCGCCGCTCTGCGTCCCCTCGCCGTCGACCTGCTCGTGGCGGCCGGTATGCCGCGCGACGAGGCGCGGCGGCAGGTGCCGCGCATCTGACGCCGCCTCAGCGTGGCGCGACGGCCGACCAGGGGAGGGTGAGTTCGCCCAGTCGCCACCGTGCCCTGGTGCCGAGCACCGGCATCCCGTCGTCTTTCAGCCCCTCGACGGTCGCGATGAAGCGCTGACGCGCCCCGAACGCGCCCGCGGGCGCCGCGCGGGCCCACGCGCGATCCATCGCCGCGAGCACGTCGTGCACGCGTTCTCCGGCGACATTGCGGTGGATGAGTGCCTTCGGCAGTCGCTCGGCGACGATCCCGGGGGTCTCGAGCCCGGTGAGGCGCAGCGAGATCGTGAGGCGCAGCGGGGTGCCGTCCGCGTCGACGTCGATCCACGAGCCGACGCGGCCCAGTTCGTCGCACGTGCCCTCCACGAGCAGACCGCCGGGGGCGAGGCGGGCGGCGCTCAGCGCCCAGGCGGCGGCGACTTGACCCTCGTTGTACTGGCGCAGCACGTTCATGGCGCGGATCATCGTCGGACGGCGTCCGTTCTCGAGCGGGATCTCGAATCCGCCGACCCCGAAGGACACCCGCGCGTCGGCCGCGAACGTCGTCTCGCCCGCACGCACGCGCTCCATCTGAGCGCTCGCCCGCGCCACGCGCTCGGGCGAGATCTCGAGCCCCACGACCTCGACGTCGGGGCGATGCTTTCGCAATCGCGCGTGCAGCTCCAGCGCGGTGACGCCGCTCGCCCCGTAGCCGAGGTCGACGACGAGCGGATCGGCCGCGCGGCGCAGCGTCGGCAACGTGGCGAGGTAGCGGTCGTTGCGCCGCAGCCGGTTCGCTCCCGTCGTGCCACGGGTCGCCTGGCCGACGGGCCCGCGGGTGGGGGAGCGACGCGGTGTCATGCCTCCATGATGGCGGCACGGCGTTTGCCGGGCGTCGATATCATGGCCCCATGACCGCGCCCCATACCCTGATCCTGCTCCGCCACGGCCAGAGCGAATGGAACGAACTGAATCTCTTCACCGGCTGGGTGGACGTGCGTCTGACCGAGCTCGGCAAGTCCGAGGCCACGCGCGGCGGTGAGCTGCTCGCCGAGTCGGGACTCCTGCCCGACGTGCTGCACACGTCGGTGCTGAGCCGGGCGATCCAGACCGCCGACCTCGCCCTCGACGCCGCCGACCGCCTGTGGATCCCGGTCAAGCGCTCCTGGCGCCTGAACGAGCGTCACTACGGGGCGCTCCAGGGCAAGGACAAGGCGCAGACGCTCGCGGAGTTCGGCCAGGAACAGTTCATGCTGTGGCGCCGTTCGTTCGACGTGCCGCCGCCCGTGCTGGCCGATGACGACGAGTACAGCCAGGTGAACGACCCCCGCTATGTCGGGATCGACGGGGAGATCCCCCGCACCGAATCGCTCAAGCTCGTCATCGACCGCATGCTGCCTTACTGGCACAGCGACATCGCCCCCGACCTCAAGGCCGGCAAGACGGTGCTCGTCACGGCGCACGGAAACTCGCTGCGCGGCCTCGTCAAGCACCTCGAGGGCATCAGCGACGACGACATCTCCGAGCTCAACATCCCCACCGGCATCCCGCTGGTCTACCGTCTCGACGAGAACCTCGAGCCGCTCGGACCGGGCGAGTACCTCGACCCCGAGGCCGCTGCGGCGGGTGCTGCCGCCGTTGCCGCGCAGGGCGCCAAGCACTGACCCCGTGACGACGAAGGGAGCGGATGCCTGGGCCCAGGCATCCGCTCCCTT